>PKEU01000037.1 GCA_002919195.1 bacterium
CGACCGAAGGATGCACGTGGAACCGGTGCACCTTTTGCAGTTTCTATCAAGACCGGCCCTTCCGGGCCAAGTCGCCGGAGGAGTTTGCGGCTCACGTCTCGGCGGTCAAGGCGTTTTTGGGGAAAGGCGCGTGGATGCGAAAAGGGCTCTTTCTTGCCGACGGCAACGCCCTTGCCCTTTCGCAAAACCGGCTCGAGCCACTGCTTGTCACGGCCCGAGAAGCCTTTCCCGGCGAGGCGATCTACAGCTTTATCGACCTCTACACCGGCGAGCGCAAAAGTATCAAAGACTGGCGGCGCTTGGCCGAACTTGGACTTGAGCGCGTCTACATCGGCATGGAGACGGGAGACGACGAGTTGCTGGCCTTTCTCAACAAGCCGGGTTCCCAAGAGGAGCTGGTTGGGTTTGTGAGCGACCTCAAACAGGCCGGGTTAAACGTCGGCCTCATCGTCATGGTGGGAGTCGGCGGGCAAGAAGCCAAGGAGGCGCACGCCAAGGCAACGCTTGCAGCCATCCGGCGCATGCCCCTTGCCGCCGGCGATCTCGTCTACCTCTCACCCTTTGTCGAGCAGCCCGGATCGCTCTACATCCGGCGGCGGCAAGAGGCCGGATTGACCCCTATGCCGGAGCAGGAGATCGAAGAGGAGCTCAGCCGTCTCGCGAAACAGATCCGCAGCCTCGGGCTGAAAGCCGCCCGTTACGACATCCGGGAGTTTATGTATTGAGCGATAACAGCGCATCGGCGAAAGGTCAGGTGATGCAGCGGTGGCTTGGCTCACGCTCTTTTTCGCCGGACTGCTCGAAATGGCGTGGGCGCTTTTTCTCAAGCAATCCGACGGATTGACCCGCCTTGTGCCGACGATCGGGTTTGTCGTCACCCTTGCACTGAGCATGTTTCTCCTCGCGATCGCGCTCAAGACGCTCCCCGTTGGCTCGGCCTACGCCGTTTGGACGGGGATCGGGGCCGCCGGAACGGCGATCGTGGGCATGCTCTGGCTCGGGGAGTCGCGCGATCCTCTCAAGATCCTCTCCCTGCTCATGTTGATCGCCGGCCTCATCGGGCTGCGGGTGACCAGCGGGGAGTAGGCGTCCCCGGCGTTTTTGAGGAGCCCTTTCGAGCCCAGGGGAAGCCCCAAAGGAGCGCCTCAAAACGGCAGAAGCAGGCGGATCAAGAGAATGCTCACAATCATCACCAACAAGGTGAGCGGCAAGCCGATGCGCACAAAGTCGAGAAACCGGTAGTTTCCTGGGCCGACGACTAAGGCGTTGACCGGAGAGGAGACCGGGGTCAAAAACGCGGCCGAGGAAGCCAGCGCGACCGTCATCGCAAAGGGATAGGGCGAAAGCCCCATCTCTCTTGCCATCGCGAGGGCGATGGGCGCCACCAAAACGGCTGTTGCCGTGTTGGATACAAAAAGACCCATCAAAGAAGTGAGGACATAGAGGGTCACCAGGATCAGGGTTGGGCTGGTGTCGCCCAGCTGGCCCAGAAGGAGCCGGGCCGCCGCATCGACACCCCCGGTCTTTTGCAGCGCCAGCGAAAACGGGAGCATCCCGACGATGAGAAAGATCGTCCCCCACTGGATCGAACGGTAAGCGGCGCTCATGTCGACGCACCGGAACAGCCCCATCAACAGGCAGCCGATGAGCGCCGCCTGCACATTGGGAACGACCCCGGTCACCATCAACGCCACGGTGACCGCTAGGGCGACCAGGGCAAAGGGAGCCCTGGCCGGCAGGGCGATGACGTCGTCGAGCTCGGTCGGAACGTTGAGGACGATCAGTTCGTTGGGATCATTTTGCAACCTTGAAATCGCGCGCCACGGGCCGGCCACCAGCAGAGTATCCCCCAGCCTCAAGGGTTCCTCCAGCACGTTTCCCATGACGGGGGTCTTTCCTCGCCGAAGGCCGATGACAGAAAGCCGGAAAATCGAGCGAAACCGGGACGAGATCACGGTCTCGCCGATGAGGCGCGACGTGGCCGGGATCAAGAGCTCTGCCATCCCGATGGCCTGCGACCGGTCCGAAAAGCGGTTGTCTTTGAGAGGCACCTCTTGGAGGCCGCACTCTTGTAGAAGGGTCTCGATCCTCTGACCCGAAGGGCGAAGGTCCACATAAAGGACATCGCCCGCCCGGAGCGCCGTCTGCGCTCCGGGAGCCAAAATCGTCGCAGCCAGCCGTTGCTGCCGTTCGATCGCCAGCACGTTTAGGCCATGCTTTTTCCGCAGCTCCAGCTCCTCCAAACGCTTGCCGATCCACGGAGAGCCGCTCTTGACCCGCAGCTGGTAGTGGCGCCCCGCCAAGCCGTACTCCTCGATCCACTGCGCAAGGCTGGGACGCGACCCTGCCTCTTCGGGCGCCGCGGAAGGCTCAAGCCACCGGCGGGCGACCAACATGTAACCGATCGCCACCAGCAAGATGGGAATGCCAAACACGGTAAAGGAAAAAAAGTGAAAGCCCTCGTATCCCGACCGGACCAGCTCGCCGTGGACGATAAGGTTGGGCGGCGTGGCAATCAGGGTCATCATCCCGCTGACCAACGCGGCGACGCTCAGGGGCATTAAGAGGCGGCTGGGCGAGATCTTGGCCCGGCGAGCGATCCTGAGCACTGTGGGAATAAAGAGTGCCACGACCCCTGTGGAGCTCATCACCGAACCGACGCCGCCCACGACGGTCATCAACAGGGCGATGAGCCGCCTTTCACTCCCGTTGGCCCTCCGGACGAGAAAGTCGCCGAGCCGCTGCGCGATGCCCGTTCGCACCAGTCCTTCGCCGATCACAAACAGGGCGCCGATCAAGACGACGTTGGGGTCGCTCAGGCCAGCCAGCGCCTCCGAGACCGTGATCACCCCGGTCAGCGGCAGGATGGTCATCATGATCAGCGCCACTGCGTCCATCCGGGGCCGGTTGAGCGCAAACATCAGAGTCGTTGCTGCGAGCAGGAATACGACAATGGCAAGCTCGGAGTTCATCGACGGCCTCGCTCTAAACTTGAAATCCAGCGCCGGTGGCCGTTATTGGCGCACGGCTACCGGTTCGCCGCGGCGCGCCGACTCCTTGCAGAGCTCGCACAGGAAAAGGGAATTGCGAGCGGAGCGAGCATCGAGGAGGCTCCCGTCGTTTTTCCCCTGCAAGGCGTCGACGACGTACTGCAGCTCTGCGGTAAAGGGATCGACACTCGAGAGCGTAGGTTGGACGATTTCCTGTTGGTTCAAACGCCACATGGAGAGGCCCTCTGCCGATCGGGAATTGAAGGAGAGCGTCGCCTTTTCAAAGTAGGCGTCAAACCCGTGCTCAAAGGGGACGGCCTCCATCGAGAGCGCGCCGCTCTGGCACGAAATGCTGATCCCGAGACGGTCGTACAGGTACTGAGCGTGGACGTAGAGCAGGCCGCCACCGGCCGGCACGCCCCGGGCGAAGACCCGATCGGGCATCCCCAAGAGAAACTGCACGAAGTCGGCATCGTGAATATGAAGATCCAAGACGACGTCGGCTGCGAAGGGGCTTGGAGGCTCGGCACCGTCCATCGCCCACTTGGGCTTGGAGATCACCCGTTTGAAATGGGCCGCCACGAGGCGGCCGTATTCGCCGCTTTCCAGCGCCTTCTTGACAAAGGCAAACTCGGGGAAAAAGCGGAGCACGTGGGCGACAAAGAGGCGTTTTCCCGCCTCCTCGGCGGCTTGGATCATCGCGTCGGCATCAGCCAAGGTGGGCGCGATGGGTTTTTCGACGAGAACGTGCTTTCCCGCCCGGAGAGCCTCTATGGCGACAGGCCTGTGAAGCTCCACCGGCAAGCAGATATCGACCAGGTCGACGTCGGGATCGGCGAGAAGATCCCGGTAATCGGTATAGGTACGGATTCCCGTCAGGTCCTGCACCCCTCCCTGGCGACCCAGGTTGCCGCTAATGTGGGACCAGTCGCCCGAAAGCTTTGCCGGGTCCCGGGAGCTGATCGCAAAGACCCGAGCGCCTCGAAGCGCCTTCGCGGCGTTGAAGTGGGTCGTGCCCATGAAACCGATACCCACGATGCCAATGTTCATTCTCAAATCTCCCCTAATTTGGTCCATCATCTATCGCCAAAATCTATCCATCATGAGGAGCAGGAATCCTCCCATACCCGCGGCAGCCCCGGTATGCGCACGCAACTCCTCGGTCGCGACGGCACGATGAAAGGGCCGTGCCCATGGGCCGGCCCTCTTGAGCCGTGCGCTCCGCAAGGAGCATCGCTAGTCTTTGTAGGGATCGTACACGTCGGGCCCGGCCATGGCGACACCCAACGGGCGCAGGCGACGGATAATCCGGATGGTGCCGCCGTGAGCCTTCAACACGTCGTCGAGCCGCTTGTAAGCGGCCGGCGCTTCGTCGGCGCCCCCTCCCCGCAAGACGATGCCCCTTCGCTCGAGCTGGGCCCGCACCGCATCAAAGTCGATGCGTCCCGGTTTCACTTGCACCCACCCTTTGACGAGCTTTTTGTGCCCGCACTTCGGGCACGCGCCCGGGTTTCCACCCCCCGAAACCCCTCGCCAGTCGCAACCCGGCGCGGGACACACCCAGCCTCGCCGGCGCTTGCCCAGCGCCTCTCTCCTGCTCATCACCCTGCCTGCGCCGTGCACCGTGGAGTAGAGGGCCCTGTAACCCTCAGGGCTCCCTTCGAGGATGACCGAGTCTTCGCCCATCGTGGACCCGACAAAGCTCTTTTGGCCGGGAAAGGCCGGGGTGCATCCTTTGCGGATGACCCACCACATCTCGCCGCCGTGCTCCTCCCGCCAGGCGAAATTGTGGTGGTTGTGCACCGACTCGATCTCTTTTGCGCCCAGGATCTCAAGCACCTTGTCGCAGACCACGTCACGACCGGCCTGGGCGTATTTGCCGGCGAGGGTCATCGCTTCGATGTAGGCCTGGCCCAGCTCCGAGTCGACGTGAAAGACCACCGGAGGGCTCATCATTTCGCCCTCGATGGCGGCGTCTTCAAAACGACCTCCCTTCGCAAGGGAGAGAAAGCCCGACGCGGTCCGGTGGCCAAAGCCCCGCGAGCCAAAGTGGACGCCGACCCAAAGGCGCCCCTCGTCGTCGGCAAAAAGGTCGATATAGTGGTTGCCCGCTCCGACCGTCCCCAGCTGCTCGGCCGCCAAATCATAAAGCGCCCGCTGCGGCTTAAAGGGAGCGTTGCGGATCTCGTCCAGGACTGGATGGTCGACGGGTTCGTTATTGACCCGCCCGATGCCAAAGCTGATCCGGCGCACGATCTCATCCATCACGGCCGGGATATCCACGTCTTGGGCCATCAGGTTGGTCAAGACCGCCTTGTTGCCGCATCCGATGTCAAAGCCCACTCCCGAGGGGCTGATGTGCTCTCGATAAGCTACCGCCGCGCCGATGGGTTGGGAATAACCCAAATGATTGTCGGCGCAGAGGACCCCGATGGCCCCCTCTTCGACCGCCAGGCAATTTTCCATTTGGGCGATGGTCCGCTCGTCTGCGGTGCCAAAGATGGTGAGGCGGTTTAACGGACGCATCGACGTTTGCTTCATATCGGATCACCCCCAAACGTTGATCGCACCGGCCTGGCTCTAAGCGCGATCTCCCCGGGCGATGGGGTTTTCCGGGTGGGAGCACCACTCGCTCCACCCGCCCACGAAAAGCCGCGCCCCCGGGATGCCAGCCCGCTCCAGCGCCAGCACATTGAGGCAGCCTGTCACGCCGGAGCCGCAGTGGACGATCACATCCTTCTTTCCTTTTTGCGCCTCCTGCCACAACAACGCGAACCGGTGGGTCAATTGGTCAGGCTCTCGAAAGAGGCCGTTTTCGTTTAAATTGCCGTTCCAAGGAAGGTTGATGGCGCCCGGGATATGCCCTGCCACCGGATCGATGGGCTCCACGTCTCCACGATACCGTTCAGGCGTCCTGGAGTCGACGATGATCGCCTCGCCGGTGGCAGAGGCCCGGCGCACCTCATCCATCGTGGCGATCATGTGCGGCTGAGGTCGGGGTATAAAGGTCCGGGGAGAAGGGTTCGGCACTTCCGCTGTGACGGGCAGGCCCGCTGCGCGCCAAGCCGTGTAACCACCGTCGAGAAGCGCGACCTGCCGGTGCCCGAGGTACCGCAGCATCCACCAAAGGCGCGCCGCCATGCTCCCCCCGTGATCATCATAGCAGATCACGATCGTTCCGTCGCCGATCCCCGTCGCGCCAAACAGCGCCGCCATCTCCTCCACGGAAGGCAGGGGATGGCGTCCGCCGCCGGACCCGGGTCCTCCCGAGGGGTCGCTGGCCGGCGAAACCGGCCGCGACAGGTCTTTCTCCAGATCGAAATAGACCGCGCCGGGAATATGATCCCGCTCGTAAGCCCGCCTTCCCGCTTCGGGGTCGTCGAGCGCAAACCGGCAGTCGGCCACAACGAGATCGTCCCGGCCCAGATGACGGGAAAGCCACGCCACGCTCACCAGATTGCCCACCCGGTCAAGGGGTTGCCCTACCTTTCGCTCCTGTGTCATCGCCGCACTCCTCCCAGGCAAACTTCCTTCAAGCTAAACTTTTCAAACGGGCTGCAAACACCTTGGCGCCTCGTCGACGGACTCAACAATTTCTTTGAAGATATCTCAATCCCCCAATGGAAACATCTCAACTCCAAAAGAAAAGAAAAGAAACCCTATATTTTTCACCAAAAGCAGCCGAAGATTAGAAATGTGAACCGTGAAGGTCGGACTAGCTGCCGGGGGTGAGACCATCAACATGCGTCGCAGGCTTTCAGGAATCCGAGTCAAGTTTGTCACGATCTTCCTCCTCATCGGTCTCGTGCCCGTCCTCGCCGCCGGATGGTTTACGGTTTGGCAAAGCGAACAGGGCTTGATTCAAGTCGAGGCCAACCGTCTCAAAACGACGGTCGAAGACAACCGGGAGTTGATCGAGCAGTGGCTCCAGGCCCGCCTGGCGGAAGTGAAGGAGATCGCCGCCCTGCCCGCTGCGATTGACCTCGACTGGATCGTCTTGCACGTCACGCTCATGGACCGGATCAACCAGGCTCCGTATTTTCGCTCGATTCACCTCGTCTCCACCGAGGGCGAAGGGTACTTCGGCGTCGAACGGCACAGGGCTTCCGGCACGGTTACATCGGCCGGGACCATCCGCGTCGCGAGTGAGCCCTGGTTTCAACGGGTGATGGCCGGGGAGGACGCGTTTTCCGAGCCGATCTTGCAGGACCCGTCGGCCCAGGAGTACATCATCCGGGTCGCCACACCCCTTTATAAGGACGGTCAAATCATCGGCGCTGCGGTCGGCAATGTCAGGCTCGATCACGTGTTTGAAAGCGTGGCGGAGATCTCCCGCGGCCGCATCGCTGAAAGTTACCTCGTCGACGCCGCAGGGCTGCCCCTGATGAGCGTCGATTCGGTCTCAGACCCCACTGTTCCCCTTTCGACCAAGGCGGCAGAGGCGCTCCGCCGGGGCGAGACGGGGGTCGACGTCTACGAAAACGCCGCCGGAGTACGGGTGATGGGCGCCTACGCGCACCTTCCTCTGCTGGGGTGGGGCATCGTCTTTGAAGTCGAGGAAGAGCGCGCGATCGCCTCGGCCCTGCAACTGGGAACGCACCTCAAAACTGTCTTGGTGTACTTTATCGCTGGAACCATCGTCGTCGTCGTGCTCGTGGGTTTGAGCGCGGCTAGCTTCATCAGCCGCCTTATCCTCGGCTTCGCGTCGGCCACGCGCCGGATCGCGCAGGGCGATCTCACGCTTCCCCGGCTGCCGGTCGAGCGAAAGGACGAGCTCGGCGACATGGCCCGGGACTTCATCCAGATGGTGCAAAACCTGCGGGCGGCAATCAGCGACGTGATCAACACCAGCGCTGAGCTCGGCGCCAGCAGCCGCCATCTCCAAGACGCCGCCGATCAAAGCTTGCAAGCGACCAGCCAGATCGCCCAGGCGATGAGCCAGGTCGCCGAAGGGACGCAGAAGCAGTTGACATCGGTTCAAGAAACGGCGGACACGGTTCGCTTGTGGCGGCAATCGGCGGCGCAAATCGCTGCCGGAGCGCAGGAGCAGACCCGGCAGGTGCAACAGACCAATGAGATGGCCGAGCGGATGGCCCTCGAGCTCAACGGTGTCGCCGCTTCGGCGCAGCAAGTTGCGGCATCGGCTGAGCGAGCCGTCGCCGATGCCCGTGCCGGTGGAGAGGCTGTACGAGCTACCGTCGCAGCCATGCAACAGATCCGGGACTCGGTCACCCAAGCCGCAGAGCGGGCTCAGGAGCTCGGACAGCATTCGCTGCGCATCGGCGAAATCGTCAGCATCATCCAGGAGATCGCAGACCACACCAACCTCTTGGCCCTCAACGCCGCGATCGAAGCGGCCCGTGCCGGCGAACACGGCAGGGGTTTTGCCGTCGTAGCCGCCGAAGTGCGCAAGCTCGCTGAAAACTCGGCCCGCTCCACGCAGCAGATCATCTCTTTGATCGAGAGCATGCAGGCCGGTGTCGCCGCGGCGACCGAGGCGACCACCGCCGGGCTCGAGCAAGTCGAAAAGGGATTTGCCCTCGCCACCACTGCCGGCGAAGCGCTGGAAAAGATCATCCAGGCCATCCAGGAGAGCGATACCCTGGCGCACGAGATCGCTGCCGCGGTGGAGCAGGTCTCTCAAGAAAGCACCAAAGTGGTCGAAAACGTCAACCAGATGGCGGCCATCACTCGTGAAAACGCCCTTGCCGCCGAGCAGATGAGCGCGTCCAGCGACCAGGCGGCGCAAGCGATCGAAAACATTTCGACGATCTCCGAGCAGACCGCGGCGGTCGCGCAAGAGGTGGCCGCATCGGCCGAAGAGAGCAACGCCTTTGTGGAAAACGTCCAGCAATCCGCCACCCACCTCGCCCAGCTGGCCGACGCTCTCGATGAGCTGATCAAGCGTTTTCGCCTGGAGCAAGAGCAGGAAAGCCGGACACACGCTTAAGACGGGGCGCGGGCGTAGCTTGCCGCATCTCCCAACGGCGGGCAAAAGTGAGATAAAATAGTGCTGGTGTGCTCGATCACCATCACGGCAGATGTGAGGAATCGGGAGTGCGGGAATACGTCTTCGCTCGGCGTCTGTTTCAACTTTGGCGGCAAGAGTTTCGAGGCTACGACGTTCACAAGTTTCAAAGGGATGTCTTGGCGGGCATCACGGTCGCCGCAGTCGCCCTGCCCCTCGCACTCGCCTTTGGCGTGGCTTCGGGGGCAACGGCTGCGGCGGGCCTTGTCACCGCCATCGTCGCGGGAGTCGTCATATCAGCCATCGGCGGCGCTCCATTTCAGATCTCCGGCCCTACAGGAGCCATGTCGGCGGTCCTCATCGTCGTCTCCCACCGGTACGGACTTGAAGGCGTCTGGACGGTCTCCGTCATGGCTGGGATCATCATCATCCTCTTGGGCGTTTTTAAGCTGGGCCAGATCATCAACTTCATCCCGTCGGCGGTGATCACGGGGTTTACCAGCGGCATCGCCGTGATCATCTTTGTCGGGCAGATCGGCAACCTCTTGGGGATTGACACCGTCGCCGGCGACAACGCTTTGGCCCAGCTTTGGAATTACTTTGAGCTGCGGCAGGCGCCCAACGCCAGCGCCCTCTTTTTGAGCCTCCTCGTCATTGCGATCATGGTCCTTTGGCCGGCGCGGCTCAACGCGCGCTTTCCCGGATCCCTTTTGGCGCTGGTTGTCGCGACGGCGACGGCGGCGATCTTTAAGCTCGACGTGCCGACGATCGGCACGATCCCCCAGACCATCATCCTTGACGAGCGGCTCACGCTGGCCAATATCCCCTGGCATCGGATGGGCGAGCTCATCGGGCCAGCGCTTTCGGTGGCCGCTCTCGGCGCCATCGAGAGCCTGCTTTGCGGAGCGGTCATCGGCCGCCAGACCAAGGTCAAGATGGACGACATCCAAGAGCTCTTTGCGCAAGGCGTGGGCAACATCATCGTCCCGTTCTTTGGCGGCGTGCCTGTGACCGCCGCGATCGCGCGGTCGAGCGTCGCCGTCAGGAGCGGCGCGGTGACGAGGCTTTCCGGGATCATCCACGGCGTGATGCTCTTGATCGCCGCCATGCTGCTGGCTCCCGTCATCTCCCACGTCCCGCTCGCGGCTCTCGGCGGTGTCCTCGCGGTCACGGCCTGGCGGATGAACGATTGGTCGGCCATCCGCGACGTCTTTCGCCATCGTTTTGCCAGCGAATTGCCGGTCTTTCTCATCACGCTGGTGGCCACGGCCGTCCTCGACCTCACCCAGGCCATCATCCTGGGACTTGGGTTTTCCGCGCTGATCTTTGTCTTTCAAAGCAGCCAGGCGGAGATCGTCTACAAGCCTATCTCCGTGGAAGAGATGCGCAGGATGGGTTACGAGATGCGCTCGCAGAGCGACCGCATCCTGGTCGTCTACGTCGTCGGGCCGCTCTTTTTCGGCACGGTCCACCGGTTTAGCCGTGTCCTCGAAAAGCTCGATGCGTACGACGACATTATCTTGAGCTTGCGGACGGTGCCGCTCATCGACACCACAGGCCTCAAAGCCATCGGCGAACTGATCGAAAGGCTCAAAGCCGAGGGGCGTCACGTCTACTTGAGCGGGCTGGCCAAACCCGTGCGGGAAAAACTCGAGCGGGGCGGGATCATCGCGGCCTTGGGCGAAGATCGCATCTTTTGGAGCGCCGACCAAGCGATCATCGCAGCCGATCGCCGGAGGGCAGAGCTTTCGAGCCTGGCCAGCGAGCCCCCAGGCCTCGGCGGCGAACCTGCGCTGGCCTAGCCTGCGCCGCGACCCGTCCTGCAGCCGCTTTCCCCCGCCGGCCTACCTGGCGCGATTTACCGCGTTTGAGGTGTTTTTCCCCGGGTAGGTTATCGCTGAAGCACCAACACCAAGGGGGTTAAACCGTGTTTTACCACGTAAAGCGGCTGCAGTACAACGCGAAGCCCGAACGTCCTGATCCGGTGTACGCCAAGAAGCTTCAAGAGGTGCTCGGCGGGGCCTTTGGCGAGATCACCGTCATGATGCAGTACCTCTTTCAAGGATGGAACTGCCGCGGCCCCGCCAAGTACCGCGACATGCTCCTCGACATCGGCACCGAGGAGATGGCGCACGTTGAGATGCTCGCGACGATGATCGCTCGCCTGTTGGAAGGCTCTCCCGTGGACCAGGAGATCGCGGCAAAGGAAAACCCGGCGGTGGGAGCCGTCTTGGGCGGCATGAGCCCCCAGCACGCCATCGTCTGGGGACTAGGGGCAAGCCCCAACGACTCCCAGGACTTTCCCTGGACATCCCGCTACATCGTCGCAAGCGGCAATCTCTTGGCTGACTTCCGCTCCAACCTCGCCGCCGAATCCCAGGGTCGTCTCCAGGTCGCCCGCCTCTACGAAATGACCACCGACCGCGGCGTAAGAGACATGCTCTCCTTCCTCCTGGCCCGGGACACGTACCACCAGCGCCAGTGGATGGCCGCCATCGAAGAGCTGGAGGCCGAGGGGCTGGAAACGACTCCTGTGCCCAGCGCCTTCCCCAAGGCAAACGAGCGTTCCGCCAACAACCACCAGTTCTGGAACTTCTCCCAAGGCGACGAAAGCGCCCAAGGCCGCTGGCTGCAGATCCAAGTGGACGGGAAGGCGATCGAGTACGTCGCCGACCCCAAACCGTTAACCGACGATACCGTTGGCCATCATGCCGGCCACCCCAAGGTGTACACCACGACCGGCGAGGCGTTGATCGGCGCCAACGGGCGCTCCTTGGATCCATAACCTCTAGCGCGCCATGACCCGCACGGGGCCGTAAACGCCCGACTGTTCTTGCCCTGGAAAGACGTAGGGCGTGGGGCTTGCGGCCTTGAGATACGGTCCCAAGGTGTTGCAGACCACAATCTCGACGTCGTTAACGCCGCGCCGGACGGTCGGGGTGATGTCGAAACGGTACGGCGACCAGACCCGGGTGCCCACGCTCGTGCCATTCACGCGCACCTCGGCCGTCCCACGAACCCTGCCCAAATCCAGAGTGATGCGCCGGCCGCGAGGCACTTGCCGCAGCTCAAACGCGCCCCGATACCTCACCGCGCCGGAGTAGGCTTCCAAGCCCTGGGTCGTCCAATCGCCTAAAAGGATCGTGCCTTCCTGCCACTCGTAGGAGACGGGACCCGCAAAGACCCCGCCGCCGGTCCTTCCCCGAAACGGCGCCACGCGCATTACAGCCACCCGCTTGACCCCGTCCGGCCTGGGGAGCACCGCCTCATAGTGGCAGGGCTCCTCCTCGGTGCGGAAGGAGGGAGCCGGCTCCTTTCGCTCGACCCTGACCGGCTCACCATCGATCCACAGCTCGACCTCCCCAAAGACCGGGAGGATCGCCTTGGCTGCGCCGGGAGGCACGATCCAGCGAAACCACTCGCTCCGCTTCTCGGGCAAATATGCGTCGGGCGTCACGGGAATCACGACATCGGGGGCGTTCTCATCCTCAAGCCACATGGCCCCGGGCAGGGGATGCGGCCGCCTCCAGAGGTGCGACCACGCAGGGTCAAGCCACTGCCGCCTCCGGAGGCAAACCGGGGTCCAAGGCCCGTCGTCGCGGCGCACCCGCCACTGGGAGCCGGTCGCGACGCTCATCCGGGATCCGTCTGGCCCGTGAACCAGGGCGTCGACCAGGATCGAGGCCCGGCGCCCGACGTCCTGCACCTCGACCACGATCTCGTTGTCTCCCCGCCGGAGCGTCGTCACCTCGTAGGGCTGCACTCGCTCGGTGACGTTGTAGGGGTCAAACCCTCCTTGACGGCCCACCTCGATCCCGTTGATGACAAGGCGCGCAGGCGCATCGGCCCCCAGCTGCAAGAGAGTTCGCACCGGTTGAAAAGGCAGGTGCACTTTGACAGCGAAGCGGAGCAGCGAATCCCGTCGCGGCTCATCGTGGGTCGTGACCCACTCCGGCCGGGCAAAAGCTTCCGGCCGCTTGACGAGCGCCCAGTAGCTCCTGAGGTCCCCCACGTCCTCTTCCGCCGTCAGCCGCCACGCGAGGTCGTTAGCTCCCCGCAGGAGCCGCACCGGCGTTAACGAGAGGTAGCCCGCACCTTTTTCCTCCACCTTCTCCCCGTTCACCCAAATCTCTTTGGCGACGGGCGCGGCCAAGGCGAGGTAGACAGGCTCGCCGCTCGTCGCACCGTCCCAAAAGACGCGCGTGTGATATTGCACCGCCTCGCCTTTTCTCACCCGGCCAAACCGGCAAAACTCCTCGGGCACATGTCCTTTCGGCCCCAGCGTATGGTAGTGCAGGGGATCATCGGCAATTCCCCGCGTCAGCGAGTAAACCGCCTCTTTCCACTGGTAAGGCCCGCCGGCGTCGGAAGGTGTGATTTCCGCCGGAGCCGGAAGCTTTTCGGCGGGACCGATCCACCGCCCGTACACGCCAAACGTAGCCTGGACCCGTCTCCACCGCGCATTTTCTGCTCCGGCGCGCTCGCGCAAGGCAGTGTCCTCCTCGGGAGCGGCCGTGGTGTGCTCGAAAAACCAGGTTTCGAGCGGGAACGGGCCCTGCGTGTCAGGTTTGCTGAAGTCGCCGAAACGATTGTCGAGGGTGGGCTCTACCTGCGCGGCCCACCGGTCGCCAAAGGTGTAAAGTTCGACCTCATCCGCCGCGGCGGCAGAACCGGGCTCCGCAGCCTCTAAAGGCGCCTTTCCCGGCCAGACAACCAGAGCTGCAGGCCCCGACTCAAAGGGCACGTCCACTTGGCAGCTCTCGCCGTTCCAAACGGCCGTCAAAGGCCTCCTTTCCCCGGTCGTCACATCCCAGAGCTCTGGTTGCCCCTTGACCCCGTGCACCGTCACCCGAACCGAGCGCGCATAGGAGCTAGGATCAAACTCATAGTGGACCGCTTGCCCGTGGGGGCGATGGTGCTTTGTCGCATTGGGAAAGGCGGCCGTCACAAAGAGGACGTGCGCATCGCCGACCCGCCGCAGCAGCGTGGGCCAGGGCGCATCGACGATCCGAGCGTGATCGGCCAGTACCGCCGGCAGCTCGGATGCCTCCGCGATAAGGTGCACCTTCCCTGCCTGGTGCGCCCTCCGGATCGCCTCCAAGAGCTCGCCGGCTTCTTCTCCAAGGATCTGTTCCGGCAAGGTCGCGATGGCAATCCAGCGGCCCCCTTGGTCGACGAAGCGGAGCAAGGCCCGGGCCACGGGCGCGTCCATGACGGAGCACGCCGGAGTGATGACAACCTTAAACCGCTCTCCGCCTGCGACGAGCGCCCCTTCGCGCACGTCCGCCCTCGTCACCGACGCTTCATCCAAAATGTCGTAGTCGCGCCGATCTTGATCCATCACGCCCGGGCGGGTCCGCTGCCAGTGCATCACGCCGACCAGCTGGAGGTACGTCTTTTCGGCGCGCTCCGCCGCGGCCGTCGCCCCGTCGGGAGTGAGACCGGCTTGCACCGTGGTCGTCGGGAAAAGGACACCGATGTCCGCGACGTGCGTTCCCTCGCTCAAAATCCCGCACAGGCGGCTTATTGCGCGAGCAAACTGGGCGTAATGCCGCCAGTAGGGCTGGCGCCAGCAGGTCGACGGCGGCGCCCACTCCCACCAGCCCCCCCGGGTTGAGTAGTAGACCGCGTGGGGATTGTACAGCGTCGCGCCAGCGCGAAGCCAGGGCAAAAGCCAATCCAGAGTCTCCTCGATGGTGCCGCCCCACCCGCTGGAGTGAAAGGCTTCGATCCAAACCCGCCGGCGCCCGTACAAGTGGGCCAGCGAGCTGTGGATCTTGGCATCGCCGTGGTGGTCGCTGCCAGGAGCCTGGTACCACCGGTGCGTCGCCATGTAGTCGGCGTACTGCCTCACGGCGCCCATGGGCTCCCCCGCCCGAGAGGGGCTTTGTTGGTCAAACCCGCAGATGAGGCCGTGCCGTTGGTGCCAATCAAAAAGCGGCTTGAAGAAAGCTTCTTCTGCCAGCTCAGCCCGGAGGCGATGGTAGTGCACCCGAGCCTTGCGGCTCGTCTCATCGTCGCTTTCCCAAAGGCCGACGAGGTGCGGCTCGATCCGATACCCCCACCGCCGGGCAAACTGCTCCGGGAAATCCCGGCCCCAGGTGGGAAGGGAAGGCAGTTCGTCTTGAAACGAACCGACGATCACTTTCCCGAAGTACTTGCCCACCCTCGCTTCGTACGCTCCATGAATGACGTCGAGCAAGCGGCGGCACGCGTGGGGGTTAAAATAGTCAAAGCCCTTTTCCACCCAGTAGGCCATCCGCAGGCGATGGCGTCCCACGCCTTCCCACCGGGCCACACGGTCGACGATGGGCGCCTCGACGACCGGCCCGGTCGCCCGGCCGTCGTCGTCGACGGGCACGACACCAGCGGCAATGGGCACGCCGTGGGCTGGGCACATAGCTTCCAACGTGCCCTCGCCTTCCACGCAGACGGACTCAAGCCACTGGCCAGCATACTCCGGCTGCTCTCGAACGATCTCGCCTTGGATGTTGGCTCCCGAAAAGCCGATCTGGTCGTACACCCAAAGCGAGATCCCGAGCTTGAGCGCGTGGGCGCACACCTGATCGAGGATGTGCCACCACTCTTCCGAGAAAAAGCGGGGCTCGTCCGGATCCGCGCCGTAGAGCGGCCCCGTCGGAGCCAGGTTTAAAAGCACCAGATTGTAGACTCCGCCCTCGACAAACCGTTCCATCTGCCAGCGCAGGCGCTCGATCTCCAACCGATCCCCGCTCCACCACCAGATGGGAGCCGGCGAAAACGCTCTTGGCGGATGCTTGAGGATCTCCAGCAGCCTTTCGATGCGGCTCACGTCAGCTCACCCCGTCTCCTGCGATTGACCCCTCGCCGGCGGGTTGTCCGGCCCTCCTCCGGACGGAAGCGCCAGAGGAATCACTCCGGAGAGGTCCAAATCATTGAGGAAAAACCTGAAACGTCGAGGTTGCAAAAAATGAACGCTCGTCGGATTGTTCGCTCTCTTTTTTCGATCGCCTGCGCCGCCATCGCCTTGGGTAGTCTCTCACAGAGAGTTCATGCGGCGGCCTCCCCCTCCACGGCCCGGGGAAGCGGCCCAGCGCTCATCCAGCTCGTCGCGGTGCAGATGAGCTTTGATCTTGACGACTACTGGTCCCGCGACGCCTTTGCCGCGAAAATCCGCCGGTTGATGCAGCAGGTGGCTCGCGAGATCCAACCGGAACTGCCGACGCTGGTGGTCTTTCCCGAAGACGTGGGGCTGATGCTGGTGGTGCAAGGGATGCGCGAGCGTCTCCAAGGGGTCGAGACGATCGAGGAGGCCATCCAGCGGGCTGTCCGGGCGCACCTCATCCCCTTGGCCATCACGAAATGGAGGCGAAAGCTCTCCTGGGTGCCCGCCTTTTACCTTTACCGGCACCGGGCGATCGCCGAAACCTACTTCGAAGTCTTCTCCCAGGTGGCCAAGGAGTACGGCGTTTACCTGGTCGCCGGTTCGGCCGTCTTGCCGCCCTACCGTGTCCAAGACGGCGTCGTCCTCTGGCGCCAAGGCCCCGTCGAGCACCGGGTCTACAACACCGCGTACCTCTTTGGCCCTGACGGGAAAGTCGTCGGCAAGCAGGACAAAGTGTACCTCATCGAGCTGGAGCAAGAGGCGGCGCTCGACCTTACGAGCGGTGATCTTGACGCCCTCCGAGTGTTTGATACGCCCCTGGGAAGGATCGGCATCGCGATCTGCCTCGACGCCTTTCAAGACGACGTCATCGAGCGCCTCGTGGCGCAAGGCGCCGACATCCTGGTCCAGCCCTCGGCCAACCCGGGCCCATGGAGCCTGGATCAGCAGATCGACTGGCTGAGAAGCAGCCACCAAAAGACCTTTGTCGAAAAGCGCTTCGCCTACGCCGTCAACCCCATGATGAACGGACCACTCTGGGATATCGCCTTTTACGGGCAGTCGAGCATCGTGGCCCGGTCGCCCGCCAGCCTTGACAGCGGGGAGGAGGCCGCCCGGCTCAGTTACATGCACCTGGTCCCCACAGGCGGTTTTCTCCGCGTCGCGAGCTCCGATCAAAGCGAAGAGGTACTCGTCGCCCGAGTACCTCATCCCGCGTCTCTGTAATTTTGTGCGTCAAAAACGTTGCGTCCAAAGCGCGTCGCACGGCTAGCCGTCGAGGTTTCGCACCTGGACCCGCCGAAATTTTGCGTCCGTCGCTGTGCCCACAAAAAAGCCGGGCCGGCCTGACTCCAGGTAATACGTGAGTCTCTTTTCAAAGACAAACTGGTCGTTGACGTAGATAGAAAAGCGACCCTTCTGCACATCGGCCCGCGCCTTAAACCAGTTGTCTCGAGGAATGGGGACGGTGCCCTTTTCCTGGGTCTCATAGCCTTCGCTCCACCACGGCACGATCCCGTGCGCGACGGGCACGTAGGCGACGGTGAAGCCTCGCGGGGCTCCCGGGATAAACCAGACGACTTCGTAGTTGAAAAAGTCCTGGGCTCTGAGGGCAAAGCCAAACCAGCCCGCCGTGGGATCATCGAGGTGGCAGGTGATAAAGTGCATCTCCGCCTCAAGAGAATAGTCGCTCCCATCCCAATCGATGAGAGCGACCTGGGAATCACGGATATGTTCAACCTGGGTATGGCCGGTCAATTGTAAGACGGGTTCGGGACTGGTGTCGTCCACGCTCCAGAGCTCGGAACTCGCTTTGACACTCCAAGGACCGAGTTTCAAGGACACCGCCAAAACGAAACACCTCTTAAGAAATGATGGATGTCTTCAC
The DNA here is from genome assembly GCA_002919195.1 of bacterium. Lineage (GTDB taxonomy): Bacteria > Bacillota > Limnochordia > DTU080 > RSA5 > RSA7. The sequence continues at coordinate 17,709 of PKEU01000037.1, forward strand.
AATTTTCCCGGTCCTCGGTCGAAAGTCCTCCCCGAGCCTTTATCGTACCCGGCCAAACGCGCCCCTGGAAGCGCCGCCTGTAGGCTGCGCTTGGTCCACAGCCTCGCGCACAAGGCTCTCCAACAGATCCAGCATATCCGCCGAGTCGTTGAGTAGCTCCGTCCGAACAAACTCTAACCCGCACTGCCGGGCGGCTTCTTGAGCGTCCTCGCCCGTCTCCTGAAACACCTCGACGTTTTCGATCAACGTCGGCACCGGACAGACGACGACCGCCTTAAACCCTCTTGCAGCCACTTCGCGGATGACCTCGCGCACGTCGGGGCCTAGCCACTTGTCGCTGCCGCTGGGAGCGCTGCGGTACGACAGCATCCAATGGGAGATCCCGACCCGGCGCGCCGTCTCCTCAGCCCACAGGCGGTACTGGTCGGGAAGGCGCGGCACCTCCCCCACTTCAGCCTCCGGCATGCTGTGAATGGTAAAGACGACCGCCGTGAAGGGCCTAAGATCCTCCGGAAGCCACGCGACAGCCTGGCCGAGCCGGAGCGCGCTGGCCTTGAGGAAAAGCTCGTGCCAATACCAGCGCTCGACGGGGATCACCCCCACCGTGCGTCCCTCCATGGCCGCCTCATCAACCAGCGGTGAAGCTCCCGGCGAAAGGTCTACCGGTCGGCACCCCAGGGCCTCCAGCGCCCGGCGCACCGACCGGTGGTAGTTTTCCGATCCCAACTTGGAGCCAAAGGGCGTCAGGGGAAGCGAAACGATCGCCGTGACGCCTTCCTCAACCAACTCTGCCACGGCGTCGCCAACCCACGGCGGGGCGTTTTTTCCCGCACGGCGCACAAGATACCGGCCTTCCCGCGGTCCAGCTTGCCCGCCGGCCTGCAGTTTTACCGCGCTCGACGGCCGGTTGAGCCGCTCCTCCAAAAAGCGTTGGATCCGCTCGACCGTGGCGCCAAGAGGCGCCGGCCGCCCATAGGCGCGGTACTGCTCCAGGAGGCGAGCCACCTTTTCCTCACTGGGCTCCCGGTGCACGATACGGGCGTAAAACTCCCGCACGTCGGCCAGGGTCGGCGGAGAGCCGTAGAAATGGAGCACCACCCCGATCACGGCGATCCCTCTATCTCGTCAAAGCGGTCAGGATGCAGCCACGCAGCTACCTTTTCCAACCCCTCGATGGCGTCCAGCGTGTGCCAGAGCTCCCGGTAGGGCAAGATGAGCACATTTCCCTTTTCGACGGCCGTCACCGCTTGCATGCCCGGATGCGTCAAGAAGTCCCGGTACGCGTCGAGGCCGCGCCCTGACCAATCCGTGAGGAGCAAGTATTCGGGGTCGGCCTGGATGAGCTGTTCCACGCTGGCGACGATCGAACGGGTGACGCCGAGACGCTCCCCGGCATAACGGGCGCCCGCTCTGACCAAAAGATCGTATTGAAACGAGGTTGGGCCGATCAACCAAGGTTGGGTCCCGTCGGGACTTATGACACTGAGCGGCAGAGCCCACGGCTTTTCCACCCCGGCGAGCCGCTCCTCTACCGCGGCAAGGCGCGCTCGCATTTTTTCCACGACGGCCATCGCCTTTTCTTCTTCACCCACGGCTTCACCGATGAGCAAGACGTTTTGCATCAGGCCGTCAAAATCGGACCAGCTGCGAATGCTGACGATCGGAATACCGCTCAAGGAGAGCAGTTCGAGCGCGTCAAGCTCCGCGCCGTGGGTGAGCGTGAGGACGATGAGATCGGGGTCAAACGCCAGCACGGCCTCGGGGTCTACGTCGGCCGCTCCCGGCAGCCGGCCCCGCACCTTGGCCGCTTTTTCATGGTTGCGGTACATCATGGGGTTGTCCTGATGCAAGGGTACGGCCGCGATGCGCTCCAAGTCGACGAGTTCCAGCACGATGTCGCCCACATCCCCCGAAAGCGCGGCGATCCGCACCGGCTTGTGGGGGATCGTCACCGGTTTTCCGTCGACCAGGATCGTCCGGGGAAAGCCGTCATCACCAGGTTGCGCCCACGTCAAGCCGTTGAAGCCAAACAGCGCCAACCAAGCGCCCAGCGCAAGCAGCCCAAGGCGCCCGAGAGTCGTTTTTCCCCGCGCCATGCCACGCGTCAAAGAGAGCACGGGCCTCTCCTCCCTTCTCGATGGTCAAGAGCCTCACGATGCCCACAGGACGATGTCACGTCGTCCTGGTGTTTTCGTGTGACTCAGAAGTCGTTTGCAGGCCCTCAGGCTCCGCGCGCTCTTCCAGCGCGCCTAGGGCCGTGACGGTCGTGCTTTGTACCAAGGGATCGTAGCGGACAGCGGCCCGCACCCGGTAGGAGCGGGCCAGCGCCTCCTCGGTGTAAACCGCATCAGGCGGGCCTTGTGCAGTCACTGCTCCCTCGGCCATGAGGTACAAGCGGTGGCAAAACCGGGCGGCCAGATTGAGATCGTGCAGGACGGCGATCGCTGTCGCGCCCTTTTCCGTATAGGAGCGGACCAGGGACAAGACGTGCAGCTGGTGCCGGATATCCAAAGCGGAAACCGGCTCGTCCAGCAGGAGTATCTGCGGCTGCTGCGCCAGCGCTTTAGCGATGAACACCATCTGCCGCTCTCCACCTGAGAGGCTCGTGATGGAACGATCGCCGAGGTGCCGCACGCCCACCTGCTCCATGGCCAGCGCGGCGATCTCGTGATCCCGCTTTCCCTCTACCGCAAACCTGGGAAGATGGGGATGGCGGCCCATGAGGACGATCTCCCACACCGAGAAGTCAAAGGCTACGTGGGTGTCTTGCGGCACGTAAGCCACTTTTCGGGCCACGTCGATCGGCCGCATCGCTGTGAGATCATCTCCGTCGATGGTCACCGTTCCCATCGAAGGTTTGATCAGCCCGGCAAGGACGCGAAGCAGCGTCGACTTGCCCGCGCCGTTGGGCCCCAAAAGGCCCACAAACTCCCCATCCCTAGCGGCGAGATCGACGCCGTGGAGTATCCGCTTATCACCCGCGTGGTACGAGATGCCGCGGGCCGCGATGCGCGGTTCCATCAATGCACCCCCGCCCTGGAGCTGCGCAGCGCCATAAAGAGAAACAACGGCGCACCGACAAAGGCCGTGACCACGCCCACTTGCAGGTTGTGCGGTTGAAAGGCGACTCGCGACACCAGGTCCGCCAAGACGAGAAACAGCGCGCCCCCAAGAGCGCTCGCGGGAAGCAACAAGCGGTGGTCGGGTCCTGCGATCAAGCGAAGGAGATGGGGCACGATGAGCCCGACAAAGCCGATCACCCCTGTGACAGCGACACCCGTGCCGGTGATGAGCGACGCCAAGAGGAGCAAGACCAACCGGGTCCGGCCGACGTGGACGCCGGCGCTTTTCGCGTGCTCCTCGCCCAGGAGCAGCATGTTCATATCACGGCCGTAGACGAGGGCGAGCGCAATCCCCAACACGATCGGCAGGGCGATCAACGAGACGTGCTCCCACGTGCGGGCGTCTAAACCGCCTTGCAGCCAAAAGACGATGCCCCGCAGCTCCTGCTCGTTTTTGGCCAGAGTCATGATGGCGCTGATGACAGCGCTGAGCAGCGAGTTGATGCCGATGCCGATCAAAAGCAAGGTCGAAACGCTGCGAAGGCGTCCCGACGCCCAGATGCCAAAGACCAGGGCGATACTGGCCATCGCGCCCGCGAAAGCAAACGCCGGCAGCATCCAGCGATGAGCGGCTGACCAGCCGAGCGCGATGCACGTCACCGCTCCCACCGCCGCGCCTGACGAGACGCCAATCACGCCCGGATCCGCCAAGGGATTGCGAAACACCCCCTGCATGATCGTGCCTGCGGTGCCCAATGCCGCCCCGACCAACACCGCCGTCAAGACTCGGGGCAGCCGCACCTGATCGACCACCAGCGCTTCCCGAGCTGAAAACGCGACGCCCGTGTCGAGGCCCAGCCGCTGGAGCACGATCGCGACCGTCTTGTCAAAGGGCACGGGCACAGGGCCGATGCTGCTGCCCAAAATGACGGCCACGACCAAAAGCCCCGCAAGGATCGCGAGGACGGACGCGATACGCCGGTGAAACGCTCTGACCTGCGGCTCGACCTCCGATTGGGGAAGGCCCTTTGCGGCGGTTTGGGTCAGGGGGAAACCGGCGGCCATCGTGGAAGCGGCGCCCGCCCCGTTGGCCGGGCTTTGGCGCTGGCGGGCCGGTGCGGCCGGAGAAGCCGACGGGCTCCGAGGACGTCCAGGCATGCTCTTCTCCCTTTAAAAAGTGTTGTGGCAACGAAACATTTTGCCTTTAGGCAAAAATGTTGCACGCGTGCAACTTGTGTTCAGTGTGACAGACTCTATCATGCCTGTCAACGGTCCTGCCCTCTATTTTAGATCAAAAGCCCGGCCAGTGGGGGTTTCGCTCTATGAAGAATTTGTGAAGATCTCAGGGAGTTTGAGGCAGCCCCCAGCGCCCGCCAAGCCCTACCCTTGAGCCTCTTGCCACGCCCGGCGCAGGTAGGATGCGGCCTGTGGAGCGTCCCGGCGAAAATCCTGCCAGTGGCACTCGATCGACACGCCGCCGTCGTAGCCGACCTCGTTCAGCGTGCGCAAGAGAGCGACGTGATCGTACTTGCCGGCGCCCGGATGCCTTCTTCCCGTGTCGGCGGTGTGCACGTGCCGCAACGCGGGATAGACGTGGCGCAGGACCCCGATGGGTTCCCCGATCTCTTCCATATGGTATGAATCGGCGAGCAGCAGGAAGTGGGGATGAGCGACGAGCTCGACAAAGAGGTACCCCGTGGCGACCGCGTTGAGAACGTTGCACTCCTGGTACCTCAAGGGCTCGAGCACGATGGTGATCTCTCGCTCGCCGGCCTCATCGGCGGCCACGCGGCAAAACTCCTTGAGCTCTTGCCACGCCCGCTCGGCCGGATATCCTGCCGGAAACTGCCGGGCGCCGCCGCTGCCAAAGACCACGTAGCGGCAACCCAAGGCTTTGACCCTGTCCAGAGAGCGTTTGACATACTCTTTCAGGCGGGTGAGGTCTCTGTCCGGACCGACGATGGGAAGCTCCCTGGGGATAAAGGTATTGGAGGCGTGGACCAACACACCGCTCTTTTCCACCGCCTCTGCCAGAGCCAAAAACTCTCCACGCTGAAGCGCCTGGAGCCAGGCGACGCCCGGCTCCACAAAATCAAAGCCGCTCTCCCGAAACCACCCGAGCCTCTCCGCAATTTTTTCCGGGCCATCTCCGCCGGGGCCCATAAGGGCCTCGCGGCTGACGCAGCAGCCAAAGATCAAGACCGGCAACCTCCTTGCCTCCGGCCACCAGGGTGTCCTGACGGCATCCCTATTGCTTCTGCCGCCCTACTCTTCGACCGTGGCCGAGCCCAAACCTCTAGGCTTGACGAGGCGTCTAAGAGCTTGCGCCGGTCCAGCCCCTGTCTTGCAATCAACGTCAACCCCGGACGCTGGGTCAACCCCCATTAGGCCGGGCTTCGATCCGGCGGATGAGCGCGTCCATGCCCCATCCCAGGCATCCGATCAGGAGGATGATGGCCATCACCTCGGGATAGGCCAAGCGGTCCCGGGCGTCGAGGATCGCATAACCCAAACCGGCTCGCACGCCCAGCATCTCTGCGGGGACCAGCACGATCCAGGCCACGCCGAGCCCCAACCGGAGCCCCGTCATCACGTGGACGGCGATGGCCGGAATCACCACATGCCGCAACGTCTCCGTCTCGGTCGCGCCCAAGCTTCGCGCCATCTCGATCCAGCGGCGGTCGACTCGCCTCACTCCTTCCGCGGTGCTGAGCACGATCGGCCAAACAGAGCTTACGGCGAGGAGGAAGTAGATCGGCGCATCGCCGATCCCTAAGATCATCACTGCGATCGGCATCCAGGAGATGGGCGAGATCATCCGAATAAACTGGATCGCGGCCGACGACGCCCTCTCCAACCACGGGAGCCTCCCGAGCAACAGCCCCACCGGCACCCCGACAAAGCAGGCGACGCCGAGGCCTACCGCCACCCGCCGCAAGCTGACGAGGACGTGGGTCCACGTCCGCTGCTCTTGCACCACCCGGGCCAGGGCTTCGAGGGAGCGGGCCGGTGAAAACGACCCCAGCACCGGGTTGAGGCCGGCGACGGGCGACGTAAGGAGCGACCACGCGAGGAGTGCCAGCGCCAGACCCACCCCGGGCGCCCACATCGCTGGCTTGCCTCTTCCGGAGCGAAACAGCTGCTGCTTCAAAGCGAGATCACCTCGGTGCGGGTCCACTCGTTCGGCAGCCCAAAGGCGGCGAGTCCCCCGACCTGGTCCAGCGCCTTGCGGACAAAGGTGTCGTCGACCAAGCGGCCGTGGGCCTCTTTAGGGTCCAAGCGTGTGAGAAACGCCCGTTCGCCTTCGACGTAGGTGTCTTGCAAGAAGCGGACCAGGGCTTCGGTGTAAGAGGGATACGGGTACGGCACGAAGTCGATGCGGGCGCTGCCCCACTCAGGGTGACGGATGGCGCCGCTTGGTCCGTAGTGCTCGTGATCGTAATGGGTGAGGGCCC
>PKEU01000036.1 GCA_002919195.1 bacterium
ATCGGCCCCTTTGAGGCATGGCTCTGCATCCGGGGCATGCGCACGCTTCCCTTGCGGCTCCGCCAACACGAAGCGAGCGGCCTTGAGATCGCGGCGTGGCTCGAAGAGCATCCCAAAGTGCGGCGGGTGATCCACCCCGGGCTCGAGAGCCACCCGCAGCACGAGCTCGCCCGGAGGCAGATGCGGGGGATGGGCGGCCTTTTCAGCTTTGAACTCGACGCGGACTTGGACGGCGTGAGGCGGTTTGTCAACGCCCTGTCGCTCTTTCGCATCGGGGTGAGTTGGGGTGGCTTTGAAAGCCTGGTCCTGCCCGTCGGGGCGGTCGAGGCGCACAGGAAAGGGGGGCGGCTGGAGCCCGGCGACCTCCCTGTGGGGTTTGTCCGGCTCTTTATCGGCCTGGAGGACGCGGAGGACCTTCGCCGGGACCTTGAGCAAGCCCTGGCGCGGGTGTGATGTCCCGAACAAACTGTGATGGACCCGAGCCAGCACGTTGTCGAAAGCGCGCCTTGCACGGCGCGTTCTCAAGGAAGGTGGTTTGGATGCGCATCGGCTTTGTCGGCGCCGGCCTCATGGGTGGCGGCATGGTGAAAAACCTGCTCAGGGCGGGTCACGACGTGACGGTGTTGCAACACAGAAGGCCCTTAGACCACCTGGAGAAGCTGGGCGCCCGGGTGGTCAAGGAACTGCGGGCGGTCGCCGAGGGCGCCGAGGTGGTGTTTCTCGTGTTGCCGGGCAGCCCGGAAGTGGAAGAGACGCTGCTCGGAAAAGGGAACTTGGCCGCGATGCTCGAGCCTGGCGCGGGCATCATCGACAGCAGCACAAGTTTCCCCGGCTCGACAAGGAAAATCGCCCGCGAGCTCTCGGAGCGGGGGCTTCGTTTTTTGGACGCTCCCCTCACGGGAGGCCCGGCCAATGCCGAAGAGGGCACCCTCACGATCATGGTCGGGGGCGAGCGCGCCGACTTTGAGCGTTACCTCCCGCTGTTTCAAGCCATGGCGGCCCACGTGTTTTACGTGGGAGGGCACGGGGCCGGCCACATCATCAAGCTCCTCAACAACTACCTGGCGTTGACGCACGTCGCGGCGACGGCGGAGGTCTTGGGCTTTGCCGCCAAGCTGGGCGTGGACCTCAAGAGCGTGTGGGACGTGGTGCGGGCCAGCGGCGGCAACAGCAGGGCTTTTGAGACCGTCGCGCCCCGGATCCTCTCGGGTGAGTATCCCCTCACTTTTGAGCTCAACAAGGCGTACAAAGACCTGCGCTACGTCTCGGATCTCGCCCGCGACGCCGGGATGCCTTTAGGGATCGTCTCGGCCGTGATGCAGGAGTTTGAACTGGCGAGGGCGCTGGGCTTCGGCAAGCACGACTACTCGTCCGTCGGCAGGGTTTGGGAAAGGATCCTCGGGGTGGAGCCGAGAGCTCACGTCGATCGATAAAAAGAGCAACGGGGAAAAGCTCGAAGGAGGGGCCGATTTGCGCCAGTCCATTCTCATCGCGCCGCGGCAAAGCGTCATACTGGAGCGTCCCGACCCATCCATAGGTCCGCGGGACGTCCTCGTGCGCGTCAAGGTGTGCGGCGTGTGCGCTTCGGAGCTTCACGGGTGGTCTCAAGAGAGCGGCGCCTACCCTAAAGAGCTGGGGCACGAGGTGACCGGCGAGGTGGTGGCGGTGGGCGCCGACGTCCGGGCCTTCCGGCCCGGCCAGCTGGTCACAGGGCTCTTTTCACGGGGGTTTGCCGAGTACGCGGTGACGCGCGAAGACAAGGTGATCCCCGTTCCGCCGGGGATGGCGCCGGAGACCGCCCTTGGCGAACCCCTATCATGCGTCATCAGCGCGGCCCGCCGGACCCGGGTCGAGCTGGGGGATACGGTCGCCGTCGTGGGCTTGGGTTTCATGGGCCTTTTGATGCTGCAAGCGATCCGGCTCAAGGGACCCGGCAAGATCATCGCCGTCGACGTGCGAAAGGAGGCCTTGGAAAAGGCTCTCCGCTACGGAGCGGACGAGGTTTACCTGCCACACGAGCTGCCCGACCAGTACAAGATGACCTCGTGGGACAGGCTTGGCAAGGGTTACGGTGTCGACGTGGCCATCGAGGCGTCGGGCGCCCAGGCGGGGCTCACCCTAGCTGGGGAAATGGTCCGGGAGCATGGGTTCCTCTCGATTGTTGGGTACCACCAAGGAGGGCCCCGCGCCGTCGATATGGAGCTTTGGAATTGGAAAGCGCTTGAAGTGCTCAACGCTCACGAGCGGCGCGCCGCCTACCAGATGGATTGCATGCGACGGGGGCTGGAACTGGTAGAGCGGGGAAGGATCGACATCGCCTCTCTGGTGACGCACCGCTTTCCCCTCGACGCGGTCGACCGGGGGTTTCAAGCGTTGTTAGAAAAACCCGCCGGATTTATCAAATCCGTGATCGTCGTGGATTGAGCGCATCTAAGCCTCACGAGCGACCGGCCGGCCAGCTTCCCGTAGCGCCCGGTTGAAAAGTAGCTTTCCGTCTGCTCTCGTGTCGCCCGTTCGTGGGGGGGCACCTGCATAAACCCGAGCAGGATCGTCACCGCGATCGCCGCCGTTTCGCTTCCAATTATCCTGCACGTGATGCGGCATGCAACACACCCCGCGATTTGCCTTTTCATAACATGCATAATGGCGACTTTACCGACATAACACGATCAGCGCTTGTCAATGCAGGGACCTGACTTGGTTACGAAAAATATGATGCATCCGAATTGTTCCACAAGGAACAATAATCACAACGTTCGTTTCGTCGTGCGCTTCAGCGCCTGCGCCCCATCGGCGAGGCACGGCGCTCCCACGTCTAACCGAACTACCGCCGCTGCGTGACCTGCACGGCGACCAGGTGCCACAAGGCAGTGCGCCAAGGCTTTTGACAGAGATAAAAGAATCAACAAAACACTACGATAATGTGGGAGGAGTCCCACATCAGAAGGGGAAGTTTCTTGAGGTTGAGCGGACAACCGGTGAGCTGATCACGCGGCTTGCGGACGGGGTGGAAAGGCGTGGCGCAGGACGCAAGGAGGCAGGGAATCCTTAAGGCGCGGGGCTTGACCAAGGCGTTCGGCGGCCCGCCGGTGCTCCGCGAGGTGGACTTTGAGCTTTTTCCCGGCGAGGTGCACGCCGTGGTGGGCGAAAACGGCGCCGGCAAGTCGACGCTCCTCAAGCTCCTCACCGGGGTGCACGAGCCCGACGCGGGCGAAATCGCGATCGACGGCGCGCCCGTGGCCATCCCAAGTCCTGCCGCCGCCCAAGCGCTCGGCATCGCCCACATTTTTCAGGAACCCACCCTCTTTCCCGATCTCAGTGTCGCGGAAAACATCTTTGTCGGCCGGCTCCCGGTAGGGGAGCGGTTCCCTGTCGTCCGCTGGCGAGCCATGCGGCAAGAGGCCCGGGCCCTCCTCGACTCGATCGGGGCGCGCCTTTCGCCTGAGGCGCTGGTGGGCACGCTGTCCGTCGCCGAGCAGCAGCTGGTGGAGATCGCCGCGGCCTTGAGCCAAAAGGCCCGCTACGTCTTGATGGACGAGCCCACGGCCTCGCTCACCCCGCGGGAGGTGGAGCGGCTCTTTCGGATCATCCGCGACCTCAAGGACCGGGGGGCGGGCATCGTCTTTGTCAATCACCGCCTCGAAGAGGTGTTTGCCATCGCGGATCGGGTTACGGTGCTCCGAGACGGGGGCAAGGTCGGCACCTGGACGGTGGGCGAGGTGAGCCGCGACGAGGTCATCCGGGCCATGGTGGGAAGGGAACTCGCGCGCTGGGCCAAGCAGGAGATGGACGCGGAGAGACGGCGCGGCGGCCCAGCCGGCGAGGTCCTGTTGGAGGTAGAAAACCTAGGCGCCCGGGGGCGCTTTGCCGGCGTCTCGCTTCACGTGAGGCGGGGCGAGATTGTGGCGCTGGCCGGCCTGGTCGGGGCGGGCCGGAGCGAGGTGGCCCAGGCGATCTTTGGCATTGAGCGGTTTCACACGGGGACCATTCGATTTAAAGGGAAACCCGTCGCGTTTCGTTCGCCCCGGGAGGCGCTGGCCGCGGGCATCGCGTACCTTCCCGAAGACCGCCAGCACCAGGGTTTGATCCTCCCCTTTCCTGTGAGCGGCAACATCACGCTTTCCATCTTGGGCGAGATCTCCCGCTCGGGCTGGCTTCTGCGCCGCAAGGAGCAGGCGATGGCGAAAGAACAGGTCGAGCGCCTGGGTGTGAGGACGCCGGGGATTTCCACCCCGGTGCAGCACCTTTCGGGAGGCAACCAGCAAAAGGTGCTGGTGGGAAAGCTCTTGGTGACACGCCCTGAGGTGCTCATCCTGGATGAGCCGACGCGCGGGGTCGACGTGGGGGCAAAAGCGGAGATCCACCGGCTCATCGTGGAGCTGGCCCGGCAGGGGATCGGCGTCTTGATGATCTCCTCCGATCTTTCCGAGGTGCTGGCGCTCGCTGACCGGGTGCTGGTGATGCGGGACGGCAGGCTCGCGGGTGAGCTCGATCGCGCGCAGGCCACCGAAGAAGCGGTGATGCGGCTTGCGGTGGGAGGTGCGGCCAGTGCCTGAGGCGCGCCCGGGATCGTCCGTGGCACGGGCGCGGGACCTGGGGCTTGGGATCGCGCTCGCGGCGCTCGTGGTCTTTAGCTCGCTCACCGCGCCGCAGTTTGCCACCGCGGGCAACCTGCAGCGGATTATGCTCGATATTTCGCTTCTCCTCATGGTCGCCGCCGGCCAGACGATGGTGATGCTCACCCGAAACATCGACCTCTCCGTCGGTTCGATCCTGGGGCTATCGGGGATCATCGTCGGCTTTTACCTGAAAGACAACCCCGAAACCGGGGTCCTGGCGATCCTGAGCGCGGGGGTTGTGATCGGTCTCGTCCTGGGGCTCGTCAACGGGGTGCTTGTCGCCTGGGGCCGGGTCCCGGCGGTGATCGCGACCTTGGGCACGCTCACCGTCTACCGGGGGCTGGTCTTTATCCTCAGCGGCGGCCAGCAGGTCAACCCCCAGGACATCCCGCGGCATTTGGTCGCGGTCGCGAGGCCGGGCGTGCTGGGCGTGCCGTTGATGGTTCTCCTAGCCGTCGCCGTCACGGCGGCGGCCGGCCTGTTTTTGCGGTACGGCCGCACGGGCCGGGCCATGTACGCCGTCGGGAGCAACCCGGCGGCGGCTCGCCTGAGAGGGATCGACGCGGACCGGGTGATCCTTATCGCATATCTCGTGACGGGGGCGCTTTCGGGGCTCGCCGGCGTGCTGTATGCGGCCCGCTTTGCCACGGTCAACCCCGCCTCGGCGGGGACGGGGTTTGAACTGCAGGTGATCGCCGCCACGGTGATCGGTGGCACGAGCGTCCTCGGGGGCCGGGGCGGCATCGGCGGCACGGCGCTGGGCGCCCTCTTTCTGGGGACGGTCGCGAACGCCCTCGCCGTGGCGGGCGTCTCGGGCTTTTGGCAACGGGCGGTGGAAGGTTTCATCATCGTGGTCGCGGTCGTGCTGGACGCGGCGGTGCGCCGGGCGGCCTTGACGGGGGGCAGGGGGCGCGATGTCTAGCCGCGTGCGGCAGTGGACTCGGGACAATGCCACGGAGCTCCTTCTTTTCGTCTTGTGGCTCGGGAGTCTTGCCCTGGGAGCTGTGATCTCGCCTTACTTCCTGTCGGTCCAAAACCTCTTTGACATGACGTCGCAGTTTATGGAGCTGGGGCTCATGGCCCTGGCTATGACGCTGGTCATCATCTTGGGCCAAATCGACCTCTCCGTCGCTTCGATCCTCGCGTTGACCGGCGTCGTCTTTGGGCTGCTACAGGAAGGGGGCATGCACGCCGGAGCCGCGATGCTCCTTGCCCTCGGGCTTTCCGCGGCGCTGGGGCTTTTCAACGGGTGGCTCGCGGTGGCCTTCCGCCTGCCGGCGCTGGTCGTCACCTTGGGCACGATGGCGCTTTACCGGGGCGCGGGACAGATCCTCCTCGGCGACCGCTCGACCTACGGTTTTCCTTTGTGGTTTATCAGCGTCGACTTCCGCTACATTCCCGGGACGCCCGTGCCGTACCCGCTCGTCATCTTTTGCCTCTTTGCGCTCGTGTTTTTCCTCCTCTTGCACCGGACGACTTTTGGCCGCCTGGTATACGCCATCGGCGCCAACCAGCGGGCTTGCCGTTTTTCGGGGATCCACGTCGACCGGATCCAGGTAGCCGTCTTTACCCTGTCGGGCCTGATGGCCGGGGCCGCGGGACTCATGATGAGCTCCCGCTTTGCCAGCGCTCGCTGGGATATGGCCAGCGGCTACGAGCTCGACGTGATCACCACGGTCGTGCTGGGCGGCACGAGCATTTTCGGCGGCCGGGGGACGATCGCCGGGACGGTGCTCGCCCTGTTTGTCATCGGCACGCTGCGTTATGCCATGGGGCTTGCCAACGTGCTGCCGCAAAACCAGGGCGTCGTCATCGGCCTGCTGCTCGTGATGGCCGTCCTCTTGCCCGAACTTTGGGCCCGCTGGCGGGCGCATTCTTTCGCCCGGGCCGCAGAGGGAGGTGGTCTTGCCAGGGTCAAAGTGAGGGAAAGGTCGCTCTAAACTCCCTCGACGAGCTTCCCCGGACCAAAGACCCCAAGGAGGCTGATGAAGATGGTTTGCTCTTGGCGAAAAGCGCTGCTGGTCGCCTGCGTGCTTTCGGCCGTAATCTTTGCGGGCGCCGTCGCGGCGGGAGCCCAGGCTCCCCGGATCGCCTTTATCCCGAAAAACCTGGGCAATCCGTTTTTCGACGCGGTGTATGCGGGCATCCAAGAGGCCGCCCGGGAGCTGGGATACGAGACGGTGTCCATCGGCCCGCCGGCGGCTGATCCCGCGTCGCAGATTCCCTTCATCCAGCAGCAGTCGGCGCAGCAAGTGGCGGCGATCATCATCTCGGCCAACGACGCCAACACCGTCGCACCGGCGCTCAGGGCCGCGATGCAGCGGGGAATTGCGGTGGTCGCCGTCGACGCGGACGCGGCCGTCGACGCGAGGCACGCTTACATCCAGCCGGTCGATTTCGACACCGTCGGTCTTGAGCAGGTGAAGCTCTTGGCCGAGCTCATCGACTACCAGGGCGAGTTTGCTATCTTGAGCGCGACGACCACGGCTCCCAACCAAAACGCCTGGATCGCCGGGATGCAGGTCGAGCTGGAAAAGCCCGAATACGCCAACATGCGGCTGGTCCGGATCGCCTACGGCGACGATGAGCCGCAAAAGAGCTACCGCGAGACGGAAGGGCTTCTCGCCGCGTTTCCCAACCTGCGGGGCATCATCTCGCCGACGACGGTGGGCCTTGCGGCTGCGGCCCAGGCGCTGGAGACCAACAACGCGGCAGATCGGGTGGCCCTGACGGGGCTCGGCCTGCCCAACCAGATGCGCAGCTACGTGAAAAACGGCACGGTCACCGCGTTCCAGCTTTGGGACCCGTCCGAGATGGGCTACGCCGCAGTGTACCTGGTCGACGCTATCCGGGGCGGCTTTCGTCCTGAACCCGGCGCGTCGTATCAAGCGGGCAAGCTGGGCGAGCGTACTCTTGGGGAAAACAATGTGGTGATCGCGGGGTCCCTCACGACCTTTACCGCGGCAAACATCGACGACTACGATTTTTAGCCCGAGCAGCCCGGAGCACGAGCATGCGCGATGGCGAGCGTTGCTCCATCGAGATCAAGCTCGAGATTGGCTTTTGAGCGCGCCTGGAAAGAGCTGAGCTTGAAACATGAAGGCCCGCGGCGATCCGCCGCGGGCCTTTTTCTGCTTTCCGCACCCGCACGGGTACGGGTCAAGAGGTGGTGGCTCCAAGCTGCCTTTCGCGAAACTCGCTGGGAAGCATCCCGGTGGCCTTGCGAAAGAGCTGGCCGAAATAGGCGGGGTTTTCGCCCAAGCCCACGGCCTTGGCGACTTCATAAATCTTGATCTCCTGGGAGGAGGCGAGGAGTGCCTTGGCCCTTTCAATCCGGGCAGAGGTGAGAAAGTCCGAAAACCTCACGCCGACCTCCTTCTTGAAGAGCCTTCCCAGGTAGTCGGGGTGCATGTAGACGACGTGGGAGGCGATGTAACTGAGCGAAAGGTTGCGGTCCTGCAGGTGTTCGTGCACGTAGGCGACGGTCCTTTGCACCGGGTCCGAAAACGCGCGGGGGCTGCTCCCCGCAAAGCCGCCTCGGCCCTTTGCGTCGCGGTGGTCGGAGACGGACCGGGGGAATGGGGCGGCCTGCGCCGTTTCTGGATCGATGCTGCTTCGGGCTTGCCGCCGTTCGATCTTTTCGAGGGCTCGCCTTATTGACTCTTCCATCTCGAGCGGATCGCAGGGCTTTAGCAGGTAGTCGTGGACGTTGCAGCGGATCGCCTGCTGGGCGTAGCCAAACTCGTCATGTCCCGAGACGATGAGAAACTCGGGCGCCTCGGCGTCGTCACGGAAGGCTGAGATTAACTCGATGCCGGTCATCTCAGGCATCACGATGTCGACGATGGCGATGTCGGGCCGTTCGCTTTCGATCGACTGAAAGGCCTCGGCGCCGTCGGCGGCCAGGATCACCCGGCCGATGCCCAGCCTTTCCCAGTCGACTGCCTGGGCAATGCCTTCCCGGGCCGCTCGTTCGTCATCCGCGATGAGCACGCTTTTCATCCTGTCCCTCCTCCCAAGGCAACACCACCGTCACGACGGTGCCGTGGGGTTCGAGCCGCTCAACCTGGATCCCGTAGGTGTCGCCAAAGGTAAGGCCTATGCGCGTATGGATGTTGCGCAGGCCGATGCTCCGTTTGCCTGCGTCGACTTCGCCCCGCAGCACTTTTTCCACGCGGTCGAGATCCGCCCCCCGGCCGTTGTCCGCAACCGCCAGGTACGCCTTGCGCTCACGCACACTTCCCGCGATCCGGATCCGCAGCGCGCCCGAAAACCGCTCCAAATTGTGGACGATGGCGTTTTCCACCAAGGGCTGCAAAGTGAGGTGCGGGATCCTCACCTCATGAAGCTCGGCCGGCACCTCGATCTCCACGTCGAGCCGGTCTTCAAACCGGATTTTCTGAATGCGTACGTAATCTTCCACAAAGCGGAGTTCGTCGGCGACCGTGACCACGTCGGGGCTATTGACGGCCGCCCGGAGAAGGCGGGAGAGCGAGCGGACAAGCAGGGCGATCTGTTGGTGCCCGCTTTGGATCGCCTTCCAGTGGATGGTGTCGAGCGTGTTGTAAAGGAAGTGGGGGTTGATCTGCTGGCGGAGCATGCGGTAGCGCATCTCCATGATCGTGAGCTGGCGGGAGTAGACCTCGTTGATCAACCGGTCGATCTCTTGGACCATCCGGCGAAACCGTTGGGAAAGCTGGACCACCTCGGCGATGGCCAGGCCCTTGTCTGGCTGCTTCGCCTCCAGGGCGCTCCGGTAGTCGCCACTTTCCACGACCTCCATCGAACGGGTGAGCTGGGCGATGGGCTGGTGGATCCGGGCGCCAAAAGCGTAGCCGCAGACAACCACCCCTGCGACCACGAGAGCCAGCGTCACGCCGTAGAGCACGTTGAGATCGGCGATGTCGCTCAAGAGGGCCTGGGTGGGGAGCATGGAGACCAACGACCACCCGGTGCTCTGGAGCTCTTTCACCGCAATGAAGTACCGCTGGCCCTGGATGCTCGCGATGGCCCGCGACGGCGCGCCATTCACCGCCTGTACCACGGCGTCTGGATCCAGCCCGGTGCGGTGGCGAAACAGGACCTGGTCGCCCGCGACCGCGACGATCCGGGGCTGAAACTTTTGTGAAAGGGAGGGCGTGTGGTCGAGGAAGTAGCCGGCGTCGACGGTAACCGCGAGGACGCCCAAGGGGCGAAACCTCTGGCTCCCCGAGATGTCGCGGATGAGGCGGTAGAGCGTGATGGTGTGAGGCGAGGCCACGTTGGCCGCCCAAGAGGGAGAGCCCTGGAGCGCCAAGGCCTCGCTGGCGAGATCCTCCAGCACGGGGGCGGAGAGCCAGGTCTCTCTCTGGCCCACGTCCACCCGGGTGCCGTCCATAAAGCGGAAGGTGATGGAGACGACGCCGTCCGTCAGGATCCATCGGGTAAAGAGCTGGGTATAAAGTTGGTTTCGCGCCACAAAGGCTTCAAAGCTTTGGGGGTCATCGGCGTAGGCCGTGAGGTTGGCCTGAATGTCCCTGTTGGAGAGGATTTCAAAGGAGAGCGCCTCGATCTCGGAGAGCTTGGAGTCGGCCACCACGGCGTAGAGATTGAGCACCTCCGCCGACTCGTCGTAGACAGCGCCGCTGTAGGCGCGGTAGAGGCCGGCCATGAAGACGACGGTCACCGCCGCGATCACCGCGGCCTCTAGGATCAAGAGGCCCGAAAGCCCCCGGCGGATGGTGATGGTCCGCGTCCCGCGCGCACGCTCCTCCACGTTGCAGCCTCCTGGCCATCCTCTGGTTTGGCTGGGCTTTGGTGTTCCCGGCGATTGGAACGCTCCCCGGACGGATGCGAAGGGGTGTTGTTTTTATTTCGCTGTGAATTCGAGATTTCATTCACCACGAAAAGAGTTGGCGAAGTGCAACAAGTCGGTTTCTTGAGGTCTCGAGTCGGAATTCTCCTATTGTGGACGGGAGCGTGGCGCGGTAGGTTGGCGTTAACAACATATTAACAGTTTAAAAGGGGGTTGCCGCTGTTGAGACGTTTCCTTTGCGCCGCGTTGGCGCTCGTCCTGTTGCTTTCGGCGCTGCCCTTGGCCGCGCTGGCGCAAGGTGAGCCCCTCCGCATCATGTGGTGGGGTTCGCAGACCCGCCACGACCGGACGCTGAGGGTGCTCGACATGTTTACCGAGAAGACGGGCATCGAGTTTGAACCGGAGTTTTACGGCTTTGACGACTACATCTCCAAGCTCAACATCCTCATCGCCGCCAACGATCCTCCGGACCTGATGCAGCTGGGTGGAAACTTCCCCACCTACATTGACCACATCGAGTTTCTCAACCCGTACATCGAGAATGGGATCATCGATGTCTCCAACACGGATCCCAGCTTTCTCGCGATCACGACGCTCGACGGCAACATCGTGGGCCTCTCGTCGGGCACCAACGCCCCCGCCGTGGCGTACGATCCCGAGCTTTTTGCCAAGGCAGGCGTGCCCGAGCCCACCTTTAACTGGACCTGGGAGGAGTTTGAAGAGGCGGCCTTAGCAATCCATGAAAAGCTGGGCATCCTGGGCGTCGCCCTGACGCGAAACGACGAGTTTTGGATCCTCACCACGGTGGTCGCCCAGTACGACACCGGTGAAAGCCTCTTTCTCGAGCCTTACCGCCTTGCCCTCAACTATCGCGACGACCGGTACGTCGCCGACTACTTGAGCATGGTCAAGCGGCTGACGGACGCCGGCGCTTACCCGACGCCGGCCCAGATGGCGGAGATCCGCGACGTCGAGGGCAACCCCTTGGTACGGGGCGAGGCGGCCATGGCCTACGTCTTTAGCAACCAGTTTGTCGCCCTGAGCGAGGCGGCGGGCCGGCCGCTCAAGCTGGTGTCGCTGCCGCGGATCAAGAAAGACGGGCCCCTCGCGCTGAGCATCATGTCGTCCCAGATGTTTTCCATTGCCAAGGCATCGAGAAACAAAGAGGCAGCGGCCCGGTTTATCGACTTCTTTATCAACGACGTCAACGCCAACCTGATCCTGCAGGGCGAGCGGGGCGTGCCGATCATGCGGCACGTGCGGGATGCCCTGGCGCCCCTTCTTTCGGAGGCCGAGCGGGAGATTTATCGCTACTTGGACCGGCTGGGCCAGGAGGCGGCCACGCAGATCGTCCTCGACTCGCCGGTGCAGACCCAGATCCGCGATGTTTACATCCGCTTGGCGGAAGAGGTGGTCTTTAACCGCACCACGCCCGAGGAGGCGGCCCGTCGCTTTCGGCAGGAGGCGGAGGACATCCTCGCCCGTTACGCCCGGCAGTAGGGCGGCGCGCGACGGGAACAGCAAGGCGAGGTAGGGGACGTTGGATTGCCTGGCAGCGCTCGTCCCGCGAAGCGGCGGGCGCCGCCAGGCGCCGCCCGCGTGAAGCATGGGACGGGGGTGAAAGGGCCATGACCGTGGGTAACCCCGCGAAAGTCTCTCCAGCAACTTCTGCCAAGGCCCGCTCAGGCGGCGCGGCGGGAGGCTCTAGTGGCTCGGTGATGCCTGCGCCGCAAAGAATGGCGCGCAAAAAGCGCTTCTTGAAAGATCTCTTATATTCGGACACGGTCAGCGGCTACGTCTTTGCCGCGCCGTTTATCATCGGGTTCCTCGCGTTTACGATCTTGCCGATGATCTATTCGTTTTACATCTCCTTCACCGAGTACAGGATTTACGCTCCGCCCGTGTGGGTGGGCTTGGAAAATTACATCCGTATGTTTACCCGGGATCCTCGCGTCATCCGGTCGATCACGGTGACGCTCTACTACGTGCTGGTCTCCGTCCCCCTAAAAGTAGGCTTTGCGCTCATGATCGCCTATTTGCTCACTCGTCCGGCCCGGGGCACCAGCTTTTACCGTGCGATCTACTACCTCCCGTCACTCATCGGGGGAAGCGTCGCCGTCTCTTTGGTGTGGAAGGAGCTCTTTGCAGTGCGGGGGGTGGTCAACCGGGTGTTGACCGCTTTCGGCCTTGAGCCCATCGCTTGGCTCGGGGATCCCAACTATGCCATTTACGTCCTGGTGCTTCTTACGGTATGGCAGTTTGGTTCCTCCATGGTGATCTTTGCGGCGGGCCTCAAACAGATCCCGGACAGCTACTACGAAGCGGCCCAGATCGACGGGGCCACCCTCGTGCAGCAGTTTTTTTACATCACGCTCCCGTGCCTTTCGCCCGTCATCCTGTTTAACCTCATCATGCAGACGATCGCCGGCTTTCAAAACTTCACCCAGGCTTTCATCATCACCAATGGCGGTCCTATGGACAGCACGCTCTTTTACGCTCTGTATCTATACCACAACGCCTTCAACTACTTCCAGATGGGCTACGCCAGCGCCATGGCCTGGATCTTGCTGCTGATGATCGGGCTCACGACTGCGTTGATCTTTAAGTCTTCCGACCGCTGGGTCTTTTACGAGTCTAAGGAGGGGAGCTGACCATGGCCAGCGCCGCAGTGGTCACAAGGCGCGTTTCCCCCAAACGCCTCGCCATTAAGGTACTTTATCATGCCTTTGTCATCTCGCTGGGCTTTTTGATGGTCTACCCGGTGCTGTGGATGATCAGCGGCTCGTTTAAGACCAACTACGAGATCCTCAACGAGTCGCTCAAGCTGATCCCCAACCAGTTGATGCTGGACAACTTCGCCCGCGGCTGGGCGGGCTTTGGCAGGCTGACCTTCGCCCGGTTTTTCAGGAACTCTCTTGTCATCACGACCCTGACCACCTTGGGCGTGACGCTCTCTTCGTCCTTGGTGGCCTACGCCTTCGCCCGGATCCGCTTTCCCGGGCGGCGCTTTTGGTTTGTCTGCATGATGTCGACCCTGATGCTGCCGGCGCAAGTGGTGATGATCCCGCAGTACATCATCTTCCGCAACCTGGGCCTCATCAACACCTACGTGCCTTTGATCCTCCCCGCCTGGTTTTCGCAGGCCTTTTTCGTCTTTATGATGATGCAATTTATCCGGGGCCTGCCCAAGGAGCTGGACGAGGCGGCCATCATCGACGGCTGCTCCCGCTATAGCGTCTTTACCCGGATCATCCTGCCGCTCATCAAGCCGGCCCTGGTGACGACGGTGGTAATCAGTTTCTACTGGACGTGGGACGACTTTTTCGGGCCCTTGATCTACCTCAGCCGCCCGGCGCTCTACCCGGTGTCGCTGGCCATCAAACTCTTTGCCGACTCGACGTCGACGACGGACTACGGTCCGATGTTTGCTATGTCGACCTTGTCGCTGGTGCCGGTCTTTTTGATCTTCCTCTTCTTCAACCGGCAGCTCATCCAGGGAATCAGCACCACCGGGTTTAAAGGATAACGCGAACAGGGAAGACGGCGAGGTGGAGCGTTGATGGCCATCGACCGAAGGCGGCTGGTGAGCCGGCACGATCCGGTGATCCGGGCCGTCGACCCTTACGCGCCCCTTTCCGTGGGCAACGGCTCGTTTGCCTTCACGGCGGATGTCACCGGGCTGCAAAGCTTTCCCGGCGCGTACCGGGGCGGTATCCCCTTGTGCACGATGGCGGAGTGGGGCTGGCACGAGACGCCGGCGCCCGGGGAGCGGGGAAGGTACGACCTTTCCGACCTCACGTTTGACCTCTATGACACCTACGGGCGGCTGGTGGGCTATCCCACGGGAAGCCGCGGCCAGGAGGCGATCTATCACTGGCTGCGGATGAACCCCCACAAGTTTCACCTGGGACAGATCGGGCTCGTGATCCTGCGGCCCGACGGCGCGCCGGGCTCGATCGGCGACCTTCGCGCCATCGACCAGCGCCTCGAGCTTTGGCGGGGCGTGCTCACGAGCAGGTTTGACGCGCTGGGGACGCCGGTGGCGACGACGGTCTGCTGTCACCCTCAGCGGGATGTGCTCGCGCTTCGCGTCGAATCGCGTCTTGTTGGCGAGGGGAGGCTGACCATCCGCATCGCCTTTCCCTACGGCTCGCCCGAAATGCCCGCCGCCGACTGGGAAAGCGATCACCGGCACGCGACGGTCGTCGCCGCCTTCAGTAACGGCGGCGACTGGGGAGTCGTGCAGCGCGAGCCGGGAGGCCTGGGCGGCAGTTGGACCGGCGGCTCGGCCGGCCGCGTGGACGGCGGCTCGCGCGGCTCGGCGGGAAGGCCCGGCGGCGATGCGGCAGGTTTACCCGGCAGCGCCGGCGGTTGGGCCGGGAGCGTCTCGGACAAGACCTGCGCTTTTGCCCTCGACCTTGCCCGCGTCATGGATGAGACGCGCTACTTCGTGCGGATCGTGGGCGGCCCCGGCACCTTTGTCCGCCGGGTTGGAAAACACGCCTTCGAGATCAAAGCGGCCTGCGGCGTTGAGGCGATCGAGTGCGTCGCCGGTTTTTCGCCCGTGCCGCACCGGGAGCCGCTTCCCACCTTTGCTGAGACGCTCGAGGCCTCGGAGCGGCACTGGGAACGCTTTTGGAGCCTGGGCGGGGCAGTGGATCTTAGCGACAGCACGGACCCTAGGGCCGGGGAGCTCGAGCGGCGGATCGTCTTGTCGCAATACCTTACGGCGATCCAGTGCGCAGGGTTTTTGCCGCCGGCGGAGACGGGGCTCACGTGCAACAGCTGGTACGGCAAGTTTCACCTGGAGATGCACTGGTGGCATGCGGCGCAATTTGCGCTGTGGGGGCGGGAAGAGCTCCTTGAGCGGAGTATGTGGTGGTATCGTTCGATTCTCGAAAAAGCCCGGGAGACGGCAAGGCGCCAGGGGTATCAAGGCGCCCGCTGGCCCAAAATGGTCGCCTACGACGGCCGGGAGAGCCCATCGCCCATCGGCCCCCTCCTCATCTGGCAGCAGCCCCATCCTATTTACTACGCCGAACTCCTCTACCGGGCCGCTCCCAGCGCGGTAACGCTGGAGCGCTATCAAGAGATCGTCTGGGCCACGGCTGAGTTTATGGCATCGTTTGCCGTGTACGACAAGGAGCGCGACCGGTACGTCTTAGGACCGCCGGTCATCCCGGCGCAGGAAAACCACAGGCCCGAGGAGACGCTCAATCCCACCTTTGAGCTGGAATACTGGGTGTTTGGGTTGAAAGTAGCCAACGAGTGGAGAAGGCGGCTAGGCCTCGATCCCGAGCCCAAGTGGGCGGAGGTCGCGGCGAAGATGGCGGCGCTTCCGATCGGCGACGGCGTCTATCTCGCGCACGAGCGGTGCCCGGAGACCTTTGCCCGGTATCACTACGACCACCCGTCCATGCTGGGCGCCTTCGGGATCCTGCCAGGATGGCGGGCCGACCGCGACCTCATGCGGCGCACGCTGGAACGGGTGCGAAAAGAGTGGCAACACGAGCGGATGTGGGGCTGGGACTTTCCCATGATGGCGATGACGGCCGCTCGCGCCGGCGAGCCGGAGGTGGCCGTTGACGTGCTCCTTTGCAATTCGCCGAAAAACATCTACCTTCCCAACGGGCACAATCGCCAAGGCGACAGGAAGGATCTTCCCTTGTACCTGCCTGGAAACGGCGGCCTCTTGATGGCCGTCGCGATGATGGCCGCGGGATGGGACGGGCAAGATGGCGCGCGCGGCCGTGCTGAGGCTCCCGGTTTTCCGAAAAACGGCCGCTGGCGGGTGAAATACGAGGGGCTCCGGCCCATGCCCTGAGCGGCATGGGTGGCGCGACGGTTTAAGGCTCGTCAGCCCGGTTTCACTGCGGTGATGCGGCGCCGGAGCATCGGCTCGCGCACGGCCCTGGCGTCGATCTTCGCGGCGCCGAGAAACCTCAGGAAGCGCTTGAACCCCATGGCCAGGCTCTCGGCAAAGGCTTCGTCTTTCGCGAGGGACTCCTTTTCGAGCCACAGCCCGGTGATGGCCAGCGTCTTGCTTTCCCGGTCCAGCTTGCTGTCGAAGCGGCCCACGAGCTGGTCGCGCCAGAGGATGGGAAGCACGTAGTAGCCGAACTTGCGCTGGTGCGCCGGTTTGTACACCTCCCAGACGTAATCGAAGTCAAAGAGCGTCTTGGCCCGTCCCCGGGCGCTGGTGGGATCGAGGGGCGCGAGAAAGACGGCTTCCTCCTCCGTCGTCGTCTCGAGCGGCCGCCAAGCCGGAGGGACGCGCCCTGCGGCGAGGTCGTCGAGGATGTCCACGTCTTCCTTAAGCGCAAGATGCACGGCCTTCCAGCCTTCGACCCGCACCTCCACCACTTCTGCGGCGGACAGCAGCTCGGCGGTGATCTCAGGAGCCTCTTCGAACGGGATGCCTCGCAGGGCGGCATCGGAGGTGCGGCGAATGCGCCCCAAGCCTGAAAAGGCGATTTCCTTCTTGATGAGAAAGCGGGCAGTCTCACGTTCGTCCGCCTCCCGGATCAGGCGCGCCGGCGCCACGGCTTCAGTGGGGGCGTAGACGCGCTCAAAGTTTTCCCGGTGGTGGATCATCGCCTCGCCGGTGTGCCACAGGTAATACAGCGCGAGGGCACTGTCCTTGCGACCGCGGTAACTTTGGGTCCGCTTTCGTGTGGCGATGTCAAAGTCGCGGTTGCTCACGGTGCCTCGCTCTTGCAGCACGTGCCGTATCTCAGCGATCGCATCGCCGTGCTCCCGGGCCAGGCGCTGCATGTGGGGGTTGTGGTCGCGCTCGAGGAGCATCACCCTTCGCCAGTAGGGGAGCTCGTCCATCGGGCGGACGGCCAGCCAGCCGCCCCAGTCGAAAAACCGGCGCTTTTCGTAGGTTGCTTGCTCCCACATGCCCGGTGTGTAATCGAGGACGCGGCTGTGAAGCGCGAGGTCCTGGCTGCGGGCGATGATCCGCAGCGGGTCCAGCTGCAGGTATTCCATGGCACGCATCGCCTCGTCCGTGCCCGGCATGCCGCGCCAACGCCGCCCGGGCCAGAGTCCTTGTTTTCCCAAGATGAAGCGGCGGGCCGTGGTGATGTCGATGGTGATCACAAGCTGCCTTCCTTTCAGCCGGATTGCAAATTGAGCGTAAGTCAATACACCGCACAAATGTTCGGCGAAAATTCGTTCGAGTCCTTTCGTATGAGCGGGAAATTTGCGTGACTTTCGCTCAATCCGGGTGCAGAGTGGGGTATGGACGGGGCGAGGTTGCGCCGCCAAAAAGCTCTTGGACGGCTCGCTATAACCGCAGGGTTACCTTGACCGCGACCAAAAGGTACAGCGTCGTAAAGGGAATGATGAAGAGGTTTTTGATCACAAATTCGTTGGCCGTCTGGAGCGCGGGGTCCTGGGCGCTGATCCTCCCGAGCCATCCCGCGCCGAGGTTGAGCGCGAGGTCCACCAGAGCAATGAGGAGCCCTTGCCAAACAACCTCTTGCCACGAGAACCGGGAAAAGAGGCTGCCTTGGGAAAGCGATTGTTTAAGGCCGTCCAAACCCTGAGGCCACACAGAGCGCAGCGCGGCAAAGAGCAAGGCGATGCGAAACCCAGCGACAACGAGCTCAACGATTCCAAAGATCGCGCCGGACCTCCATGAGACGCCGGCGAAGGCCGCGAACCGGGCCGCGGCTGGGACGAGGCATAGCGCGGTGAAGGTGCCGAAATTGCGGCCGTATAATCCAACAGCCGTCGTCAAAGCGCGCCAGGCAAGCTCATGCGGAGGTGTCATTGGCGATTTCATCCTTTCGCCCAAGGTCGGTGGCGCCTCAGACGCTGGGCGCCACAGGCAATAGCCCGGCCATCTTGTGGGTTGAAAACCGGCCGGAGCGACGCCCGCGGCGTACCGGGGCGGTCCCGGGGCAAACTACCATGGGAGGTAGTGCCTTGGGACCGCAACCTTGTTCCTGCGCATGGGTGGAAAGCTTGTCGCTCTGGGCCGGATGGGGACGCGTGCTGCTCATCACACTTCTCGCGCTCATCGGGATTACCTCCGTGGCGCACGCCAACAGGCCGTATTTCGCAGGGTCCGCCGCCGCCGGGCCGCAGTCGGCCGTCCGGTTTCCCGATCCCTCCGTCTCGCGCGTGATCTACTACGAATTGACTGCCCAAGCTCCGGTCCAATGGTTTGCCATCGAAAACGATCAGCCCCAGGAGCTCCAGCTGCAAGTGGGGGTGCCCGCTGGGCTTTCCCGTGAAGGGGCTGACCCTGTCATTGTGCTCTTCGGGCCAGGGTTGGCAGGCGACGTCCAAGAGATCGCGATCGCCCCGCCGCAGGGGACTGGCTCCGGGGCGGTGGTGCTCTCACGGCAAGGCAGTCCGGAGAGGTTTTACGAGCCGGTGACCGGAACGGAGTCGCTGATCTTGGGCGAGGCTCGTGTCACGCTGCCTTCGCGGGGCACGTACTACGGCGCCGTCTATGACGCCCAGGGTCAACAAGGGAAACTCTGGGTCGGCCTCGGCCAGCGAGAAGTCTTTACCTGGCGCGATGTGCCCCGCTTTCCCAGTTGGATCCAAAAGGCGAGGGCGTTTCATGAGGTGCCAGGGTGGCCCCGCTGGGTGTGGTTTGCCGGCGCGGCCTTGCTGGCAGTTGCTCTCATCATTATATGGATCGTGCGGCGGCTGCTCCCGGCCCTGCGTGGCGCTTAGCATGAGGCGCCGGTAGGCCTAGATGGATTTTGGAGGAAGCTGTTTCCCTGCCGTTCCTTTCTCCTCGCCCAAAGGGAGTATGAAAGCCACGGAGGAGGCAGCGCTTAGGATACGGCGCTCGACGCACTCACCCGCATGCCCTGGTGATCGGCGGGGCGGGGATGTCCATCGCCGCTCTTAAAGCCCGGAGAAGATGCAGCCGATACACTCTAGGGGATGTATCAAGGGACGGCGATCGCTTTCGTCTGAAAATTGGCACCGGAATTCCCCGGGGTCGCTGATGGGACGACCTTCTCGATGCGGATCGCCGCGATATCGTCGCCTAGGTTCGCTCGCCTGGAGTTGCACGCCACGGTTCAACGCGCTTTCAATCGCACCAAAGAAGCAGAAGCTTGACGTTTAACGAGCCGAAGTCCATGACGCAGCGTGTTGTACGGGGGGAAGTGTCAGTGCGTATCACGGTCGGCGTCAAGATGGCCATGGGTTACGGGTTGGTCCTCATCATGCTGGGAGTCGTGCTCCTTTCGGGCTTGAGCGGCCTCAACCAGGTTGTCCATCTCTACGAAAGCGAAGTGCTCCGCATCGCCGAAAACTCCCGCTTGGCCCAAGAGGTGGCCGGGCAAGTATGGGCCGCCTCGTTTTCGGTGGCCGCCTTTACCACCACCGGCAATCCGGTCTACCGCCAGGAGTTTGATGAGGCGGACGCGGCGGCGACTCGGGCCCTCGACGAGCTGCAAGGGCGTTCGGTGTCGGACGGCGCGCACGCGCTCATCGACCGGGTGCGGACGCTCCAAACGCAGTACATGCGGGGAGCCCGCTCGCTTTTCGACCAGTTTGCCGCCCTCGATCCGGAGGAGTTTGTCGACCTGGTCGGCGGCCTCGACTCGACCCGCGACAGGCTCAACGAAGCCGTCGCCGAGCTCATCGCTTACCAGGCGCAGCGGAGACAAGAGCTGCAGCACACGGCGGAGCAGGCTCGCGCGCAAGCGAGGAGGCTGATGGTCGGCTTCACCCTCGTCGCACTGGTGATCGGAAGCGTTTCGGCCTTTTTGGTCACCCGGAGCGTGGCCGGACCGGCGCAGGCGGTCGCCCGGGCGGCCGAGAGGCTCGCGGGCGGAGACTTGACGTTGGGGCGGCTGGAAGTCCGCACTCGGGACGAGATCGGCGACATGGCGGCCTCGTTCAACCGCATGGTCGACAACTTGCGCTCCATGATGGAAGCGATCCGCCAGGCCAGCGTCGAGCTGACGCAAAGCGGGGAGCAGCTGGCCCGCATGACCGAGGAGACGGCCGGGGCCACGTCGCAGATCGTGGCAGCCATCAACCAGGTGGCCGAAGGGGCCAACCAGCAGGCGGCCAGTTCCAACGAGACGATGGAGTCCGCGGAGCACCTGCGCAAGGCGATCGACCAGATCGCCGCGGGCGCCCAAAACCAGGCGCAGCAGGTCCAGGAGATCAACAGCCTCGTCCAGCGGATGTCGGAGGCGCTGGCCGGGGTGGCCGCGGTGGCCGTGCAGGTGGCCGAGGACGCGGGCCGCGACCTGGAGTCCGCCGAGGCCGGCGGCGAGGCGGTCCGGGCCGCCGTGGAGGGTATGGCGCGCCTGCAGGCCCGGGTGCAGGACGTGGCGGAGCGAGTGCACGAGCTGGGCCGCCATTCGCAGCGCATCGGCGAGATCGTCGCTTTGATCAGTGACATCGCCGACCAGACCAACCTGCTCGCGCTCAACGCCGCGATCGAAGCGGCCCGGGCGGGTGAGCACGGCCGCGGCTTTGCGGTGGTGGCCGATGAGGTGCGCAAGCTCGCGGAAAGCTCGGCTCACTCGGCGCGCCAGATCAGCGAGCTGATCGAGACGATCCAGGCCGGGGTGCGGGAAGCGGTCGCTTCGGTGGAAAGCGGGACCAAAGAGGCGGAGGCCGGCTCGCAGCTGGCCGGGCAGGCGGGCGAGGCCCTGGAGCGCATCGTGACCAGCGTGGCCAAAAGCAGCGAAAACGCCCGCCGCATCGCGACGGAAGCCGAACGTGTCACCCGAGACAGCGAGGAGATCGTCCGCAGCGTGACCGAGGTGGCGAGCATCATCGAGGAAAACACGGCCGCGACCGAGGAGATGTCCGCCGCTAGTGTGCAGGTGACCGACGCCATGAGCGCGGTTTCGTCCATCGCCACGGAGACCGCGGCGTCGGTGGAGGAAGTGGTCTCCTCGGTGGATCAGGTGAGCGCCAACGTCGCCCAGGTGCGGGACGCCGCGGCCGGGCTCACCCGCGTGGCGGAAAGGCTCAGCGGCCTCGTGGGGCAGTTTAAGCTGCCGGCGAGAGAACGCGGCCAGTGACCGGCAAAGGGCCTTGCGGCGGGCGGACGACCATAACCCACGGGAAGCATGCGGCGGGCCGGACGGCCCGCCGTTTTTCGCTGAACGGTGCTGCGAGGGGCCCTGTTTTCGACACGTCGCGCTTCGACGAGGCTTCGCGGCAGGAGCTTTCGCCCCAAGTGTTAATGTGTTGTTTGTGGTGGATCGATAGGTGTATCAGGAAGCGGCCGACGCAATCGGCTGCAAGATCGGGCAGATCGTTAAGAGCTTGGTCTTTGTCGCGGGCGACGAGCCTTTTGTCGCCCTGCCGCAGCGGGCCATCCCCACAGCGTTTTCTCCATTGCGCCCGGGGCGCTGGTCGAAGCCAGCGGCGGCGAGGTTGTTGACTTGAAAGAAGCGTGACGTGGAGAAAAGCGCCTCCATCGTCGTCCACCATTCTCAGCGACGAGGCGCTTTAAGCACAGGCCTCACTGGCGACGTGTCTTTGAGTTGAGAGCCACGAGACACAACACGACGGCATCCGGAGTGATCCGGATGCCGTTGAAATTGCTGTGTTACGTCATCCCATATGAGCTGCTCAGGCGGCCAGCGTCATCCCTTGAGTCCCGTCGTGCTGATCCCCTCGACCAGGTACTTCTGAAAGGCCATAAAGAGGATAAACACCGGGATCAACGAGGCCACGGACATGGCAAACATCGCCCCCCAGTTGGTGACGGCGGCCGGATCCGAAAAGAGGCGGAGAGCTAGGCTTACGGGGTAGAGGTGCGTCGACTGAAGGTAGATCAAGGGGCCGAGAAAGTCGTCCCAAGTCCAGTAAAACGCGAAGATCGACGCGGTGATGAGCGCCGGCTGAATGTTGGGTAGGATGATGTGGAAAAAGACGCCAAACTTGCCGCAGCCGTCGATCTTGGCCGACTCATCCAGCTCGATGGGGATGCCGCGGATAAACTGCATGATCAAAAAGATGAAGAAAGGCGTACCGAAGAACGCAGGGACGAGCAAAGGCTTCCACGTGTTGACCCACCCCAGGTAATTAAAGAGCACGTACTGGGGTATCATCAAGACTTGCCCCGGGATGAGCATGGTCAAGATCATGCACGTGAAGAGGAACTTCTTAGCGAAAAAGTTGACGCGGGCAAAGCCGTAGGCCACGAGGGCCGAGGAAGCCACCTGCGCCACCGTCGAGACCGTCGCGATGATAAAGGAATTTCTGAAGAACGTCGCGAAGGTGTAGCGGCCAAAGCCCTGCCAACCTTGGACGTAGTTTTCCCAGTGGAGGCGGGACGGGATCAGCGAATGGGCGTTTTGAAAGATCTCCGCATGGCCCTTAAACGAGCTGGCGACCAGCCATAGGACCGGATAAAAGGTGACGAGCCCGAGCGTGATGATGAACCCGTGATACAACGCCGTCCGGACCAGATCGCGCCGGCCCTTGGCAGACATGGCGACGGACATCACGCATCCTCCTTCGTCTCGTAAAAGACCCAGTACGATGACGTCTTAAAGATGATGGCGGTGAGGATGCCAACGATCACCAACAACACCCACGCCAGGGCGCTGGCATAGCCCATCTGGTAGTACGTAAACCCGTTGCGGAAGACGTAGAGGATATAGAGCAGGGTGTGATTGTGCGGCCCCCCGCCCGTGATGACGAAGGCTTGAGTAAACATCATGAAGCCATTGATCATCTGCACCACAAAGTTGAAAAAGATGATGGGCGTAAGCAGCGGCAGCGTGATGCGAAAGAAGCGCTGGACGTTGGACGCGCCGTCGATCATCGCCGCTTCGTAAAGGCTTTGTGGGATCTGCTTGAGGCCGGCGAGAAAGATGAGCATGGGCGAGCCAAACTGCCACACGGCCAGGGCGACCAGCGTCCAAAGGGCGGTGTTGGGACTCGTGAGCCAGCCGTAGGGCTCGTCGATGACGCCCAGGCTCAGGAGAATGGAGTTGAGCGCCCCATTGACGCCGAAGAGCTGCCGCCACATGACAGCCACGGCGATGCTGGCGCCAAAGACCGACGGGACGTAAAAGAGCGCCCTGTAAAAGCCGACGCCCCTGCGCTTTTGCGAGAGCAAAACGGCGAGGAAGAGGGCAAAGAGCAATCTCAAGGGGACCGAAGTAAAGGCGTATTTAAACGTCACCTTGAGCGATTGCCGGAAGAGGCGGTCGTACAAAAACATGTCCTCATAATTGAAAAAACCCACCCACTGCGGTGGTGAGAGGATATCGTAGCGCGTAAACGAGAGGTACAAAGAGAGCAGCATCGGCACCAAGGTGACCCCTAAAAAGCCGATGAGCCACGGCGCGATGCAGATGTACCCGACCACGTTGTCGTAATTGCCGATTTTACCGCGGGTGCGGGGCATGCGCGCCGCCGGGGATTTGGACAGCGCCTTACTTGCGGCAGCCACGATTTCGCCTCCCAACGCCCTGTGCAACTTAGGAATCGAAACGATTTGAGTGGTCCGAAACAAGCATGCAGGCGCCGCAGCCTGCATGCTTGTTTCGGGTTTTGGTGCAACTTCAGGCGTTCACACCGAGACGCTTGCCCATCTCTTACCGGCGAAGCGCCCGGGTCGCGTCCATGCGGAACTGCCTGGCGGCCGCCTCCGGCGTGAGCTCCCCGTGGAGGACCATGCTCTGGACGTCCTCCAGGATCGCGAGCACCTCGGCATGCCCCGGCGGCTCCGGCGGGTCGATGGCGCTGCTGTGCTCCGCGGCTAGGGCCAGGTACTCAAACATTTGCGCCTGCGCAGGTGTGAGCATGGGCTCGAGCGCCTCTCGCACCCGGGACGAGAT
>PKEU01000069.1 GCA_002919195.1 bacterium
GCGGCGCGCCGGGCCCGGCCCGCCCGGCGACCCTGCGCGCCCGGTACGGCCGGTCCACCGGCCGCGAGCGGGACCGCGACGTCGAGGTCGAGCTCGACCTGCCGGACGACGACGATGACTTCCCCGAGACCCGCACCCAGGAGCGGGACACCACCGAGGTGCCCGGCGGCGTGCGGCTGCAGAAGGTGCTCGCCCAGGCCGGGGTGGCGAGCCGCCGCGCCTGCGAGCAGCTGATCGGCGAGGGCCGGGTCACCGTCGACGGCCAGGTGGTGCGCCGGTTCGGCGCCCGGGTGGATCCCGCCCGGCAGGTGATCCACGTCGACGGCAAGCGCATCCCGACCAACACCGAGCTGAAGTACTACGCGTTCAACAAGCCGATCGGCGTGATCAGCACGATGTCCGACCCGCAGGGCCGGCCGACGATCGCCGACTACGTCGCCGACCTGCCGTACCGGCTGTTCCACGTGGGCCGCCTCGACACCGAGACCGAGGGGCTGATCCTGCTCACCAACGACGGGGAGCTCGCGCACCGGCTCACCCACCCCCGCTACGGGGTGCGCAAGAAGTACTGGGCGAAGGTGCCCGGCCCGGTGCCGCGCAAGGTCGCCCGGCGGCTCAAGGAGGGCGTCGAGCTCGAGGACGGCATCGCGAAGGTCGACGACTTCCGGGTGATCCAGGTGCACGGCGACCTCGCGCTCGTGGAGATCGTGCTGCACGAGGGCCGCAAGCACATCGTGCGGCGGATGATGGAGGAGGTCGGCCACCGGGTCATCGACCTCGCCCGCATCGAGTTCGGCCCGGTGAAGCTGGGGCGGCTCAAGCCGGGTACGATCCGTTCCCTGACGGTGACCGAAATAGGGGAACTGTACGCCGCCGTCGGAATGTAGTCCGCGTTTTCCCGGGGCGGCCGGGCCGGCCGCCCCGCGAGGGCATGACGAAGGGAACATCATGGGGGTGCGGGCGATCCGCGGAGCCATCCAGGTCGAGGCCAACGAGCGCGAGGCGATCCTGGCCGGGGTCACCGAGCTGGTGACCGAGGTGATGGCGCGTAACGAGCTGACCACCGACGACGTGATCAGCGTCATCTTCACGGCCACCCCGGACCTCAATGCGGAGTTCCCGGCGCTCGCCGCGCGCAAGCTCGGCTTCCACGACGTGCCGCTGATCTGCGCCACCGAGATCGACGTGCCGGGCGCGCTGCCGCGCGTGGTACGGCTCATGGCGCACGTGGAGACCGACAAGCCGCGGCAGCAGATCCAGCACGTCTACCTGCGGGGCGCGGTCGCGCTGCGGCTGGACATCGCCCAGTGAGCGGTGAGCCACCGGTGGATGCGGACGTGAGCATGTCATGGCGGCCCTGCGCGACCACCTGCGGAACGGGGCGCCGGTGAGCATCTCGAGCGTTCTCGTCGTCGGGACCGGGCTGATCGGCACCTCGGTCGCGCTCGCGCTGCGCGAGCACGGCCTGGACGTGTACCTCGCCGACCGCGACGCCCGCGCGGTACGGCTCGCCCGGGAGCTGGGCGCCGGCCGGGAGTGGCCGCCGCCGGGCGGGCGGGACGGCGTCGCGCCCGTCGACCTCGCGGTGATCGCGGTGCCCCCGCCGTACGTCGCCGACGAGCTGCTGCGGCTGCAGCGGGAGGGCGCGGCCCGCTGCTACACCGACGTGGCGAGCGTGAAGGCGCTGCCGCTGGAGCGCGCCGCGGCGGCCGGCTGCGACCTGTCGAGCTTCCTCGCCGGCCACCCGCTCGCGGGCAGCGAGCGCTCCGGCCCGGCCGCCGCCCGCGCCGACCTGTTCCTCGGCCGCCCGTGGGCGTACTGCCCCACCGAGCAGACCTCGCCCGACGCGGTGGAGGCCGTGCTGTCGCTGATCAAGCTGTGCGGGGCCGAGCCGGTGCGGGTCGGCGCGGCCGAGCACGACGAGGCGGTCGCGATCGTCTCGCACGCCCCGCACGTGGCCGCGGCGGCCGTCGCCGCCCGGCTGGCGGACGCCTCGGAGACCGCGCTCAGCCTCGCCGGGCAGGGGGTGCGGGACGTCACCCGCATCGCGGCCGGGGACCCGGACCTGTGGACCGGCATCCTCTCCGGCAACGCGCTGCCGGTCGCCGAGGTGCTGGAGGCGATCGCCGCCGACCTGGCCACCGCCGCGGCGGCGCTGCGCCGTACCGCGAGCGCGGGGGAGTCGGCGATGGCCGAGGTCACCGACCTGCTGCGGCGTGGCGTGACCGGCCGCGGCCGCATCCCCGGCAAGCACGGCGGCCCCGCCCGCGCCTACGCGGTCGTGCAGGTCGTCATCGGCGACCGCCCCGGCGAGCTCGCCCGGCTCTTCCAGGTCGCCGAGGAGGTCGGCGTCAACATCGAGGACGTGCGCCTGGAGCACGCCCCCGGCCTGCCGGTGGGTATGGCCGAGCTCTCCGTCCAGCCCGAGGCCGCCGGGGTGCTCGCCGCGGCGCTGCGCGCCCAGGGCTGGGACGTGCCCGGCTGAGCCGGGCCGGGCCGGCGCGGCCGCGATTCCGATCGTCGCGAGCCGGTCGCCCGCCGGGCCGCGTAATAGCGGCCTTGACGGGCGGCCGGCTTTGCCGTACAAACGTGGTAACAGCGTTACCGAGAAGAAACGGTGTTACCCGACCATGGTGGTGAGCGCGTACGAGCGGGCCCGGCAGGCCGGGCAGGGGGCGGTGCGGACCGCGATCCTCGACACCGCCACGCGGCTGCTCGTGGCCGAGGGGGCGGGCTCGCTCACGGTACGGCGGATCGCCGCCGAGGTGGGGTGCTCGACCAAGGTCATCTACACGATGTTCGGCGGCAAGGACGGGCTCGTCGAGGCGCTCTGGCTGGAGGGGTTCGCCCGGCTGGGGCGGCACCTCGCCCGGGTGCCCGAGGACCTGGAACCGGCCGCATATCTGGAGGCGCTCGGCTGGGCGTACCGGGAGTACGCGCTCGCCGAGCCGGAGTACTACCGGGTCATGTTCCAGGACGCGGTCCCCGGCTTCGAGCCAAGCCCCGAGGCGGTGAGCTACAGCAAGTCCACGCTCGCCTACGCGGTGCGGGCCGTGGCCGCCTGCATGCGGGCCGGGGTCCTCCGCGACGGGGATCCGGCCGCGGTCGCCGACGCGCTGTGGATGGCGCTGCACGGCGCGGTGAGCCTGGAGCTGGCCCGGATGGTGGACCCCGCGCAGGCGGCCGACCGGTTCCGCCTGCTGCTGGCGACCCTGCTCGACGGCCTGCGGACCGGCCGCTGAGCGGTCCGCGGGCGCACGCCCGGCGGCGGGCCCTGCGCCGCCGGAACCGCCACCGTCAGGAGGTGCCCCACATGTCCCTCACCGAGTCCCGCGTCGGCGAGCACCCCGCCTTCCGCGGCGGCTTCACCCCGGTCACCGAGGAGATCACCGCCTTCGACCTGCCGGTGACCGGCCGCATCCCGGCCGAGCTCAACGGCCGCTACCTGCGCAACGGGCCGAACCCGATGAACCTCGACGACCCCCGGCTGCACCTGTTCGCCGGCGACGGCATGGTGCACGGGGTACGGCTGCGCGACGGCCGGGCCGAGTGGTACCGCAACCGGTGGGTGCGCTCGGCACGGGTGGCCGAGCGGCTGGGCGAGCCGTGGCCCGGCGGCCCGGTGCACGCCGGCATGGACTTCGCCGCCAACACCCACGTGATCGGCCACGCCGGGCGCACGCTCGCGCTCGTCGAGTCCGGGCCGCGGCCGTACGAGCTGGGGTACGAGCTCGACACGCTCGGCGTGTGCGACTTCGGCGGCACGCTGCCCGGCGGGTACGTCGCCCACCCCAAGCTCGACCCGGCCACCGGGGAGCTGCACGCGATCGCCTACTACTGGGGCCGGGCGCACGTCCAGTACGTGCGAATCGGCCGGGACGGGCTCGTCACCCGCACCGTCGACATCCCGATCCCCGACCAGCCGATGGTGCACGACTGCGCGCTCACCGAGCGGTACGTGGTCGTCTACGACCTGCCGGTCACGTTCGACATGGAGCTCGCCCGGCAGGGGGCCGACATCCCGTACTCCTGGACCGACGGGCGGCCCGCCCGCGTCGGGCTGCTGCCGCGCGACGGCGGCGCGGCGGACGTGCGCTGGTTCGAGATCGAGCCGTGCTGGGTGTTCCACACGCTCAACGCCTACGACGACGGCGACCGGGTGGTGATCGACCTCGTCGTCTACCCCCGCCTGTTCGACGGCGGCCGGCTCGCCGGGGGCCTGCCCGCGCTCGACCGGTGGACGATCGACCCGGCGGCGGGCACGGTGACGGTGACCCGGCTCGACGACCGGCCGCAGGAGTTCCCCCGCGTCGACGAGCGCCGGGTCGGCCGGCCGTACCGGTACGGCTACGCCGTGGTCACCGGCGAGCTCACCGAGCGGTTCGCCGCGGGCCACGTCGACCTCGGCGACCTCGACGACGAGGCGTTCGGCAACGCGCTGCTCAAGCACGACCTGCGCACCGGCGCCGTGCAGGCCCGCACCCTGCACCGGGACGCCTACGCGGGCGAGCCGGTGTTCGTGCCCGCCGAGGGCGCGGACGCCGAGGACGACGGCTACGTGCTCGCGTTCGTCAACGACCCGGAGCGCGGCGCCGCCGACCTGCTCATCCTCTCCGCCCAGGACTTCACCGGCGACCCGGTCGCCGTGGCGCACCTGCCCGCGCGCTGGCCGAGTCGCCGGAAGGGACAGTTTGGGTCGCGACCCGTGGCGGGCTCGCCCATCTGGCGGAGCTCCCCTCGACTCTGCACGAAAAGGCCCAGCGCTTTGAAGCCCGCATCCGGGCCCGGCACGTGCGTCTCAAAGGGTACGTCACCACGTCGCGCCTTGAGCGGCCGGGCGACCTAACGACCAACCGCACCCGTCCCTCCGACAACGACGGGCTGTGGACGTCGATGTACCTCGCCGCGCAGTCGTACCAGTACGCCGCGACAGGCGATCCGGCTGCCCGGGAGCGGGCCGTGAAGGCCTTTGAAGCCGTGGCGTGGCTCGAAGAGGTGACCACCATCCCCGGATTTCCCACCAAGGCGGTGATCCCCCGGGACGAGGCGCCCGAGGACACCCGGGTGCCCTGGTACCCGTCGGCCGACGGCCAGTGGCTGTGGAAGGGCGACTGCAGCTCCGACGAGATCGTCGGCCACATGTACGGCTACTCCATCTTTTACGACCTCGTCGCCGGCGAGGCCGAAAAGCCCAAGGTGCGGGCCGTGGTCTCCCGGATCATGGACCACATCCTCGACCACGGCTATTACCTCATCGGTCCCGACGGCCGTCCCACTCAGTGGGGCTTTTGGGGGCCCGACCGCCTCAACCAAAACCCCAAAGACCGGGCGGAGCGAGGCCTTAACTCATTGGAGATCCTCTCGCACCTCAGGGCGGCGTACCACATCACGCAAAAGCGCCGCTACCTCGAGGCGTATCACAACCTGATCGACGAGCACCGCTACACCGACAACCTCTTGCGGCAAAAAATCGACGCCCCGGGACACGTCAACCACTCCGACGACGAGCTGGCCTTTCTCTCGTACTATCCCCTGCTCAAGTACGAGACCGATCCCAAGCTCCGGGCCGTCTACCTGGAAAGCCTCGAGCGGGCGTGGCAGATCGAACGCCCCGAGCGAAATCCCTTGTGGAACCTGATCTACGGCGCGCTGTCCGGCCGGCCGTGCGACATCGCCGAGACGGTGGAGACCTTGCGAGAGATCCCTCTGGATCTCATCACCTGGCACGTCCAAAACAGCCACCGCCTCGATGTCGACCTTGACTACCTGGCCGGGCGCTTCGGTGAGATCCAGAGCGTGCGGGTCCTCCCGTACGACGAGCTGCCCACGCTTAAGTGGAACGCTAACCCCTACCGCCTCGACGGCGGCGACGGCGGTTTCTCCGAGGAGGACGGCACGCACTTTCTCTTGCCTTACTGGATGGCGCGCTACTATGGGTTTATCGTGGAGGAGGGCGGTGTGTAGGCTCTACGGCCGGGCGAGGCTCACCGTCATCCGCCGGTGCAGCACTCGGCGCGTCGGGCGGCTCCCGCCGAAACCTCGGTCCCGGTGGGACGAGGCTCTCCGGGGCGCGCTCACTAAAGCCGTGATCCCGCTGGGGCTGGGCTCACCGAGACCCGCCAGGGCAAAACGCGACAAGCAGGGCCGGGCTCGCCAGCCAAAGCCCGGCCCTGCTCCACAGCCCGTCGCCAAAGTCGCGCGCTGCGCCATCGCCCTCAACCATCGCCCTCGGCCATCTCCCTGCGCCGTCGCCTTGAGCCCTTGCCTTGTGCCATAAACCTCGCGGCGGCGCGATGGTCACTCAGCTTTCACGAGCTTTGCAACCCCTCCAAATCGTTTGGCCTGCCATGCGGCCCGGAAGTCCGGCACATCCACCGGCGCGCCGCCCCGGGCGATGGAGATCTCAGAGCAAAGCCCCACGCTCGTCCACTCCAGCGCGCGGACCACGTCGATGGGCGACGGTTTTCGCTGGCAGAGAGCGTCGGCGAAGTCGCGCAGCAGCCAGTAATCCGCGCCCCAGTGGCCCGCCTCCCGGGCGGCTTGCGGAGGATTGAGCCAGTCGGCCGGCAAGTGCTCTTCAAATTGGGAAAGGGGGCTCCACGACTCCCGATCGGGGGAGTGCCCCTCAAACCAGACCTTCCCCTCTTCGCCGGCGCGGCGGCCCGACTCGTAGCACCCCCTGGTCCCTTGGAGGGAGTAGTTGGTCATGGCGTGGGGCCGGTTGGAGAGCATATCAAGGCGGAGCTGGACCATCCCTCCCCGCTCGAGCTTGCAAAGGGTGAGGGTCGTATCCTCATTTTCATAGGGCCGGCCTTGAGCATCGACGTAGTGATGCCCGCTGCCCATGCAGCAGACCGAGACGACCCGTTCGTCCATCCACTGCATCAACGGGCCGAGGGAGTGCGTGGGATAGGTGTTGCCGTTTCGGCCCGTCTGCCAGCGGCGGCGCCAGGGAGTCTGCTCGTTGAGCGCCTTGAGTTCGTGGATGTATTCACCCTGGCCAAAGTAGACCTCGCCGAAGAAGCCCTTGCGGACCAGCTGCCGCACCAGCACGTTTTCCCTGATGTAACAGTAGTTTTCCGCCATCATGTACACTTTCCCCGAAGCCTGCACCGCCTCGAGCAAGGCCCAACACTCTTCGAGGGTCACCGCGGCCGTCACTTCGCAGAGGACGTGCTTTCCGGCTTGAAGCGCAGCCACAGCCTGGGGAACGTGCAAGGGCATGGGCGTCCCTAGGATCACCGCGTCGAGATCGGCCTCCAGCATGTCCTCGTAACGGCCGAAGGTCTGGGTGATGCCGTGGCGCCCCGCAACCTCGCGCCGCGTGTTTTCGTCGATGTCGCAAAAAGCGGCGATTTCGATCTCGGGAATAGCCCTCGCGGCGGGAATGAACGCGGCGCCTCTCCGGCCGACCACACCGATCCGGAAGGGCCTTTTGGGCACGCGGCCCAAAGCCTCCCAGGCCTTAGCCCAGCGCTCGGGGTGCGACTCGTCCAGCATCTCAGGGGCAAAACCCAGATCGAGATACGTCTTGATCGCCGGGAGGCGGAAGTCGTCCGTGCGCAGGATGCACCGGCGAAATCCCCGTTCAAAGAGGCCGTTGATGACGGCCATCGAGACCACCTTGCCGAGCCCCTTTCCCCGGTGCTCCGGAACGACCGCGACCCACCCCAGCTCCGGCAGGTGCGGCCGGTCGTCGTCCTCTTGCACGCACGCCGTTGCGACGGGCTCATCTCCGTAATAGACCAGCACCACGCTGTCCCGCCGCACCCTCTGGCGGCCGGTGAAAGCCTTGTGCGCCCGCTCCTCGTCCCACCGCCCGAGATCGCCCGTGCTTGTCAAAACCTTGGCCCAATCGGCTTCCCGTCCGGGCTTCAGCGTCTCGATCCGGTACCCTTGGGGCACCCGCAAAGGAGGCAAGTCGTAAAACCGGTCAAAGCTCATCCTGAGCTGCGGCCGCCGCATCCACTCTCACCTGCTTTTCCCACGATTTACGCTGCACGTTTTGCGTTCGTCTTTCGCCGGGCCGCTCACGAGGCCTTGCCCTTTGGCGTCACCGCCGATTCAGCCGGTGTCGTCCCTTCCGCCTTCCCTTTCCTCTGGTCACCTGCTTCGTCGTTGTCTCGGCACGTCTCTCCTCCTTACCTCTTCTCTTTGTCTCCTTCTTCGTCATCTTTCTTTTTCTTGTATCGTGACTTTTAGCAATCCTCCGGTTTTGGAGCCGTTCTCTTTCGCCAGTTCCACATCACCCCCAAACGCGCGCCCAACGAAGAACTTATTCTTGACCAATCATTCCATAATGAGTACAATGGCATACAAGAATGGGGCGATCAACCGTGGCACGACCGAAGGAGTTTGATCCCGACATCGCTTTAGACCGGGCCCTTGAGCTCTTTTGGGAAAAGGGATACGAGGCGACGTCCATGGCCGACCTGGTGCAGCACCTTGGCATCGGCCGGGCGAGCCTTTACGCCACCTTTGGCAGCAAGCACGATCTCTACCTCAAGGCGCTCGACCGGTACCTCCTCAAGGTGGATCCCAACCCACTGGAGTTCCTCTCGCGGCCCGGGCCCGCCCTCCCGCTGGTGCGCGCTCTGGTGGAACGCTACGCCCAAGACGCGGTTTGCGACGCGAAAAGGCGGGGTTGCATGATCGTCAACGCGGCGATCGAGCGGCTTCCCGAGGACCGCTTGGTGGCGAGGCGGATCGAGATGGCTTGGGATGGGCTCGAGGCCGCCCTGGCAGCCGCGCTCCACCGGGCGCAGGCCCAAGGCGAACTCGCTTCCGACAAGGATCCCCGCGCTCTTGCCCGGTTTGTCTTTGTCTTTTTGCAAGGCTTGCGCGTTGTCGCCAAAGCCGCCCCCGACCCCGACCGCGTTCACGATGCGGCCAAGGAGGCGTTAGCGGTGTTGGGATGAGGAAGAGATACGCGCCTTCATGCTGCTCCAATCTCGCCAGATCGCCTCATCCTCACGCCGCGCCCCCCTCGCACTCGACCTACACTCTCGTCGTAGAGTCACAAAAACGCGACGTTTAGCAAGTCCCTCGTTCCGAGGTCGTCATCGTTCGTTCGTTGTTGACCGTCCGGCGCGGTGACTTGACGGGCGCGCCATATTATGGACCGATCGGTCTACAATTTTGCAGATCCTCATGAAGGGAGCCCTCTCCATGTCCCGAAAGCGCTTAGCCTTTGCGATGTTTGCCTGCGTCCAGGCCGGCTTGATTGCGGCGATCTCGCTCCTTGCGGTGGCTCTCCCGGCGATTCAAGCGGAAATGGGGTTCGATCACGTTCAGCTGACCTTGATCACGGCGAGATATGGGCTCGCCTTCAGCGGCCTTTTGATCCTAGGCGGACGACTGGGCGACCTTTTCGGCATGAGCCGCACGTTCGTCTCGGGCCTCACCGTCTTCGGCCTTGCTTCGCTGGCCGGAGGTTTTGCTTCCAGCTTTACCTTCCTGCTGGCCGCACGGTTTGCCCAAGGCGTGGGCGCGTCGCTGACCGCCCCGGCCGCGTTAGCCTTGGCTGGAAGGCTCTTTGACGACCCCGGCGAACGAACCCGGGCTTTGGCCCTATGGGGTGGCCTTTCCGCGACAGGCGCGGTGGCAGGGATGCTGCTTTCGGGAGTCATCGTCGCCGCGCTGGGGTGGCGATGGGTGTTTGCTCCCCCGGCCGTGATGAGCGCCCTCGCCTTAGCCGCTTTCGCCGTCCTAGGCGGGCACGGCCCCGTCAACGCCCGGCAAGACGCCGGCTCATTCCGGATGCGCCCGCTCACTTCCGCACGCGCCCCCGCCCCGTCTCCAACTGCACCGGCCCCCCAAGCGAGCGCATAGCGAGTGAGCGCGCCGGCCGATCGGCCGCGGGGACTTACAAATCCTGGCCATGAGCCAGATGGAGGGATCCAACGATGAGGCGTTTCGCAGGGAAGGTCGTTCTCGTCACGGGAGGGGGATCGGGCATCGGCCGGGCGACAACCCTCGCCTTTGCCCGGGAGGGCGCAACGGTCGTCGCCGCCGGCCGCCGGGCGGAGCCGCTGGCCGAGACGGCAAAGCTCGCCGGCGAGGCCAGCGGGCGAATTGATCCCATGACGGTCGACGTCACCGACGAATCCGCCGTCGCCCGTCTCATGGAGTCGATCGCCTCCCGGTACGGCCGGCTCGACGTGGCCTTTAACAACGCCGGTATCTTGGGCGCGCCGGGACTTTTAAGCCAGCTTTCGCAAGAGGACTGGTCCGCAGTGATCCAGACCAACCTCACCGGCCTGTGGCTTTGCATGAAACACGAGATCGCCCTCATGCAAACCCACGGCGGCGGTGCCATTGTCAATATGGCGGCCAACATCGGGGCGCACATGACCATCCCCTACCTCGGCGCCTACACCGCCTCCAAAGCCGCGGTCAGCGCGCTGACCCGTGTCGCCGCCCTCGAACACATCCAAGACGGCATCCGGATCAACGCGGTCAGCCCCGGGCTGGTCGATACCGAGATGTCGCTCTTGCCGGGGGAAACCCGGGCACAGCGGGACGAGCGCATCAAAGGCGCGATTCCCTTGGGCCGCGTCGCGGATCCCGCCGAAGTGGCCAACGCTGTCCTCTGGCTCGCCTCGGATGAGGCCAGTTTTGTGGTTGGCCACGATCTTGTCATCGACGGGGCGGCGAGCTTGTAAATTTCAGGGTCACGATCGCACAACTCCTCGGCGCGTCGTCCAGATCAACCTGGGATCATGCCGCATCATGGCCATCTCGCACCCGGTTTCACGCCCTCGGGTTGTCAAACTGCATTTTGTTGCCGCCGCGCGACACCTCCGGAGGCAAAAAAATGCACGAAATGCGGCACGCCCAGAGTGATACCGGGGTTGGCGGTGCACAAACCGGGGGTTTGGCGTGGTCTTATTTCCCCGGGTGGATGGTCCCAGGCGATCTTTGCCAGCAACTGCCAACCTATCTGCAAAAAGTTGCCGCCAGACCCACCTCCGCACGCCAAAAAAATGCAGATTGCCCCCGGGACCAAGTCATCGTCGCCCGCAGCGGGCAACGCGCGTGCCTGGGTATGGCCGAAACGAACGACAGCGCCGGAGCAAGTCTAGGAAATACGCAGAAATAGTCGGAGGGGAGCGGCGACACCGCTCCCCTCCTTCTTTCTCGGCTAATTGAAAACGCCCGTCGCGACAAGAGCTCATGGTGAGCCCTCACCCGGCGGCAGGACGCTGTTTCGCCTTGTCCGCCTCGGAAGCCAGCTCATCTGCCTCCCTGCGGTTTTCTTTGAGCTCCTCCACCGTGCGAACCGGGAGCCGGGCGGCTCCTTTGTAATCCCGTGTCGGGAGGAGCGGGCCCTTGGCCAAGCGCTCTTTCGCGGCGGCGATGGCGGGCCCATACTGGGGCAGCCACCTTTCTTGGGCCACCAAAAACTCGTCCACCATCTGCCAGATTTCCGGCGGGTTGCAGACGGCGCCAACCAGCGGGTCCATCATCATCGCCTGCCTGAGGAGCATGTCGTCGCCCCGCACCGCCGCTTCGACGGCGAGCCGCTGCACCGTGATGCTGGCGTTGCAGACGGCCGCGCACCCCAAAGGCAGGTCGCCGATCCGCGGGATGTTGATCCCGTTACGGTCGACGTATCCCGGCACCTCGACGATGGCGTCAGGCGGCAGGTTGGTGATTGTCCCGTGGTTGACCACATTAAAGTGGCCCCGGTACACCCTGCCGGTCTCGAGTCCCTCGATGATGTACGACCCGTGCTCCTCGCTGCGCCTGTCAGGGCGGTACTCCAGCGGCGGGGCCTCCATCCAGCGGGGAAACTCGGTCTCAAACCAGTTGCGGCCCTCGATGCAGACTCTCAGGTACCCCCCGGTCTCTCCGTTGATCCACGAGCCGAGATCGATCCAGTCGGGGATCTCCTCGGGCCGCTTGCGGTACCAGGGCACGTACTCGCTCAGGTGCCCGTTGGATTCGGTGCTGTAGTAGCCGAAACGCCGCAGCATGTCGATGCGGACTTTCTCGGTCTTGCTGTAGACCGGATGCCGCTCAAAGGCTTCCAACAGCTGGCCGGTGAGGTCTTGCCCTTTGTGCTTCACCTGGATGTACCACGTCTGGTGGTTGATGCCCGCGCAGACGATGTCGACCTCCTCTTTGGGAAGGCCCAGCACTTCCGCGATCTGGCGGTGCCCGTGCTGCACGCCGTGGCAAAGCCCCACCGTCCGCACGCCGCCGTACTTGTTGGCCGCCCACGTGAGCATGGCCATGGGGTTGGCGTAGTTGAGCATCAGGCAGTCGGGCTCGGCCACTTCGCGAATGTCCTTGCAAAACTCGAGGATCTGGGGAATGCCCCGCTGCCCGTACATGATGCCGCCGGCGCAGAGGGTGTCGCCGACGCACTGGTCGATGCCGTACTTGAGCGGGATGTCGATGTCCAGCTGGAACGCATCAAGGCCGCCCACCCGCACCACGACAAAGACGTAACGGGCGTCTCGCACCGCCTCCCGCCGGTCCAGCGTCGACTGGATCTTGATGTTGAGCCCGTTGGCGTCAATATCCCGCTGGCAGAGGCGGGTCACCATGTCGAGGTTGCGCTCGTTGATGTCTGTAAAAGCGACCTCGATGTCGCGAAACTCGGGAACAGAAAGGAGGTCCCGCAAGAGATTGCGCGTAAAGCCGATGCTGCCTGCGCCGATAAACGCCACCTTAAATGACATGACCCAATGGCACCGTCCTCTCAACCATGGTTCAACCGCAAGAGTTCACGGCCGGTTTCCCCATTGCGCCGGGGAGCCCGCGATCTTGGAATAGCACAGCGAGCCCGCCGTTTCCTCCCTACCATGAAAATCCAGGATGCCGCTTGAAAGGCGCCGCCGTGAGCGCTTGGGCGCGCTCACGACGACAGCTCCCATTCCTGGTGAAGCGTCGGCACATCGGAAAGGAGCCTCTTGGTGTACTCGTGCCGGGGATTGCGGATGATCTCCTCGGACGGACCTTGCTCGACGATCCTGCCGTGCTGCATGATCAGCAGGCGGTCCGAGGTGTAGTACGCCATGCCGATATCGTGGGTGATAAAGATGATCGTCAGGTTGAGCCGCTCCCTGAGGTCGAGCAGGATGTTGAGGACGCTGGCCCTCGAGGAGGCGTCGACCATGGAGGTGGGCTCGTCCGCAATCAACACCTCGGGCTCGACTAAGAGGGCCCGGGCGATCATCAGGCGCTGGCGCTGGCCGCCCGAGAGCTCGTGGGGGTGCTTGTCGAGCACTTCCGCCGGGTTGAGCCCCACGGCGTCGACCGCCCGGTAGATCTTTTCCTTCCGCTCGTCCTCCGGGGGCCGCTTGGGCAGCAGCTTAAAGGCGTTCATCAAGGTGCGGCTCACTTTGTAAAAGCTGTTAAAAGAGGCGAAGGGATCTTGAAAGACCGCCTGCACCGACCGCCAGTACTCGCGCATCTCGCGGCGCTTGCGGTACTCTTCAAGGTCCTTTCCGCGAAAGAG
Source organism: bacterium (assembly GCA_002919195.1). Taxonomy (GTDB): domain Bacteria; phylum Bacillota; class Limnochordia; order DTU080; family RSA5; genus RSA7. Next base: position 13,469 of record PKEU01000069.1, read on the forward strand.
AACCTGGCCCTCGGTGGGCGCGAGAAGCCCCAGGAGCATGCGCCCCATCGTCGTCTTGCCGCTGCCGCTTTCGCCGATCAGGGCCACGATCTCACCGCTCCGGATTTGGAAATCCACGTGATCGACGGCGACCAGGCGGTGGCTGCCGCTGCCAAACACCCGGGTCAGCCCCTTGGTTTCGAGGATCACCTCGCCGAAGCGTCTGCCAGCTCCGACGCCGGCTCGTTCTGCAGCAGCCAGCACAGCACTTCCCTCCCTCCGACATTGACCCGGGGAGGCTCCTCGCCGCAGCGGCCAAACCGCTGCGGGCAGCGCTCCTGAAAACGGCACCCGGCGGGCGGCATCTTCATGTCGGGCGGGCGCCCGGGGATCCCTGTCACCTTGCGGTCTTTCATCCCCGGCTCGGGGGTGAGCACTGAGCCGATCAGAGCCTGGGTGTACGGGTGTTTGGGGTCAAAGATGATCTCTTGCATGGTCCCGAGCTCCACGATCTTGCCCGCGTACATGATCGCGATGCGGTCTGCCACATGGCGCAAGAGCGGGAGCTCGTGGGTGATAAAGACGATGCTCTGGATGATCTTTTTCCTCAGCAAATCCAGCAGCAGCTTGATCACGATCTTTTGCGACGTGACATCCAGCGCGGACGTAGGCTCGTCGACGATGAGCACCTTGGGATTGAGCAAGGTGGAGATCACCGTGACCACCCGCTGCTTCATCCCGCCCGAGAGCTGGTGCGGGTAGACGTCGAGGACCCGGGGCGGCAGCCCCAAAAATTCAAGGCGCTCCCTGCCCCGCTCGACGGCCTCCCGCGGCGACATCTCGGGGTAGTGCTCCCGCAGCACATCGATCACCATGTGCCGGATCTTGCGGGTGGGGTTGAGGGAGTTCATCGCTCCCTGCGGGACCACCGAGATCACTTTGCCCCGCACTTCCCGCTGCAGGGTCTTTTCGTCGAAGCTCGCCATGTCCCGCCCCTCGACAAAGACCTCTCCTTCCTTTATATAGAGGGGCTTTTGCACAAAGAGGGAGAGCACATAGGAGAGGGTGCTCTTGCCGCAGCCCGATTCCCCCGCGATCCCCAGCGCCTCCCCCGGAAGGATGTCCAGCGAGACGCCGTCCACGGCCCGGACGTCTTGGTTGTCCGGTGTCTTGTAGTAGGCTTTGAGGTTTCGTACCGATACCAGCGCGTCCATGTCATCAGCCTTTCTCGCCCAGAGTGGGAAAGGCTCATCCCACACCCGGGCTGGGGATTACTGGTGTTGCCTGAGCCGCGGGTTAAACACCTCGTCCATCCCGGCGTTCATCAGCATCAGCGAGAACGACGTGATGGCGAGAAAGATCGTCGGCGGGATAAAGGCCCACCAGGCCCCGACCCGCACGGCTTCCCAAAGGAGGGCCCAGTTGAGCATCACCCCGAGCGAAACCGTCTGAAACGGGCCGAGTCCCAGCATGCTCAGCGTGGCTTCGGAGAGGATCCCTTCGGAAAACTGCAGCACAAAGGCCATTCCGATGTAAGAGAGCATGTAGGGCAGCACTTCGACCAGCATGATCTCCAAGGTGCCCACCCCGGAGATCCGGGCGATGTCGATGTGCTCCCGCGTCTTGAGGCTCGACGTCTGGGCCCGCACTGCGCGGGCGGTCCACGGCCAAGCGGTGATGCCGATGATCACGCCCATGACGGTGGCCGAACGGCTGTCGACGGCTATGGAGAGCAAGATCAAGACGACGATGGACGGGATGGTGATGAGGACGTTGGTCAGCCCCATCAGCGCCTCTTCGATCCAGCCGCCGCGATACCCCGCGACGGTGCCGACGGTGACGCCGATCAGCGTTGCCACCACGCCTCCCACAAGGCCGATCCAAAGGGAGGTGCGGGTGCCGTACATCAGCTGCGCCAACACGTCGCGGCCAAAGTTGTCGGTGCCGAGCCACGCCTCCTTGGACGGGGGGCTGTAAAGCCCGCCCACCCGCGTGAAAGGGTCGGTGTCGATCAAGTAGGGGCCAATCCACGCAAACAGCACGACGGCTCCAAACATAAAGAAGCCGACGAGAAATCGCCTGGACCCGGACAAAATCCTTAAGATGTCTCTCATGGCGTCACTTCTCCCCCACCTGGGCAGCCCGGATCCGCGGGTCGATAAACCCGTAGGCGATCTCGACCAAGAAGTTGGCGATGAGCACCGTGACGGTGATCATCAAGGTGATCCCTTGGATCATGGGATAGTCGTTTTGCCGGATCGCCGAAAACAGGAGCGTGCCCAGCCCAGGATATGAAAAGACGTTTTCGGTGACGAGCGCGCCGCCCACCATGGTGCCAAAAGCCAGCGCCAGCCCGGTCACCTGGGGCAGCATCGCGTTGCGAAAGACGTAGCGCACCACCTTGGCGTCGCTGATGCCGAGCCTCTTGGCGTAGTTGACGTAGTCGGTGCCCAGCTCATAGATGGACATCTCCCTCATGCCCACCGCGGCGCCGCCGATGGCCACCATCACCAGGGAGAGGAACGGCAGCGTGTAGTGGTAGAGGGCGTCCAGGATAAACTCCAGGGACCATTCGGGATAAAACCCAAAGCTGTAGCCGCCCGCTACGGGAAAGACGGGCCACGTGACCGCCAAGAGGTAGACCAAGATGATGGCGAGGCAGTAGTAGGGGACCCGGGACAGGGCGAGGGCCGAGATAAAGACGGTCCGGTCAAAGACCCCCCGCTTGTACGCGGCCACCGCTCCCAAGACGTTGCCTAAGGTCCAGCCGACCAAGATCGCGGGGATCTGGAGGGCCAAAGTCCATGGCAGCGCGCTCCGGATGACATCAGACACCTTGCTGGGGTAAAGCATAAACGAAGTGCCGAGGTCTCCGCGGAAAACCCCGCTCAAGTACCGGATGAACTGGACGTGGACCGGCTGGTCGAGGCCAAACTCGGCCATGTAGGTCGCGTACAATCGCTCCAGCGCCGCGCTTTGCACGCCCTGCTGCGCCATTTGGCTCACGATCACCGCGACCGGATTTCCCGGGATGAGCCGGGGAAGAAAGAAGTTGAGCGCGACCGCCACGAAAAAGGCAAGGACGTACCAGAGGATCTTTTGCAGCAAATAGCGTGCGAACGCTGAGTCGATGAGCTTTGGCATCGGAAAAGAGCGGGCGAGGCTTTTGAAAACAGCCTGCGCCCGCTCGCTACCCTCCTCGCTCTCGCTAGATCACTGTGCCGGCCTCACGTTGAAGTACACCCGCACGCCGGTGTGGTTGTGCAAAGGCGAGGTGTACGGGTTGTCGTCGCTGGGGAAGTTGGTCCAGTAGGTCTCGTTATAGGTGAAGAACTCCCACGGACGGTACATCAGCGGGATGGCCGGGACGTCTTGCATAAAGATCTTGTCCAGCTCTTGATAGATCCGGGCGAGCTCGGCCTCGTCCGTGGCGACGGCCGCCTGGTCGAGAAGCTCCGCCACCCGGGGATTCTCATACCGGTTCCAGTTGCGGAAAGCGATGCTCCCCATCTCAGGCACGCCGCGGATGTCGAGGACGTCCCTAAAGCGCAGCCACGGGTGGGCCGGCGTGTAGCCGCCCGCGGGCGTGTTGAGGATCATATCGAAGTTTCCGGTCTGCAGGCGGTCGTTCCAAACCGGCTGCTCGGGGAACTCGGTCCGGACATCGATTCCCACGGCCCGGGCGCTCTCGGCCACGATCTCAAGCGCGGTCATCCAGTCCGTCCAGCCAAAGGGGCACTGCACCGTAAAGGGTCCAAGGCGCGTGCCGTCGGGGAGGACGTAGATGCCGTCGGGGCCCTTGGTCGCGCCCAGCTCCTCCTCGAGGATGCGCACGGCCTCGGCCGGGTCGTACCGCCAGCCGTGCTCCTCGACCAGCTCTTCGCTAAAGTAGGCCTGCTCAGGCACGCCCACCGGGATGATCATGCTGGAGCGGGCCGGCGGCGAGTAGCGGGACATGGCCGTCTCGGCAATGCGCTCATAGTCGATCGCGTATGCCAGAGCCCGGCGGACCAAGGGATTTGCCAGAGCGCCCTTGTGCACGTTGATAAAGAGCGTGGGGATGGACGCGGGGATAAAGTAGGGCGCCTCGTCAAACCAGGTGCTCACCGGCAGGCCCCGGTCCTCCCACATCTTCCACACTTCGGGGACAAACTGCTGCGAGAGGTCCACTTGAGCCCGCTCCAACGCCAGGTTGCCCGCGTCGTTGCTCCGGAAGATCGGGTGCACGATGAAACGAGGCGCAGGCGTGCCGTAGACCCCTTTACCCCAGTAGTTGTCGTCCCGCTCGACGACGATCTGCTCCGGCGAGAAACGAAGCAGGCGGTAGGGCCCGGAACCTACCGGATTGAGGTTGGCAAACTGGGTGATCCCGCCCTCCTGGGCTTCGATCTCCACCCAGATGTGCTCGGGGACGATGCGGATGGTCGTGAGGTAGTTGAGCACCATCCCTTTGTGAGCGTTTTCGCTCAGCGTAAACTGCACCCTGCGGTCGTCGAGGACGTGCACTCCTGTCAGGTGGTCCCAGATCGGCGAGAAGTTGACGCTGTACTTGTCGCCGAGCGAGACGGTATAAGCGACGTCGGACGCCGTCAGGGGCGCGCCGTCCTGCCACCTGGTGCCATCATGAAGCGTGACGACCAGGGTAGCATCGTCGACCCACTCGTAGCTTCTCGCCAAGACGGGATCGAGCTCACCGGTGAGCAGGTTATACGCAAACAGCGTCTCGTAAATCAACAGCTCGTTGTTGATGGGCCAGGCGACGTTGGCGCCAAAGGGGTTGAAGCTTGACGGGGGACCCCACTGGAGGCCCGCTTTGTAAAGGGTCTCGTTGCGCGGCAAGCGTTGGGCGTAAACATCGACCGCCGTCATAAAGAGCGACGCGAGGAACAGCGTGAAAATGAGAGCGGTCACCCCAAGCCAGCGCCAGCCCTTTTCGACTCCAACCAGGGAAGTCATCCTTCAACACCTCGCTTTGCAATGATGTTTTCCAAAAACCTTACTTCAAGGCATCATCTTGCTGCTGCGTTTTTTCCTAAAACACCAGTTTCATTTCTTCTTATCCCAGGTCTTTTTTGTTTCCGACTTTTCTGCGCCCTGGCATCCCCGCCCCCTTTCGTTTGCAGCCATTTCAAATGGGCCGTCAAACGATGCCCAATTTGTATTTTCACGCTTCTATGCCATTTCCTCCATAAAGTAAACAAAGAAACTATTAACTCCGTCGGATCAGTTCGAAAGAGTCACGACTCTGCCTCCACCCTGAAGCGTTGGACCAGCGCCCCCAGCCTCTGAGCCATGTCGGCCAAGGAGTCGGCCGCCTGCTCCATTGCCTCGTTGGATGCGGTGGTCTCTTCGGCCGAGGCGCTCACCTCTTCGCTGGCGGCGGCGGTCTCGGTCGAAATGGCCGAGATCTTTTCGATCGCCCGGGCCACTTGGTCGCTTTGCGCGGTCATGCCCTCCACGGCCTGCGTGTTTTCCTCGGTGATCCGGCTCAAGCGCTCCATCGAGGCGACGACCCGCTCGATCCCCTCCCCCATGCGGGCGGCATCGTCGGCAATCCGCTGGATCTGTTGGTTGAGCCCTTCAAAGGCCTCCAGGATGCGCTCCAGCGAGGCTCCCGCCCGCTGGGCCAGCTCCGTTCCGCTCTCAACCCGCTCGGTCCCCAGCGCCATGGCGCTCACGGCCTCCTGGATGCCCGCCTGGATGACAGTGATCAGCTCCGAGATCTCTTCGGCCGAGCTGGCAGACCGCTCGGCAAGCTTGCGCACTTCGTCCGCGACGACGGCGAAGCCCTTGCCGTGCTCGCCCGCCCGCGCCGCTTCGATGGCCGCGTTGAGCGCGAGCAGGTTGGTCTGGTCGGCGATGTCGGAAATCACCCGCACGATCTCACCGATGCGGGCCGAATTTTTCCCTAGCTCCTCGATCTTGCCGGCCGTGGCCATGACGGCCGAACGGATCGCCTCCATCCCCTCCACCGTCTCGTGCACGGTCCGGCCGCCTTCTTGGGCCACCATCATGGTTTTTTGAGACGATTCGCTCATGGCCTGGACGCTTTGGGTCACGCTGTCCACCGAGGCCGACATCGCCCGCATCACGTCCATCGTCTCCCGCACCGCCTCGGCTTGCTGCTGGGCGCCGGCCGCGATGCGATTGATCGCCTGCTGCAGCTCCTCGACGGCCCGGGCTGTCTCGTACACCTCTTTGTTTTGTTCGCCGGTCCCGGCCGCCACCTGCTGGATCGTCTCCGCGATTTGGGCCACCGCCCGGCTCGCTTCTTTGGCCGTCGCCTTCATCGTCTCGCTGCTTGTCGCGAGCGCCCGGCTGGTCTCGATCACTTGACCCACCAGCTCGCGCAGGTTGCTCACCATCTGATTGAAGGCCAGGCTCATTTCTCCCACTTCATCCCGGGAACGGGCTTTGAGCTCGTCCACGGTGAGATCGCCTTGGGAAAGCCGGGCCGCCGCCCTCGCCACGTGCAGCACCGGGCGGGCGATGGCCCGCACGACCCCCAGCGCGAAGGCGACGCCCACCACGAGGGCGACAAGGCCGATGACGATCATCAGCGCCGTGGAGCGCCCGCGGGTGGATGCGGCCTCCGATCGGGAAGCTGCCATTGCTTCTTCGGCATACGCCGTGAGCTCCTGGACGGCCGTCATGAGCGCGAGCCTCGCCTCGTCCAAGGCCAGCGTCGTCTCGTAAAACTCCCGGGTGTATGCTCCGTAAAACGAAGTAAAGAGGGGCCGGCCGAGCTCGACGTAGGTCCTGTGGGCCTCCTCCATTTGCGCGGCGAGCTCCGTCCCCTTTTCGTCACGAAAGGCCTCCTTGAGCTCCTCGATGGTGCTCGTCGCGATCTCGTGGGCGCTTTCAAATTCGTCCAGGTAGTAAATGTCGCTGGTCGCGATGTAATTGGCCAGCGCCGCCGCTTGGAGCGCGACGGCCTTTTCCGCCCGCTCCGTCAAAATCACGGCGTTGGCGATCCCGATCACTTCGCCCTCGTAGGTGTCGACGATCCGGCCGATGCTAAACAACCCGACTCCGCCGATAACCATCATGAGGATGATGACTGCTGCAAAGCCAAAGGTAATCTTGAGCCCGACGCCAACGCGCACGTGCATTCCCTCCTCGCCATGCCAAATTCCATTTCCCGGCATTCTCGTAATCGGCACTGAAATGAAGCCTCTATAGGAAAACGTTCTTCTCTAATCCGATCTTTCCGTGAATTTAGAGCGTCGCTGGCGAGGGCGGCGAAACGAAAGCGCGGCCCTTGAACTTGCCTTAACGGTCGTCGTTGCAGCAAAAAAGCCACCCCTCAACCCGCACTGTCTCCAACCGCGCGAATTGAATGGATGGCTGCATGATCTCCACCCGGGGTGCTGCGAAGAGCGTGTCTGAAACGTTGGCCGTGCTCGTCGAGAGAAGTCGTCAAGCGTTTCGCGTCGTGCGTCGCCTGCCGCGGCGAAGCGTCGTCCGTACCCGAGAGGTTGCCCGCGTCGACTGCGACTGGGTGGAGATCCAACAGTGATCTCGATAGTTAAAATGTATTTTCGCTATGTCGAATTCGTGACAAGACGCGCAAATCCTTCTTGCCGTCCCGTGTTTTCGGGGCGAAAAAAAGATTTTTCTCCATCATCGTCTTCCGCCACTGCGAAAGAAGAGAACGCCCGCGGGCTAAACCTGTTCGATCCCGCCCCTCGGCCAGCGCCGCCACCGGAGCCCCACCCACATCGCAAGAGCGCCCACGGAGGTCAAGATCAAGGCGAGAAGGTGGGCCTCCGCATCGCGTCCCGACTGCGCCGCCGCGTAGATCGCGAGCGGCATCGTCTGGGTCTTCCCCGGGATGTTGCCCGCGACCATCAACGTCGCGCCAAACTCCCCCAGCGAGCGGGCCAAAGCCAGGATGACACCGGTCCAGACGCCGGGCCAAGCGACAGGCAAGAGGATGTAACGGATCGCCTGCCACTGGGTGGCCCCGTCGATCTGGGCCGCCTCCCGCACCTCTTGGGGCACGGCCTCCAGGGCGTTCCTCGCCGACTGCACAAAAAGGGGAAGGCACACCACCACCGAGGCGAGCACGGCCCCGGCCGTCGTAAAGATGAGGGTGGAACCCCAAAGCGCGAGCGTCAGCTTGCCGATGGGGCCGTCCCGGGAAACGAGGATCAAGAGGTAGTAGCCGATGACCGTCGGAGGAAGCACCAGCGGCAGGTTGACCAGCACGTCCACGACCCGCCTTCCCCTCCACCCGGGCCGGGAAAGCGCCCAGGCCAAAGGGAGCCCCACCACGACGACGCCCAGCGTCGCCGCGAGCGACACCTTAGCCGAGGTCCAAAGGCTTGCCGCCACCCAGGAGTTCATGGAGCATCACTCAAGAGATTGGTTGTAGAGATCATGGGGAACCGGCCGGAAAGCTTTCGTGACCCTCGACGGGGCTGAAACCGTAACGCGCCAAGATCTCCCGCGCCTCTTGAGTGAAAAGAAAAGCGATAAACGCGTCCGCCAGTTGAGGATGGCGGGAACCTTGCACGCGCGCAACCGGGTAGATGACCGGCCCGTGCGATCCCGCCGGCGCCTCGGCGACCACCTGCACCCCTGTCGAAGTGGCGGCGTCGGTCGCATAGACCACCCCCGCGTCGACCGCGCCGGTGCGCACGTAATGCAGCACCTGCCGCACGTCCTCGGCGAAAACGAGTTTGGGCAAGATCGCCTCCCACAACCCCAAGGCCTCCAGCGCCTCGCGGCCGTAGATGCCGGCGGGCACGTGATGCGGGTTTCCGATAGCCACCGACCTCACCGCCCGGTCTGCAAGACTTGTCCACCCGTCCACCGAGGAAGCCGCTCCGGCTGCAGGTCGAATCAGGACCAGCCGGTTGCCCGCAACATAACGTACCGACCCGGGCACTACATGCCCCTGCTTGAGGAGCCGCTCCACCGGCTCGATCGCCGCAGAAAGGAACACGTCGACCGGCGCGCCGTGCTCGATTTGCCTTTGGAGCGCGCCCGAGGAGCCGAAATTGAAAAGGACTTTGACGCCTGGATGCGCCTCCTCAAACAGGGGCTTTAGCTCTTGGGCCACGTCGGTCATCGACGCGGCGACGGAGACGATGAGCTCCGCGCCGGCCGCTGAGGCAGCGAGCAAGAGCCCCAAAAAAACTGCCGTGAGCGCCGTTGCCGCCAGGCGACACACCTTCACAACCACTGCCCACCACCGGCCGTTATGGACTCGTCACGGACTTAAGGCCATTCGGCAGCGGTCGAAGGATGTCCTTGCAACACGCAGAGGCGCTGAAATCTTTCCTTTTCTCCTTTGCTGATTTCCGTTTCTTTTGTATCATCTCCCGTCTAGCGTGATAGAGGGGAAGGATAGCAAGAAATCGAATAACACCTTCGCGGAACCTGGAAACGCTTCCAAGTCTGACAACTCACCGGGGGTGATTGCCGCTCGAGAGTCTCCACATCCGACGTCACGCATTTTTCTGGGTAGGTCATACAATCCACTTTCGGAGGAGCGATGGTTGACCATGCGCAAATCTTGGGCGGCTTTAGCGCTGGCTGCTTTCTTGGTCGCAGCCCTTGCGATGAGCGCTTTGGCGCAAGAACAGGTGACCTTGCGCATCGCTTGGTGGGGGTCACAAGACCGCCACGACCGCACGCTGGCGGTGATCGAGCTTTTTGAGCAGAAGTACCCGCACATCAAGATCGAAGCCGAGTTCGCCGGCTGGGCCGACTACTGGGACCGGATCGCGACTCAAGCCGCAGGGCGCAACCTGCCCGACATCTTCCAGCAGGACATGCAGTATATCGATCTCTACAGCTCCCGGGGGATGCTGGCCGACCTCATGCCCTACGTGGAGAGCGGCGCTCTTGACACCACCTACATCTCCGACTCTGAGCTGAGCGGCGGCATCATCAACGGCAGGCTTTACGGCATCAACCTGGGCAGCAACGCCCTCGTCGGGCTCTACGACCCTGAGATCTTCGCCCGGGCGGGCGTGGAGCCGCCGGGACCCGAGTGGACCTGGGACGATTTTGTCACGATCGGCGAGATCATCCGCGAGCGCACTGGCGTCTACTTCGCCGGAGGACTCCCTGGCGGGCACATTTTCCACACCTTCCAACATGTGTTGCGCCAGCGTGGGCTTTCGCTCTACGGGGCCGACGGCAGGAGCCTGGGCTACACCGATGACAGCCTGCTCGCGGAGCTCTTGGCGCTTGAGCTCGACCTCGTAAAACGCGGCATCGTTGCGCCGCCAGCGGTCCGGGAAGAAGTGACCAGCATTGAGGACGAGCTCGTGGTCAAGGGCCAGGCGGCCACAGCGTGGCATTGGAGCAACGCCATCGTCGCCATGACGGCCGCGGCCGGCCGGCCTTTGGGCCTCATCACGCCGCCGAAGGATGCCAACCAGGTGAAAGAGGGGCTTTATATCAAGCCCAGCATGTTCTTCTCCGTGGCGGAGACCTCGCCTCACAAGGACGAGGCAGTGCTCTTCCTCGACTTCTTTATCAACGACATCGAAGCCAACAAAATCCTCTTTGCTGAGCGCGGCGTGCCGATCTCGTCCCGGGTGCGAGAGGCGCTCGAGCCCATGCTCACACCTGCGCAGGCGCAAATGTTTGAGTACCTGGCCCTAGCCGCGG
>PKEU01000214.1 GCA_002919195.1 bacterium
CTCCGCTTCTTTGACGAGGCCGGGCCAGACCGGCCTCTCTTTAATGCGCTGGACTGCCTCCTTGCCCATGAGGGCGGTGAAAAAGGCCTCTGTAATCTGTTCGGCCGGCCACTGGGCAGCGTGGCGGCGCACGTTGACTGTCGCTTCCCGTAAGGCCGAGACGTCGGGATCGTCGGGAAGCAGCGAGAGATACGGCGGCTCGATCAGGTGGAGGCTCTGGACGCGCTCGGGGACAAGGCAGGCCAGTTCGCACGCGATGAGGCCGCCGTAGGAGTGCCCGCCCACGTGAAAGCTTGGGATCTCGAGGGCATCGAGGACGGCCAGGGCGTCTTCCGCCTCTTGGCGGATCGTGTACGGCCGGGGATGCGCGGGGCTTGCGCCTGCGCCCCGCCGGTCGATGACGATCAGCCGGAAGGCTGCCTGCAGTTTCTCCGAGGCCATCTGGCGGTCCCAGGTTGCGGGGCCGTCGCTAAAGTCCCCGTGGATCAGCAAGAGGGCGGGGCGGTCCTCGCGGTTTTCCCCCAAGTCGCGAAAAAAGAGAAGCTCACGCACGGCCGTCATCTCCTGTCAAAAGCTCTCTGAGCCGGTGCCGGGCTAGCTTTCCCGCGGCGTTGCGGGGAAGCGCCGGGACAAAATGCACTTCCACCGGCGCCTTGTACCGGGCCATCTTACTCCGGCAGTAAGCGATGAGTTCGGCGGCGAGCTCGTGCGACGGGCTGCTCTTTGGCACGACAAAGGCGATAGGCACCTGGCCCCATTGCTCGTCCGCCTTGCCCGCGACCCCGGCTTCGAGCACTGCGGGATGGCTCTCCAAGACCCTTTCGACTTCCGCCGGGTACACGTTTTCCCCGCCGCTGATGATCAAATCAGAGCGCCGGTCGACGACGTAGAGGTACCCTTCGGCGTCGAGCCAGCCCAAATCGCCGGTGCGAAACCACTCCTCGCGCCTTGACGCTTTGCTCTCCTCCGGGCGGCGGTAGTAGCCCGGGCTCACCCCGGGTCCGCGGACCAGGATCTCGCCCACTTCTCCGGGTGGGGCGTCGACCTTGAGCTCCACCGGAAAGAGGGGTTTGCCTGCCGAACCCAGCTTGCGCAGGGCGTCGTGAGGAGGCAAGGTGGCTGCCTGCGACGCTGTCTCGGTCATGCCGTACGTCTGCAGCACGGGCATCCCCAAATCGAGGGCTCGCCTGAGCAGCGCTTCGGGCACAGGACCGCCGCCCACCAGCACGGCCCGCAGGTGCGGGGGATACTTTCGCCCGCCTCGCTCTTGCAGCATGCGGCTGAGCATCACGGAGACGACGGAGGCGAGGGTGACGCCCTGTTGGTCGATGGCGCGATTGGCGAGAGCCGGATCGAAGCGCTGGTGGAGTAGGACCGCGAAACCGTGAATCAACGACCGCATGACGATGGAGAGGCCGCTCACGTGAAACAGGGGCACCGCGGCAAGCCACACGTCATCTCGGTGACCGCCCAGGTTGAGGCCGGAGCCGATGGCGTTCCACCAGTGATTGCCGTAAGTGAGCATCGCGCCCTTGGGCCGGCCCGTCGTGCCCGAAGTGTAGATGATCCCGTGGAGGCTGTCGAGTTCGATGCGGCTCCGCCTGGGGTAAGAGGGTGCAGCTTCCCCAGGCGGGCGTGGGCTCGCCACGGCTTCCAAAGGGATCAACGGAACCTTCGGCGCGATGGGTCCGGCGCCGGAGGTGGATGACTCGAGAGCCTTGCCGGCAAGCGCGAGGTGCTCGTCATCGACGACGAGGGCCGCCGCGTCGCTGTCGTTGATCTGCCAGGCGATCTCCTCGGGGCTGAGGCGTGTGTTGAGCGGCACCGCCACTGCCCCAAGGCGCATCAGCGCGCCCAGGGCCAAGATGTACTCGACGCTGTTTTGGCCGAGCAACGCGACGTGATCGCCGGGTTGAATCCCCTCTTGCCAGAGGCGGGCGGCGGTGTGGTCGACGGCGTGATCGAGTTCCCGGAAACTCCAGCGCTCGTCGCCAAAGATGAGGGCCACAGCCTCCGGGGTAAGATAGGCCCTGCGGCCCAGCCACTCGGGCAGGGTTTGGCTCGCCGCACGGCTCCCTCCATAAGGCGCCCTGGGAGACGGCCCGGCAGCGCCCCTCACGGTCACCACAGCAGACTGGCCGCAAAGAGCAGCCCAAAGAGAAGGTGAAGCAGACCCGTCCCTTTCAGCGCGGGGATGAGCTCCCGGCCCTTTTGGGTTTGCACGATCCTCACCAGCCGGAGCGCCAGGGGCAAAGTGAGCCACGGGAGCCAAAAGAGCGAGGAAAGCCAGCCGGCCGCCCACATCGCGACGGGCGTGAGGTAAGCCACCAGCAAGAGGAGGATGTACTGGATTTGGGTGTTTCTTTCGCCGAGGCGGACGGCCAGCGTCCGCTTGCCGGCGGCCTCATCGGTCTCGATATCCCGCAAGTTGTTGGCGACCAGGATGGCAGTGACGATGCACCCCACCGGCAGCGACGCGGCGAGGGCCCGGGCGTCGAGCTGGCCCGTGTGGACGTAGTAGGTGCCCGAAACCGCGACCAGCCCGAAAAAGATAAAGGTAAAAAGGTCGCCCAGGCCGTGGTAAGCCAGAGGCCACGGGCCGGCGGTGTACAAAATACCGGCGGCGATCGAGAGGATTCCGATGAGGAGGACCGGCCATCCCCCGACCGCGATGAGGTAGAGCCCAGCCACGACCGCCAGGCCAAAGGTGAGCCACATGCCCCGCTCGACCTCGCCGGGAGTCAAGAGCCCTGCCTGTGTGACGCGGGTGGGTCCGGTCCTCTGCTCGGTATCCGCGCCCCTTTTATAGTCAAAGAGATCGTTGGCGAAGTTGGTGCCCACTTGAATCAAGATCGATGCGATCATCGCCGCGACCAGGACTCCGGGAAGAAACGAGTCTTGAGACCACGCGGCGGCGCTGCCCACCAGCACCGGCGTGATTGCGGCGGGCAGCGTCGGCACCCTGGCCGCCATCATCCAGATCCGCCAGCGCGGCAGGGAGCTGGCGGGCGCCGGGGTCCGGGCCGCGGCGACCGCTGGGCGGTTGGGCACGGCGGTTCACCTCACAGTCGAAACGTCGTCTTGAGCCTGCCGGCTCTTTGCTGCGCCGCGCCTTTCGGAGCGACACCGCGCGGTCTGGCGCAGGCAGCTTGATCAAACCCCTCGCTCTTATGGGAAACGGGGGAATTTGGAGAAGTCGGGCTTGCGCTTTTCCAAAAACGCGTCGCGGCCTTCCTTGGCTTCGTCGGTCAAGTAATAGAGCAGCGTGGCGTCGCCTGCGAGCTGCTGCAGCCCGGCGAGGCCGTCGGTATCCGCGTTGAAAGCCGCCTTGAGGAAACGGATGGCCGTCGGGCTCTTTTCGAGGATCTCCTTGGCCCAAGCGACCGCCTCTTCTTCAAGGCGCTCCAGGGGGACCACAGTGTTGACCAGCCCCATCTCGAGGGCTTCCTGCGCGGTGTACTGCCTGCAGAGGTACCAGATCTCCCGGGCCTTTTTGTGCCCGACGACCCGGGCCAAGAGCGCGGCGCCGTAGCCGGCGTCAAAGCTGCCCACTTTGGGTCCGGTCTGGCCAAAGATCGCGTTGTCTGCGGCAATGGTGAGGTCGCAGACGAGCTGGAGCACGTTGCCCCCGCCGATGCAGTAGCCGGCCACCACGGCGATCACCGGCTTGGGGAGCGTGCGGATCTGCCGCTGCAAGTCGAGGACGTTGAGCCGGGGGATCTTGTCGTCGCCCACGTAGCCCCCGTCCCCGCGCACCTTTTGGTCGCCCCCTGAGCAAAACGCCTTGTCGCCCGCGCCCGTCAGCAGGACGACGCCCACCTCGCGGTCGTCCCTCGCTTTGCTAAACGCATCCATCATTTCCATCACCGTCAGGGGGCGAAAGGCGTTTCGCACTTCAGGGCGGTTGATGGTAATCTTGGCGATCCCGTCGTACTTCTCGTACAGGATGTCGGTATACGTGCCTGCTGGTTGCCAGGGTATGGCCACTGGCTTCAACCTCCTTTGCGGATCTTCGCAAGTGGTCCATGGGAAAAAGCTCCGTCAAAAACGCTCCGCTCGATCACTTCGGCGAGAAACGTCTGGAGCTCCCGGATATATTGGCCGGGCTTCTCCAGGTGAACGTTGTGCCCAGCCCCCTCAACCACACGGAGCCGGCTGCTCCGGAGCGCCGCGTTCATTTCCTGAGCCACCTGGCAGTACTTCGTGTCGAGGCTGCCTACGATGAGCAACACTGGCATTGTGAGCTGTGGCAGCTGGGGAAGGAGCCACTCCTGAGCGCCCGCTCCCGCCCCTTTGAGGCTGGCCGCCAAGCCGTCGGCCCGCTGGTTCAGGCGGATCCGCCGCTGGGCCTCCTGTACGGCGCGGGGCAAGCGCTCTTGCGATGCAAAGAGAGGGAGCTTTTCCCAGTACGCTACAAAAGCTTCGATACCCTCTCGCAGGATCTTTTCGGCCAGTGCTTCGTCTTGAGCCCTGCGGGCCGCCCGTTCCTCGGGGTCGGCGATGCCGCAAGAAGCGCTCTCTAAAACGAGGGCGGCGACCCGCTCGGGAGCGGAAAGGGCAAGGTGCAGCGCCACCCGCCCACCCAAGGAGTACCCGACGACACAAGCCTTTGGCACGGCGAGATGATCCAAGAGCCCAGCCAGGTCGGCGGCCGCTAAGGGCAACGCGTACCGGCGGGGATCCGGGGGCGCGCTCGAAGCCCCGTGCCCCAGGAGGTCGACGCGGATCACCCGGAACCGGCTGGTCAACTCGTGAGTGACATGATCCCAGCTTTCGGCGCTGCCAGTAAATCCGTGGAGCAAGAGGAGCGCTGGACCCTCGCCCTCGTCGATCACCCGTAGCTCGACGCCGTTCACTTCCACCTGCTTCACGCTTTCACCTCGCCGCCCGGGTCAAACCAGATCCCTGACCGCCCGGGAGACAGCCTGCCATACCGCCCGGTGCTGCTCAACGTTGGTCCGCCGATCGCTCTTGACCTCGATGATGTCGACGCCCGGGCGAGCCAGGCTTTCCTTGACCTGCGCGCGGAACTCGTTCCAGTCGGCCGCGGCAGTAAAAGAGAGGCCAAAAAGGCGCGCCGCGTGGCGAAAGTCGAGGCCGACCGGAGTGCCAAAGAGCTCTTCAAAGTGCTTGGGACGGCCGGCTTGGGGCAGGAAGGAAAAGATTCCCCCGCCGTCGTTGTTGATGAGAATGATGGTGGCGGTGAGGCGGTGGCGCTGGGCGGCAAGAAGCCCGCCCAAGTCGTGCAAGAAAGAGAGATCACCCACGACCAGCGCGAGGGGAGCCTCTAAAACCGCGCTGGCCCCCAAGGCGCTGGAGACCACTCCGTCGATGCCATTGGCGCCCCGGTTGGCCATGAAACGGAGCGGCCGGTCAAGCGCCGGGAAGAACGTGTCGAGGTCCCGCACGGGCATGCTGTTGCCTACAAAAAGCGTGGCGCCTGGGGGCAAAAGCTCCGCCAAATGGACGAAGACCTCCCCCTCGAAAAGGCCGTCCATCGCCGCTAACGTCTCATCGATGACCGACCGGGTCCTGGCGTTGGCCGAAAGCCAAAGCCTCGTCCACTCGCAGCCCGCCGCCTCGCCGGAAACGCTCGTTTCATCTAAGAGCTTGAGCAGCGCTTCGCTGGCAGTGGCGGCGTCGGCCCGGACGACCGATGACGCCAGGTGGAAAGGATCTCGCCAGTGATACGGGTCAAAGAGGATCGTGGCGCTCGGATGGCGCGCGAGGTACTGGTTGAGCGGCTTGGACGTCGGGGGCGCTCCAAAGCGGAGGACCACCTCGGGGGCCTGGGCCGCCGCAAACTCCTCGACCCTGAGGAATGCGTCGTATGCGTCGATGACGAGCTCTTTAGTGTGCGTGCCGCACCGCACTTGCGAGAGTGGGTCGGCAAGGATCGGAAATCCCAGGCGGGCGGCGAGGCGCACGATGGCGTCGGCAGCGTCCGGATCGTCCTGCGGACCGCAGACGATGAGCCCCCGGCGCGCCCTTTCCAAAAGCTTTGCGATCGGCCGGAACGAAGCAAGGGAGGGCTGCACCTGGCCGGGCACCACGGAGGGAAGCTCACAATCCTGCTCCTTCGGGGGAAGGCCTTGGCTCTCCTGAGCGGCGGAAAAGGGGGCTTCCTGGGGAAGGAGCGGCTCCCTAAACGGGAAGTTGAGGTGCACCGGTCCTGGAGGGCCCCCGGCGGCCAGGGCGAACGCCTGGCGCGCCAGCGCCCGAGCATGGGCGATCAGCTCTGGAGTGTTTTCGGGCACCGGCACCTCAGCGTACCACTTGACGTGGTCGCCAAAGATCTTGAGCTGGTCGATGGTCTGGGGCGAGCCGATGCCCCGGGCTTCCGGAGGCCGATCCGCCGTGAGCACGATGAGGGGCACCTGCCCGAAATACGCCTCGACGACGCTGGGCAGGAAGTTGGCTGCCGCGGTCCCGGAGGTGCATAGGACGGCTACCGGGCGGCGAGCCGCTTTGGCGGCTCCCAAAGCAAAAAAGCCCGCCGAGCGTTCGTCGATGTGGCTGAAAAGGCGCACCCCGGGGTGTTCGGCAAAGAGGAGGGCCAGGGGCGTCGAACGCGAGCCTGGCGCGAAGCAGACTTCTTTCAACCCGGCCCGGACGAGTTCATCGACAAAGGCGGCTGTCGGGGCGTACTGGGACCCGTCGTTCATTTCAGCGATCGCTCCAGCGCATAAAGCATGGGTTTGAGCTTGATCGAGGACTCTTCAAATTCGGCGTCCGGATCGGAGTCGCCGACGATGCCGCAGCCCGCGAACAGCAGGGCCTCGTCTCCGCTCACCAAAGCGGAGCGGAGGGCTACCGCGAACTCGCCGTCGCCCCGGCGGTCCACCCAGCCGACGGGCCCCGCATACCAGCCCCGGTCAAGGCCTTCGATCCGCCGGATCAATGCAAGGGCTTCGTCTTTGGGGTAACCTCCGACGGCTGGAGTCGGGTGGAGGCGGCGGACGAGATCCAGCACCGACCGGGACGAGGCGAGCTCGCCCTCAACCGGCGTCCATAGGTGCTGGACGTTTTGCATCTTGAGGAGCGTGGGCCGTTCGGCGACCTCAAGGTGCCGGCAGGCATCCGATAAAGCGTCGCGGATGAAGTCGACGACGATCTGGTGTTCCCACAGGTTTTTGGGGTCAGAAAGGAGCGTCTGCCCTAAAATCCGGTCTTCTTCAGGGTCCTTGCCCCGGGCGATCGAACCGGCGAGCGACATCGTCCACACCCTCCGGTCCTGCAGGGCGACAAGCCGCTCCGGTGTCGCCCCGAGGAAGACTCGCTGGCCGAGGCGCACGGCAAAGCCGTAACATTCAGGATACGCCGAAAGCAAGGCTTGGACGACGCGCCCGTAGGCGACCCTTTGGGGAAGGCGGACGCGAACGGAGCGGGCGAGGACGACCTTGGGCAGCGCTCCGGCCCGGATGATCTGGGTCGCGTCCTTTACGGCCGCTTTCCAGGCGGCAGGCTCTCCTCCCTCCACCACGACCGCGCCGGGAACGCCTTCGGAGACCCCCTGCTCGAGATCCGCCCGCACCAGGGCTTCCTCGAAAGCTCGGGCGGCGTCTTGGAGCAACGCCGCGTGCGCCTCAGGGTCGCTGTGGGCGTTGACCACCGCGTTAAAGGTAAGCCACGCCTTTTCTTGCGTCGCCGTCAACATCAACTGGGGAAGGCGCAGCAAACCGTCGGGGAAGCCCTGCCACGCGGGCCCCTTTTCCGCTAGGGGGTCGAAGGCGAAGCCTCCCAAGAGCACGGGCCCGGCCGGCTGGCTCAAGGAAGCAGGTTCGGGTTGGTAAACGAGGGCCCGGGCCACAAACTGGGACCACTCTGCCTCCAGCGCGGCAAAGCGGTCCTCACCCGCGGCCTCGAAACGCCATGCCTCGCCGGCGCCCAGCATCGTCCTGGCGCCGTTGGGTTCGGCCCAGAAGTGCGTGTCCGCTTCAATGAAATCTAGAGCTTTCGCCATCGTCTCGGGCGCTACATCCGGAAAAGGGGAGACGTAGCTGACGAGGACGGGCTCCTTGGCCTCCCTGGCCTTTTGAATGCCGGCGGCGATCATGGAGACCAGCTCTTGATGGAGCCGCGACGGCGTAAAGGCGGCAGCCGGTTGAATCACGGGAGCTCTCCTCCTTCTCCCACGGGGGCCCCGATGCTTCGCAAAAGGAGCGAGCGAAGCTCTGGAAGCGCGTCTTGGAGGTTTGCGGGCTCGCCCGTGTAGAGCCAGCGGATCACCACTTCGTTGATGGCGCCAAACCAGGCGTACGCGGCCAGCTCGGTGTCGATGGGCGGGATCGAACCCTCTTCGACGGCCCGGCGCAGGTGTTTCTCGATGAGTTTGGCAAAAGAGGTGTGCAATTGAAAGAGTTTTTCGTCAAACGCGTGGCCCAGCCCCGCGGCTTCGATAAAGAGGATGCGGGCGATGCGCCGGTGCTTGGCGATGTCGTCCAGCGCGGCTTTGAGGGCGGCATCGACCTTGGCCAGCGCTCCCCGCTGGTCGGCGATGGCCTCCTCCACTCGAGAGACGAGACGGCCGTAGAGACGATCGACCAGAGCGAGAAAGATCTCCTGTTTGCTCGGGAAAAAGTGATAAAAGGAGCCTTTGGACGTCTTGGAAGCGTGGACGATGTCGTCGACCGCCGTAGCGTAATAACCTTTTTCGGAAAAGACCTGTGTCGCCGCTTCCAACAGGCGCTCACGGGTCTCAGGGCGCGACCTGCCGTCGCGCACACCGGCGGCGTTGCTCGTCCGTCGTCCCAACCGGGCCATGCAGCATCCCTATCAAGAAGAAAATACTAGACCGACGCGTCAGTCTAGTCATAGCATAGCGGTTTCACCACGGGCCGTCAATCTAGGCACAGTAGGGCGCTTCATTTTCGCTGAAATCCTAGGCGTGAAAGGAGCGGAGGCGGACCGTCCGCCGCTCGACTTCCTGCACGTCGACTTCGACGCCGATCCCAGGTCCATCGGGCACTGGCAGGCGTCCCGAAGGAAGCAGGGTGATGGGAGGCTTGACGATCTCCCGTTCAAAGTAGCGGTCGGAAGGCGAGAGGTCGCCCGGCAGGGTAAATCCGGGAAGGGAGGCCAGGGCCAGATTGTGCGCGCGGCCGATGCCCGACTCGAGCATGCCGCCGCACCAGACCGGCACGCCATGGGAGCGGCACCAGTCGTGGATGCGGACGGCTTCGGAGAGCCCGCCCACTCGGCCCGGCTTGATATTGATCACGCGGCAGCTTTCAAGCTCCAAGGCGAGGCGGGCGGCGGCAAGGGAGGTGATGCTCTCGTCGAGGCAGATCGGCGTCTTGAGAGCCGCTTGGAGCTGAGCGTGCTGGAAAAGGTCGTCCCAGGCCAGGGGCTGCTCGATCATGAGGAGGTTAAATTCGTCCAAGCGCCGGAGGTGGTCGGTGTCAGCCAGCGTATAGGCGGAGTTGGCGTCGACCATCAAAGGGAAATCGCCGAGGCGCTCGCGTAACAGGCGGACGGGCTCGATATCCCAACCCGGTTTGATCTTGATCTTGACCCGGGCGTAGCCCGCCTTGAGCGCCTTTTCCACCTGGAGCGCCAGCGTCTCCAGGTCGCCTGGGATGCCGATCGAAATCCCGGCGGGGACGCTCGCCGAGGCGCCTCCGAGGGCCTTGGCAAGCGAGACTCCCTGGCTGCGAGCGTAAAGGTCCCACGCGGCCCCTTCGAGCCCCGCCTTGGCCATAAAGTGGCGCCGGACCGGAGCCAACATAGCGGCGATATCGAAGGGTGTGCGCCATCTTTTTCCGAGCACTCGGGGAATCAAAAACGACTCTAAGATGTGCCACGCGGTCTCGGTCGTCTCTTCGGTATAATAGGGATCCGACAGGGGAGAGGCTTCTCCGTAACCTACCACGCCTTGGCACCGGGCTTCGATGATGATGACGCGCCGGACGTCGACTCGCCCCACGCCCGTCACAAAGGGGGTTTTGAGGGGGAGCGCGATCTCTCTCATGGTGATGGCATCGATGATTGGCATCGTGTTGCTCCTCTAGGCGACAGGGATCTTTCGGGCAACTTCGAATCTCGATCGTGACAACCGTTCAATCGAGCAAGGGGATGGACATTGGACGCTTTGCTCTCTAGTTTACCGGCAGTCAACGCTGCTCTCAACTCGATCAGCGCCGTCTTGATCGTGGCTGGATTCATCCTGGCCAAACAGAAAAAGTACGACGCCCACCGCCGCGCCATGCTGGCCGCGGTGGTGACTTCCGCCGTCTTTCTCATCTCGTATGTCATCAAGACCTGGTTTCACGGGACGACTCTCTACGGCGGGACGGGCCTTGCCCGCGTCATCTACCTTACGGTCCTCTTTTCCCACTTGAGCCTTGCCATCGTCGTGGTCCCCTTGGTGATCATCTCGGTGATCCATGGGCTGCGGAAACGGTACAAGGCCCACCGCGCCATCGCCCGGTGGACGTACCCCATCTGGCTTTACGTCTCGGTAACGGGGGTGCTGGTCTTTTTGATGCTCCGCCCGTGGTATTAGGGCGTCAATGGTGCAGGATTTGCGAGAGGAAGAGCTTGGTCCGCTCGTGTTTGGGCGCGGCGAAAAACTCGTGAGGCGGCGCCTCCTCGACGATCTGGCCTTGGTCGAAAAAGAGGATCCGGTCGGCGACCTCCCGGGCAAAGCCCATCTCGTGCGTGACCACCAGCATCGTGATGCCCGATTGGGCGAGCTCCCGCATGACGTCCAGCACTTCTTTGATCATCTCGGGGTCCAGGGCGCTGGTGGGCTCGTCAAACAGCATGATCTTGGGCTGCATCGCCAGCGCCCGGGCGATCGCCACCCGCTGCTGCTGACCGCCTGATAGCTGGCTAGGATACTTATGAGCTTGTTCGGGAATGCCAACGCGCTCAAGGAGGCTCATCGCCAGCTCAGCCGCTTCGCTCTTTTTCATCTTGCGCACCCAAATCGGGCCCAGCGTGATGTTTTGCAGCACGGTGAGGTGGGGAAACAGGTTGAACTGCTGAAATACCATCCCCGTCTCCCGCCGGATCGCCTCGATGTTTTTGAGATCGTCCGTCAGCTCGATGCCGTCGACGATAATTCGCCCCCTCTGATGATGTTCGAGGCGGTTGAGGGTGCGGATAAAGGTCGACTTCCCAGAGCCCGACGGCCCGCAAATGACGACCTTCTCTCCTCTGCCAATCCGGACCGAAATCCCTTTCAGCACGTGAAAATCGCCAAACCACTTGTGCACGTCTTCGCAGATGATGATGTCGTCGCTTTGGGAGACGTTCACCCGGCGTTCCTCCTTTCTTTACTGCTTGGAGTCGGGGGGGCGCTCTTGGCGGGTGGCTGGACGGAGAGCCGCTCCCGTTAGGACGGTTTGGTCAGCCCCAGGGCCCGCTCGATCCGGCGGCTCGATTGTGAAAGCGTAAAGCTAAACAGCCAGTAGATCAACCCGGCAAAGAGAAACACCTCGGCTTGCAGCCCCAGCCACCGGGGGTTGGCGATGACGCTCCGGGCGATGCCTAAAAGGTCCAAAAGGCCGATGATCGCCACCAGGCTCGTGTCTTTAAAAAGGCTGATAAACTGGCCCACGATGGAGGGGATCACCGCTCTTAGCGCCTGGGGCAAGATGACAAGGAGCATCGTTAGGGGTCCGCTCATGCCTAAGGCCATGGCGGCTTCGTACTGGCCTTTGGGAACGCCTTGCAGCCCGCCCCGGACGTTTTCGGCCATGTAGGCGGAGGTGAAGATGGTCAGGCCGATCATCGCCCGCACGACCTTGTCGATCCGGAGCTCTGGGAGAAAGATCGGGACCATCAGATGGGCCATAAACAAGATGGTCACCAAGGGCGTGCCGCGCACCAGCTCAATCAACGCCGTCGAGCACCACGAGATCACCGGGAGGCTGCTCCTGCGGCCCAGCGCCAGGAGGATCCCGATGGGAAGCGACGCCGCAATCCCGACCATCGCCAGGATGAGCGTGAGCGCGAGGCCTCCCCACGCGCTGGTCTCGACGCGAGGCATCGCTCCACTGCCCTCGATGCCCCACATCAAAAAGAGGATCCAGGGGAAGGAGAAAAACCACGCCCCGGCCAGCCACGGCCAAAGGCGGCGCTTTCCCCGAAAAAGCCAGTAGCCGCCGGCCACCAAGGCGACTGCCGCCCCGAGCATGACGCGGGTCGGCCAGCGGAGGGGAAAGAGGAGGCTCGCCAAGGCCAGCGGGGCTACCCATGCCGCCACCCTTTTTCCGCGCCCGCCCGCCGTGCCTGCGGTGGCGCCGGCGAGGAAAGCGACGGTGAGCAGTGCGGTCCAGATGCGCCAAACTTGGCCCCGGGGGTAGGTGCCGATCAAGAGGGGCGTGAGGTTAGCCGGGATCACCTCCCACCGGGCGGTGGCAAACGCCCAGCGGGCGGTGCTGGAGATCGCGACCCAAACAAACCAGAGGCTCACGAGGGTGAGCAAGCTGTTGTACCAGGTGTTAAACAGGTTTTCCTTTAGCCAGCGCCCGAGCGACGCGGGCGCGAGCCTTGGGCGCGTCGATGGGGGCAAGGCGCCTTGTGGGCTCGTCTGCATGACGCCATCACCTTTCGTCGAGCCGCATCTTGCGGTTGTACCAGTTCATAAAGGCGGACGTGATCAAACTGAGGCTCAGATAGCACGCCATGATCAACGTAAAGACGGGGAGCGTCTGCCCGGTTTGGTTCATGATGGTCGTCCCCACGTTAAAGAGCTCCGGATAGCCGATGGCCACGGCAAGGCTGGAGTTTTTCGCCAGGTTGAGGTACTGGCTGGTCACTGGGGGGACGATCACCCGCAGCGCTTGCGGGAGCACGACCAAGTACATCACCGCCCAGGGCCTGAGCCCCAAGGCCAGCGCAGCTTCCGACTGTCCCCGGTCCACGGCTTGGATGCCGCCGCGGACCACCTCGGCGATGAAAGCGCCGGTGTACACCGAAAGCCCCAGCAAGATCGCGGCAAATTCGGGCGAAAGGTGCATGCCTCCGGTGAAGTTAAACCGCTGGAGCACAGGAGGATCGACGTCGAGCGGTGGATGAGGAACCAGAAACCAGCCCAGAGCGGCGATGAGAAGCGTTGTCCCTAAAGCCCAGAGCGAGGGAAAGCCCGGGCGGTCGAGGCGCTTAAGCCGGCGGCGCACTCCAAAGTAGACGGCGACGCCCGCGACAAGGGCAAGACCGGCAAACCAAAGCCAGGAGGAAAAACCTTGGCCCGCGATCAAACGGGGCAGATAGAGGCCCCGCTGGTTTAAAAAGAATGAGCGGAACACTTCGACGCTCTGGCGGACCGGCGGCAGCTTGAGGATGACGGCCGAGTACCAAAAGAGGAGCTGGAGCAGCAGGGGGACATTGCGAAACACCTCGACGTAGACCCGGGCGAGGGAGCGGACCAGCCAGTTGGACGAGAGGCTGGCCACCCCCACCACCAGGCCGATCAAGCTCGCGGCGACGATGCCGGCCAGGGTGACTTTGACCGTGTTGACGATGCCTACAAGGAGCGCCCGCGCGTAAGAATCGCTGGGCTGGTAGGCGATCCCTTCGGAGATGGCAAATCCAGCTTCCAGCCCGAGAAACCGGTAGCCAAAGGTGAGGCCGAGTTCATTTAACCCCCGGATCATGTTGTTGTAAAAATAGGCGATGACCGCGACAACCGCGACGAGAAACACCGCCTGGATCGCGATGTTTCTTGCGCCTCGATGCCGCCAAAAGGAAATCGCGCCGCGGCCAGCCGGTTCTGGACGCTTGCTGGCTTGGGTGCTGGCCAAAGTATCACCTGCCTGTGCCCCGTCTTGAAAAGGCCCAAGGAGCGAGGGCGCGGGGGAGGCCGGCGCCGCCCGCCGGCCCTCGTGGGCCTTTCTCCGTTTCACGTTGCATGGCGCGGCCTTCGTGACGTGATCAAAGGCAGCCTCAACGGAAGGGGTACGCGAAGAGGAGGCCGCCGTCGGTCCACTGGCGGTTGAGTCCCCTGGGGATGCCAAGCGGGCTCAGATTGCGCTCGAAGATCTCAGCGTAGTTGCCCACAGCCTGGATGACGCGGACGGCCCAGTCGTCGTCGAGGCCCAGCATCGCGCCGAGGCCGCCTTCTTTTCCAAGGAACCGGTTGACCTCCGGATTGCCGCTTTCAAAGCTCCCGACATTGGCCTGCGTGATGCCGTACTCCTCGGCAAAGAAGGTGGCAAAGACCACCCAGGTGACGATGTCGTGCCACTGGTTGTCGCCATGGCGCGTCGCCGGCCCGAGGGGTTCTTTGGAGATGGTCACGTCGAGGATCACATGGTCATCGGGGTTGGCCATGACGGCCCGCCGGCTGGCCAGCTGCGACGTATCGCTGGTCACAGCGTCGCAACGGCCCTGTTCATACGCGTTGTAGACCGTATCGACCTCTTCAAACACCACGGCGGTGAAGGGGATGCCCCGGGCCCGCATGGTGTCGGCCAGGTTGAGCTCGGTGGTGGTGCCCCGGGTGACGCAGATCGAGGCGCCCGCGAGGTCCTCGAGCTCGGCGACTCCGAGGTCCTTGCGCACCATAAAGCCCTGACCGTCGTAAAACGTCGTCGGGGCAAAGTCGGCGGTCCACTCGGTGTCGCGGCTCAACGTCCACGTGGTGTTGCGAATGAGGACGTCGACTTCACCGGTCTGGATGGCCGGCTGGCGCTGGGCAGCGGAGAGAGGGACAAACTCCACCGCTTCGGGATCGCCCAAGACCGCGGCGGCGATCGCCCGGCAAAAATCGACGTCAAAGCCGCTCCAAGATCCGTCGGACTCGATGTAACCAAAACCGGGCAAGGCGTTGTTGACGCCGCACACCAGGCGGCCGCGGCTTTTGACCCGCTCCAGGGTTTGGGCTTGGGCTATGGCCGTCGCCCCAAAGACGAGCAGGCACACGACCACCAGCGAACGGAGACGGTGCGAAAGCACGACATCACTCCCCCTATTTTGAAGTGTGTTATGTTTCACACTTCTCAAAGGGCATTTCTATTCCTTCCCAAAAAACGGCAAAGGGTGGGAGCTAGGGGCGGGTTCGGCCCAAAAGCTGGTTCTCATCGGAGGGCAGGGCGCGGCTGAGGCTGCCGCTTTGAAAGCCCGCGAGATCGAGGGTGACAAAGGCGTAGCCGAGGCTTTTCAATTGGGAGACCACCGTATCACGCGCTTCGATCATTCGGGGAAAATCGCTCTCGGGCACTTCGATGCGGGCGATCGGTCCGTGATGGCGGACGCGAAACTGCCGAAATCCCAAGGTCCAGAGCACGTCTTCGGCCTGCTCGACCCGGCGCAGGAGCTCCGCGGTGATCTCCGTGCCCACTGGAAACCGGGAAGAGAGGCAAGCAAACGCGGGTTTATCCCACACGGGCAGGCCAAAGAAGCGGGCCAGCCGGCGCACATCGTCCTTAGTGAGATGGGCTTCCCTTAAAGGCGCCCGCACCCCGTGTTCCGCGGCCGCCCGGCGGCCGGGCCGGTGATCGCCCAGGTCGTCCGCGTTTTCCCCGTAGGCGACCCAGCGAATCCCCGTCTCTTCCACGACCTGCTCGATGGCCGTAAAGAGCTCGTTTTTGCAGTAGTAGCACCGGTCGCCCAGGTTGGCCCGGTAGCGCGGGTCTTCTAATTCATGGGTCTCGATCGCGATCAGGCGGATGCCGATTGCCTCGGCCACTTCTTGGGCGATACGGAGTTCCCGCAAAGGGAGGGACGGCGACCTCGCGATGACGGCCACGGCCCGCTCGCCCAGGACGAGGTGCGCAACCTTGGCCAATAAGGCGCTGTCGACCCCTCCGGAAAAGGCGACGATCACCTCGCCCATCTCGGCGAGGATCCCTTTCAGCGTGGCAAGTTTTGCCTCGAGCCCGGGGTCGAGGGAGCCGCTCTCATTGCGATCGGTGACCTTCATCACGCGACACCTTCCTGGCGATGAGGCTCGCGGCGCACGCGGCGCCGAAGCCGTTGTCGATGTTGACGACGCTGACGCCGGGGGCGCAGCTGTTGAGCATGGCGAGCAGCGCGGAGAGCCCGGCGAAGCTCGCCCCGTATCCCACACTGGTGGGGACGGCGATCACCGGCGTCGCGACGAGCCCGGCGACGACGCTCGGCAGCGCGCCGTCCATGCCGGCGACGACGATGGCGACCAGAGCTTCTTTCAGCGTGGCGAGGTGGCGAAAGATCCGGTGCAAGCCTGCGACGCCCGCATCTTTCACGGTGACGACAGGATGGCCAAAGGCCTCGAGCGTGCCCACCGCCTCTTGGGCGACGGGCTCGTCGGAAGTGCCCGCCCAGACCACCGCGATCGGTCCCGGTTGATTGGGCGGCGGCGGCGTTCCCAGTGTGAGCAGGCGGCTGACCGGATCGTACACCGCGCTGGGCGCCTCGCTTTGCACGGCGGCGGCATGCTCCGCCGACGCGCGGGTGCCGAGGACAAAACCCGTGCGGGCAAACAGGGCCGCAAAAATCTCGCGGACCTGGTCAGGGCGTTTCCCTTCGCAGTAGACCACCTCGGGCAACCCTTTGCGCACTTCTCGCTGCAGGTCCAAAAGTGCCCCGCTGGTCTCGGCGAAAGGCCATCCTTCAAGAGCACGATATGCGGCCTCGACGGAAAGCTCTCCGACCGCCACCTTTTCCAAGAGAGCGCGCAGGTCACTAGGGCGCATCGGTTGCCTCCAACTTCTCCATCGCCGCCTTTTGCGCTTCGGCCATCACCCGCTTGAGCGGGATGCCCGAGGCCCGGGCGGCTTTAAGGCAGTCTTCGTATTCGGGAGCGATGTTCCAAACTTTGCCGGCGGCCCGCCCAATTTTGACGCGGACCGGGCCGGCCGGAGTCTCGACGTCGATCCACGCGCGGTGGAGCATCAGCCGGCGGTGAACCTGGTACCGCAGGCCAAGCGTCGTGCTCTCCTCAAAAAGCCGCCCGGCGACTTGCCGATAGGCGTCCGGCGGCGCGAGGACGTGGATCACGTGGCCGGGCCTTCCCTTTTTCATCGTCACGGGAGCCACCCACACGTCGAGCGCTCCGGCTTGGAGCAACGAGTCGATGAGGGCGGCTAAAAGCTGCGGCGACATGTCGTCGACGTTGGCCGCAAGCTCCACGACCTCATCGGTGGCAAAGCCCACGTCTTGGCTGGGGTCGGGCGCGCCGGCCCAAGGGGCAGGGCCCGCGTCGATCGGCTCACCCAAGATCGCCCGTAGGATGTTGGGGATGGGAAACTCCTTGGACCCAGCGCCTGAGCCCACCCGCTCAACCTGCATGAGCGGCATGGGCCCCACGCGCCGGCAGAGGGCCCGCACCAAAGCGGCTCCTGTCGGCGTGACGAGCTCACCGCGGATGTCGGTCTGGTAGGCAGGAAACCCCTGGATAAGGCGCAGCGTTGCCGGCGCCGGCACCGGCAGCCGCCCGTGCTGGGCGGTGACAAAACCCGACCCCAAGTGGAGAGGCGACGCTTCGACTGCCTCGACGCCTAGCCATTCCAAGGCCAAAGCGACCCCGACGATGTCGATGATCGCGTCGGTAGAACCCACTTCGTGAAAGTGGACGTCCTCGGGGTCGACACCGTGGACGGCGCCCTCGGCTCGCGCCAGCTCAGCGAAGACCCTGAGGGCCCGCTGCCGCGCCCCATCGGGCAGGGGGGAACGGGCGATGAGCTCTTTAATGGCCCGGTACGGGCGGTGGGGCGCTCCGTCGTGATCGTGGGGATGGTGATGCTGCGCACCCTGATGATGGCCGTGATGCCCGTGGTCTCTGGGATCTCGGTGGCGCCCTCGGGGCTCGTCGTGCGGGTGCTCGTGGCCGTGATGATCGTGTTGGTGGTGATGCTCCTGAGGATGGCGAGGCTCATCCGCTGCTTGGCCTTGGACCGTGACGAGGAGCTGCTTCGCGCTGATCCCCCTTCGCCGCGTCTCGATCAACTCGAGGCTCCAATCCTCGGAAAGCTCGAGGGAACGGAGCCCTT
This sequence comes from bacterium, assembly GCA_002919195.1. Taxonomy (GTDB): domain Bacteria; phylum Bacillota; class Limnochordia; order DTU080; family RSA5; genus RSA7. The sequence goes on from PKEU01000214.1 coordinate 17,922, forward strand.
CCTCCACGTAGGACAGGGGCACGCCCAAATCCAAAAGGGACGCTAGGAACATATCACCGGCGATGCCGGAGGAGCAATCGAGAAAAAGGAGCCGCAAAACCTTTCACCTCAAGACGGTTTAGAGCCATTCACTGGTGCAGAGATTTCTCCTGCGAAGGGGCGGGACCTCCCGGACAACGAGAGGGGAGAACAGCCGGCGGGACGCGGGCTGCGCGTTGATGTTTACTCCAGACCGAGCTGTGGAATGAGGGCGTCGATGTTGTGGCGAGCGGCTGGCATTTCGGAGAAGGGATCGGGGCGGGAGAGCAGCTTGTCGAGCTCTTTGAGCGTAAACTGGGCGGGATGGATGAAATCAAGCTCCTCCCAGAAAAAAGGGACCGAGACCGGCGCCCCCGCCTTTGGCCGGGCGGAGTAGGCCGCGACGATGGTCTTGCCGGGAAGGTTTTGCAGGTGATCGACGTAGACCCGGGCGCCCCGGTTTTTGACCAGGCGCTCGTTGGTGGCGATGTCGGGCAGGGCGCCCGCGACGATGCGGCCGATGAAGCCTGCGAGCCCGCTGGTCACGGCATAGGTGTATTTGGGCTCCAGCGGTACATAAATGTGGATGCCCGTTGCGCCAGAGAGCTTGGGGTATCCCGTGAGCCCCAAGTGGTCGAGGACCTCCTTGACCGCCCTGGCGACGGTTTTCACGTCCTCAAAGGTGGCTCCGGGCGCGGGATCGAGATCGATGACCGAGTAGTCGGGAACCCCGGGATGTTGAATGCGGGACATCCAAGGGTGAAACTCGATGGCCGCTTGGTTGGCGAGCCACACCAGGGTGGCGGGCTCTTGGGGCACGATGTAACGGGTGACCTTGTCGCCTTTGTCGGAAGGCACAGGGTACGTGGGGATCCAATCGGGGGCATAGGCCGGGCAGTCCTTTTGGTAAAAACCTTCGCCATCGATCCCGTCCGGGTAGCGGGTGACCGTGAGTGGCCGGTCCTTTAACTGCGGGAGCAGCCGGTGCGCCATCGTAAACACGTAGTGAATGTAGTCCGCTTTGGTAATCCCGTCGTCGGGCCAAAGGAGCTTGTCGAGGTTGGTGAGTTGGATCTCGCGCCCTTGGACGCGGACCCGGTGGGACGCTCTAGACATGGGCGCTCCTTTCCTCGAGCTCGCTGGTGAGGAGGCAGGCTTCGGGCTCTTTATCGGCGCGGAGGCGGCGGAACGTGGGATGGCGCAAGTGGCCTGCCGCCGTCAGCGTCAAATACTCCACGGTACACACCAGACGGGGCTCGACCCACGTAGCGCCGCGGCGCGCCTCCGCGGGGATCTCGGCAAAGGGAGCGACGCGGGTTTCCAGCGCTGCCAAGGCGCTGCGGAGAAGGGCGTTCTCTTTTTCCGTAAAGCCGGTGCCGACGTGGCCGATATAGTGGAGATGCCCGTGGCGATCGTAAAGGCCCAAGATTAAGCTCTTGATCAACGTCGAACCCTTCGGGACAAACCCGCCGATGACACAATCCGCCTGCTTCACGTTGCGCACTTTGATCCAGTGGGGAGAACGGACTCCGGGGAGATATGGGCTCTCCAAGTCCTTGCCGACGACCCCCTCCAGGTTTCTTGCCGCCGCGGCCTGAAAATATGCCTTGCCAGCGCCGACGACGCCCTGGCTGAGGAGGATCCGCTCGCCCGGGCGAACGATGGCCTCCAGTTGCTCGAGCCGAGCGGCGAGAGGTTGGTCAAAAAGGGCCTTGCCGTCTCGGTAAAGCGCGTCGAAAGCGATGTAAATCGCCGGCGTGGCGCGGCTTGCGGCAAGGATCGCGTGGGGGCTCTGTTGCGCATTGCGGGAGCGTACGAGGTCGAAATCAGGCGAGCCGTCGTCTCCCAAGACGACGATTTCGCCGTCGAGGATGGCCGAGCGGGCCGCGATCGACTCCTTGAGCGCTTCCAGCTCGGGAAAACGGGGCAGCGCAGGCTTGAGGTTGCGGGTCTCGAGCCAGAAATCAGCGTGCTCCAGGTACGCCAGGGCGCGGATCCCGTCCCATTTCACCTCAAACCGGTGGCGGGGCGAATCGAAAGGCTTTCCGGCCGTGGCCAGCATGGGCCGGATGCCCCGGGGCATGGCGGTCACGAGCCGGTGCCCGCCCCTTTCGAACCTTTGGCCTTGGCCGCTTGGCGGCGGGTCGCGGGCTTCGTACGAATGGGACCGTCTTGATCTCCGGTAGGCCTCGCCGTCGCTTTAAGCGACGCTTCCAGAGCTTCCATGAGGTCGATCACCTTTCCGGCGACGGGCGGCGGGGGGGCTTGCTCGACGGCTTCTCCTTGGACTTTCTTTTCGATGAGGGCGAGCAGCGCGTCGCGGTATTCGTCCCGGTACTTGCCCGGATCAAAGGAGTCCGTCAAATTTTCGACGAGCTGCGTGGCCATCGCCACCTCCCGCTCCGAAAGGGGCGGCTCCTGGGCGATGCCCCTGAGGCGTTCGATCGAACGGATTTCGTCAGGATAATACATGGTCTCCATCACAAGGGCTTGATTGTACACCCGCACACAGGCCAGGGATTCTCGGGAACGAATCGCGACTTTCGCGATGGCGACCCTCCGGGTTTCGACCATCGCCCGGCGGAGCAGCGCATAAGGTTTTTCGGCGCCCTCGTCGGGTTCGAGGTAGTACGTCTTGTCGTAGTAGACGGGGTCAATCTCGGCAAGATCGGTGAAGTCGAGGATCTGGACTTGGCGGGCCGTGGGGATGGGGAGGTTTTCAAACTCTTCGTCGTCAAGGATCACGTAGCGTCCCCGATCATACGGGTACCCCTTGACGATCTCGTCCTGGCTCACCTCGCGGCCGCAGTGGGGACAGATCTTTTGGTACTTGATCGGCGTGCGGCACTCCCGGTGCAGCAGGTTAAAGCGGACGCTCTTTTCCTCAATGGCCGCATACAGCCTGACCGGGATGTTGACGAGGCCAAAGCTGATGGAGCCCTTCCATAAGCTCCGCACCGCCCGTCACCTCCAAAGGGTCTCCTCCCTCAGAGGGTTCCCGGCCCCGCCGCAGAAAAAACACGGGAGGGGGCGATCCAAGGATGAGCGCGTTGCTGCGAAGGAAAACGCACCAGGGCGGGACTTTGCCGACCGTCGAGGTGACGCCTCACGACGCGGGGTGGCAGTACCTCGCCTTTCGAGCATACCGCTTGGAGCCTGGCGAGTCGATTGCCGGCGAGACGGGCGAGTATGAGACGGGCATCGTGGTGCTTGGAGGCAGCTGCTCCGTGGCTGCTGGCGGTCAAGAGTTTTTCGAGATCGGTGAGCGGCCCGACGTGTGGGCCGGAAGGCCACCTTATGTCGTCGTGATGCCTCCAGGCGTGGCTTATCAGGTCAAAGCGGAGTCGCACGCGCACATCGCCGTGGCCGGGGCGAAAGCCACTGACTGCAAGCCCCATCCCGTCCGCCTGATTACGCCGGACGAGATCCACGTCGAGGAGCGGGGAGAGGGGAACACCTACCGCCGCGTTCAGCACTTGCTGCCGCCCAGCGCCGAGTCGGCCCGCCTGCAACTGGTGGAGGTGTATACGCCCGCTGGAAACTGGTCCAGCTTTCCGCCCCACAAACACGACACGGAGGATCCCCCTCGGGAAGCTTACTTGGAGGAGATCTATTACTATCAGATCAAGCCCGAAGAGGGATTTGCCCTCCAGCGGATCTACACGGACGATCAGACGCTGGATGAGGCGGTCGCGGCCCATAGCGGCGACGTCGTGCTCGTTCCCCGAGGCTATCACCCTGTCGCGGCGATGCCCGGGTACGACTGCTATTACCTCAACGCGATGGCGGGGCCGTCCAAAGCCTGGAACTTCACCGTCGATCCCCGCTACGCGTGGTTGATGAACTGGACAAAGCCCCAGGTCACCGAGGTTGGCGGAGGAGATTGACCTCGGAAAGCGGATTAGGTTATACTGAAGTGGCTGTCCTTTTAGGCGCGTGTGGAGGGTTAGCTCAGCTGGTTAGAGCGCATGCCTTACAAGCATGAGGCCACTGGTTCGAGTCCAGTACCCTCCACCACCCTTGCGCTGGTTCACGGCGCGGAAGCTCCGACCGAGTCTTGACACTGGGCTTAAGCTGTGATATGATACGCCGTGCCAGCGAGATGTGGAGCCGTGGTGTAGTTGGTTAACACGCCGGCCTGTCACGCCGGAGATCGCGGGTTCGAGTCCCGTCGGTTCCGCCACGGGGACCAATCCTTCGGTCGGGGTTGGTCCCCCCCTTCTCTCCTCAGCGAAGCATCGTGACCGCGAGGACAGGTAGCTCAGTCGGTAGAGCACAGGACTGAAAATCCTGGTGTCGCCGGTTCGATTCCGGCCCTGTCCACCACGACGCACCCTGCGAGGCTGATTGGCTCGCAGGGTTTTCTCTTTATCGCGTATCGTGTCTTTGAGCCGGGAACCAGAAGGCCAAGGCAGATGAGAGTGCGAATTTTGCGTTGGAACCAAAACACTTTAGAACCAAAGTACGCGCTTTCGCGGTGCGAGTTGGCTGCTTGAGGAGTGAGGGGCATGCTGCGGCGGCGAGCGATGTGGATCCTCGTGACGATCCGGACCGGGGAAGGTCCACGCATTTGGATACCGGTTCCCCTAGGGTTTCTCGATGAGTGCTTGCGTGGTATTCAGATTCTTGCCTGGTGTTTTCCCCCGTTGACGCGCCTCAATCGATGGATCGCTGCGCGGGTTGCCGTCGATGTGATCCAACGGGTCTCCCTCAAAGAACTGGCCTCATCGGCTGTGGATATCGCCAGGGCGCTTAGGGACGCGGGGCCGGTTACCCTCGTGGACGTTCGCAATGGGGAAAGCGTGGTGACGGTGCGTTTGGTCTGAGGGCGAGGTTTCGACGGCCTCGCGGGCCGGCGCACGTAAAGGCGCGTGAGGAAGGGGCTGATCGGTGTTGGATTTCGACGCTTTTCAAGAGTTGGCCAACCGCCTCTACGACGAAATCCCTCTTGCTTTGCTCCAAGGGCTCAATGGGGGCATTTTAATCAGCGAAGAGGCCCGTCAAGACGACACCGATCTGCCTGACGTCTATATCATGGGCGAATACATCGACGACCCCTATGGTCTTGGCAATTACATCGTTCTCTACTACGGCTCGTTCCGGGAGGTCCTCGGCGACGCCCCTGCTGAGGTATGGGAGGAAGAGCTCTGGGAGACGATGCTTCATGAGATCCGGCACCATGTGGAGCTGAGAGCGGGAGTGGACGATCTGGAGCTGGAGGATCTCCGGCAGCTCGAAGAGCTGCGCCGCGCCCGGGAAGCCCCTCAGGAGGAGCTTGACGGAGAGGATGCGCCGGAGGACGAGCGGCACTAGGATCACCGTTGCAAACGGTGATGGTTCTCCCCGAAACGAGAGCGATCGGGCGATCTCGTGCGCTTTCCGTAGCTTTTCAGCACGCTTGCCCAGCGTACGGCAGCCCTGGGCGAATTTTGGGCGGCTAAGACGCGAAAAAAGGCCTTGTCAACCGCGAGAGGGCTTGCTATAATTACAAGTGCCTCCGGGGAGAAAACCGGGGCGACAACGTGCGGGCGTAGCTCAGTTGGTAGAGCACAACCTTGCCATGGTTGGGGTCGCGAGTTCGAGTCTCGTCGCCCGCTCCACTCTGTCGCTAACCTCGCGGCCTTTGGCCGCGTCGTTGTCATAAAGCGCTTTTTGGCGAGGCGGCATAGCCAAGTGGCTAAGGCGGAGGTCTGCAAAACCTCTATTCCCCAGTTCGAATCTGGGTGCCGCCTCCACTTTTGTCT
>PKEU01000215.1 GCA_002919195.1 bacterium
AGCAGCTCGGCGCCTAGTTCCATCAACTTCGGCATCTGGTGGGACGGCGACCTCTTGCGGGAGCTGCTGGATCACGTGTGGCTTGGAAATCGCGGCATCGGCAAGATCGACAAGTGGGATTACGAAAACGGCCGGCTGGTCAACCTGCTCACTGCTCACGGCACCGAATCGAACAACTGGACCAAGGGAAATCCCAGCCTCCAAGCGGATATCTTCGGCGACTGGCGGGAAGAGGTCATCTGGCGCACGGCCGACAGCACAGCGCTGAGGATTTACACTACCACCGATCTTACCGAGCACAAGATTTACACGCTGATGCATGATCCGGTCTACCGCCTGGGCGTGGCGTGGCAAAACGCTGGCTACAACCAGCCACCGCACACCAGCTTTTTCCTCGGCCACGGCATGAAAGAGCCGCCCTTGCCGGCGATCTATTACCCAGGCGAGAGCGGCTCGGACGATGAGGAAAGCTCGTAGGAATGCGGGTCTTTCCCGGTCAGTTTGGAGCGTTCCGTCAAAGCGGTGCCAAACCGCTAGGCAGGCTCCGCAGGCTCCAGCGTAAACTCCCGCTCCAGGATCACTTCGATCCGATCAAGGCGCGCCACGGATCTGCCGCCCCGAAAGTCGGGCCAGGCCTCTTGGGCCAGGTAGATCGGCGCGCCTTTTTGGAGCGGAAGGATGTGGAGTTGAAGGGGTTGTTGGAGCACCTGAGGGGCGAAACGCTTGAGCCCCACTTCCCAGGGGTTGCCGATGTAAAACTCGTCCGCAACGAGGCGGCCGCCTAAGTAAAGCCGCGCGATGTCGCCAACGTAGTGAAAGCGCAGGTAGATGTCGGAAAGCCCCCCGAAAGCGTCTTTGGGCAGCTCGACCTCCCAGACGCCCGCGGCTTTGTAGGCTTCTTCCGGAGGAATCTGCGCCACTTTCGCCGGCCCGAGGGTGACAGGGGGAGGTTGTTTCGGCTCCCGCACCTGGCGGCAGGTGACAGAAGCGGTCTTGGGCTTCCACACGAGCCGGTAACGAGAGAAGACGCCGCTGGTTTCCTCCGCCAGGAGCGAAGAGGCCGCCTCATGGCAAAACTTTCCTTGGCGATGATCCCCTTGGCAGTGATCTCCTTGGCACTCGTCCCTCTGCCGGCGCTTGCCCACACTGCTCGTGGTGAGACTTTCGCCGGCTTCACTCGTTTGCGCAGCGCACAAGGGAGAGCCAATCCGGGGAAACACAAGTAGCTCCGTCTCGTTTTCGGCGCGGGTGCGCACCCGCAAGCGGCCGTCGTCAAAGAGCAGGTCGTCGCGGGAAAGCACCAGCCGCTCGAGGCCGGCGAACTCACCTTTCCAGGCCTGCAGCGCCTGCTCGTGGGTGAGGACAAGGAGGGTGATCGTCTTGCCCTCTTTTGACTCGACCCGGATGACGCAGCCCGTCCCGGGCTCAAGGTCCCGGACGATCCAGCGTTTTTCGGCTTTCTCCGCGACGCCGCTCGTGCAGGAGATCGCGCTGACGTTTTGGGTGTCAAAGTTCAACTCTGCCTCGATGCCGTGCGCGGCAAAGAAGACGTAGACCGGCCGGCCGTCCTGGTCCTTGAGGTGGCAGAGGGGCTCGGCGGTCGCGTAGCGGAGGAGGACGCCGCCGAGATCCATGTTAAAAGGCCAGAGGAAGTAGGCGCCGCTGGGGATGGTGATGGTCCCCGTTTCGGGGATGAGTAAGGGGCCGTCCGCTAGCTCGATCTTAAACTGCACGTCCGGCTTTTCCCCAAGAGCCGCGAACCGCTGGTAGTTGTTGACGAAAAGGTAACCGTGGCGTTCGTCGGCCCGCACTGCCCAACGGACGCTGGTAAGATCCGAAAGCCGGGTCGGCCCATCAGGAGGAAGCAGCGAGACCAGCGGCGCAAGGTCGTGCCCAAAGTCGTGCAAAAAGAGGTGCAGGCTCCGCAGGATGTGGTACGAGCGGTTGCTCTGCCCAAACTCCCGCAAGGGAGCCTGCATGTCGTAATTGACGATGGGCATGTCGTTAGGGTAGCCCGTCGCTTGCGACTCTTGCAGCGTGATGAGCTTCCCCTCGGGGTTGGAGCCGCCGTGGTACATGTAGTACCCTTGGAGGTTGCCGCCGGAACCCACCGTCACCCAGGCCATGGCCGCGATGTCGTCGGCTGAAAGGCGGGGGCGGCGGTGGTAGCTCGCGTGCATGCCTCCGCCCATCTCGCACGTCAAGTAGGGATACCGGCTGCGATCGACGTTGTCAATGACGCGCCGCTCGGCCCGGAGGTCGTCGCCGATCGTGTGGTCGTTGCGCTCGTGTTGAAAGAAGTAGTGGACCTTGTACTCTTCCCGGTACCCTTCGATTTCCCGATCCCAAAAACCGTCCGGGTAGCCGCCGTAGACAGGGAGCACCTCGTCCTGAGGCAAGCGGACGGGGCCCCATCCGGTAGCCGTGTACAAGGGGACATCAAGCCCCACTTCTTGCGCGATACGTTTAAGCGTGAGGATGTGCGCTTCGCCGCGCCCTTCCCCATGGGCCCAGTACTCGTTTTCCAGCTGGATGCCGATCACCGGCCCGCCGTCTTTCCACAAGAGCCCATCAAGCTGCTGGGCGATTTCCCCGTAGAAGCGGCGGACGTGATCGAGATACACAGGATCGTTGCTCCGCACTTGGCACTGGGTGAGGATCCAGTCGGGAAGCCCGCCGTTGCGGCATTCCCCGTGCGCCCAAGGGCCGCAGCGGATGAGCGCGAAAAGGCCCCTGCGGCCGATGAGCTCGACGAACCGGCGCAAGTTTCGCTGGCCGGTCCAATCAAACTGCCCTTGGATCTCTTCGTGGTGGATCCAAAAGACGTAGGTCGAGACGATCTCGACGCCGCCCGCCTTCATCTTGAGCAGTTCGTCGTCCCAATATTTCTCGGGATACCGGCTGAAGTGAAACTCGCCCATGACGCCGAGCCATGGCCGGTCGTCCAACAGTAGATAACGGCTGTTGACGTCGATTGTGCGGCCTTGGGGGTTTTGGCCCCCCATCCGGAGGTGGCCGGAGAGGGGCTCCGGATGGGGGCCGCGCGCGTCAATGGTCAACACTTTCGCAGGTTGTTTCATGGCAGCGACACCGGGAGCGTCGCCCGGAGCCTTTCGATCTCGACGTTGAGCTGGTCGTGGATGATCTTGAGGCCGGAGCGGACGTCGGTCTCGCCCGCGAGCACCGGATAGATCAGCTCTTCACTCAGCTCGCCAAGAGCGACGAAGTAGGAGACCAGTTCCTCGGTGTAGCGGCCGTACTTCACCGAGCCGACAAAGGCTTGCAGGATTTCGGCCGGCGTCATCCCCGAATGCTCGGACACCTCGAGCAAGAAGGAGTCAAAGGCGGAACGGCGTGCAGGCGGCATGCCGATGATCTCGCCGTACTTCATGAGAGCCTCCGTGCTCGAGGCGAATTTGATAAACTCCCAGGCTACGTCGGGATGCTGGGTGGTCGAGCCCATAAACCACGGGTCGTTCCAAAAGGTGTTGGCCCGGGCGGCTTCCTTGGGCGGTGGCGCAAGACCAAAGGGAAACTCGATTTCGGAGAAGATGTAATTGCGGATCTTCCACCAGCCGACCCACTCCATGGCGATCTGGCCCTGCCAAAAGCCAGGCCAGCGGATGTCGGAGTCGGGAGGCGGCGCGACGCCGTAGGTCCAGGTGAGGTCGACGACCGCTTGAAACGCAGCGACGTTTTCGGGCGAGTCGACGACGGCCCGCTGGGGGATGCCGGTTTCGTAGGAGTCGGAGCTCAACCAATCGCCGCCAAAGGTCCACGCGTAATCCCACAAGGGCGCGGCGACGTTGATACCCCAGAGCGTCACCTGGCCGTCTGGGCTCCGCCGGGTGAGCTTTTGGGCGTACTCGCGCATGGTCGTCCAGGACCATTCTTCGCTGTCCCAGTCGACGGGAGGTTTAGAAAGACCCGCCTCTTCGAGCTTGGGCACGTTGTAATACATGCTCTGCCCCGAGATCGAGATCGGGAGAGCGTACTGCTTGCCGTTAAAATTCCAAACCTCGACTGTGCCAGGGAAAAAGTCATCTAGGTTGAGCTCGGCTTTGTCCCGCTCAAAGTAGGGCGTAAGATCCTTCGTCCAACCGTTTAAAACGTACACACGCTTATCCCGCGTTCCATAGAAAACGTCCGGAAACTCCCCCGAAGCCCAGAGGATCGTGAGCTTTTCGACGTACTCCGGCGCCCAGCCGACGCCGATCAACTCGACGGTGACCTCGGGGTGCCTCCGCTCAAACTCCTCTTTGAGCCAGTTCATCCACAGCACTTCGCCGTCGTCGAGACGGTGGCCGACTTTGATGGTCACCTGCGCGAGGGCTGCGCTGGGAAGGCTCAAAACAACGGCGAGGAGCGAGCAAACCACGACCCACAGCACTCGACGGCCCATCAATGACCCTCCTTTTTTATATTTCTCGGGTTTATTTCGGGAGTTTGATGGATCGCGGCAGCTCGCCTTTGGACTTTTCTAAGGTCAGAAGGTGGTATCGAAAGGACGGGCTGGCAGGAAAATGCGTTGTCTGGCAAGTCGCGCCAGAAAAGCAGCACTTTTTTAAGGTGGCGGGAGGGCGGCTGGAGGGGTGAGCGTGATCGAAAACGATCTAAGCTCCCGGCACGCGTGAGCGCCTCGCTCGCTGCGTCACGGTGCTGGGCGGCGAGCCGCGCTTTTTCCGGTAGAGGCGGGAAAAGTAACTAGCGTCGAGATACCCTACGGACGCCGCAGCCTCCTTGACCGAAGCGCCTTTTCGCAGGAGCCGTGTAGCGGCGTTGAGGCGGCATTGGATCACGTATTCGTAAGGAGACATGCCGTACGCTTTGCGAAAGACGGCGGAGAGGTATTCGGGCGTTACTGAGACGCTCCTGGCAATCTCCGGAAGGCGGACATCCTCCGCGAAGTGGGCGTCGATAAAGGCTTTGGCCCGCTGGGCAAGGAGGTGAGAACCGCAATTGAGCGTCGGCGCTTGTTTTCGCCGCTCGGCCCAGCTTTGATCGAGTGACTGCCAGAGCTGGAAAAACAGGGCGAGCGCTCCCCAAAAGGTGTGTTCTGCAGGGTCTTCGTAGAGCTGCATCAGCTGCTCGAGGCAGTCGATCTCACGCTGGGGCATCTCGTCGCGGCGCAGCACGATCGTGTTTTCCGGCAGGGTCGCAAATAAAACTTCAACTTGCGGGCCGTCTAGATCGATCCAGTAATGGCTGAGCAGATCTTGGGGATGCGTCCACCAGGTGTACGTTTGACCTTTTCGGAAAAAGACCACATCCCCTTTGGAGAATGAGAGCTGGCCCGAACGGGTCTGGATGCCCCCGCTCCCTTCGACGACAAATTTTAAGGTGTAGGTGTCTTTTTTGGTCATGCTGCGCCAGTAAAGCGGGCGGGCCTTTCCCTTGCCGATGCGCAGGATCGAAAGGCCCAGCTTGCGCTCGATGCCCGATGGGTGCGGCACGTGAAAGAGGATAGTCCGGTCTTCCTCAAGGAAAGGCATCGGCGGCCACCTGCTTTCAAGGTCAGGATCTGGGGCTGCGGTACGTCGAGGCGCCTGGGTGGCGTGCTCAGGTACCTGGGGTGTCTCCAGGTTTCTTGGTGGTGTCTCCGGGTGCCTGTTGCCTCCTAATTCTGTTGTTTGATTTTCGTTCCCGTGCTGCTGATCGCCTGCACCGGCGGCTGAGCAACCTGATCGAACCACCCGGCAGTTCCATGCTGTCCCGTACCGCCGCGCTTCGCATCAGCCTCGCTTCCGGAAAAGATGGATCCGGTAACACATGTGCTTCCGGTAAAGCTCAGGATCGGGCGGGGTAAGATGGTTGCGGATGATCTTTTCCATGGGCTCGCCTTTCACGGGAACTCGCAAGACGAGACGAAAGAGCTTGTAAGCCAGAGGGAGGTGCACCCGGAGCGCGTTGAGCTGCAAGCGCAAGGTGGGCCGGATGTAACGCTCAAAGACCATCTTCCCGTAATCGAGCGACGGGGCGGTCTCTTGCGTGATGTCGTCTTCGTGGATGAGCTCAAAGCCGTGGGCCTGGGCGCGTGCGAGGAGGTCGTTGAGAAAGTGAGAGGGAAGCGCCCGGTCTTTGACGTCACGGGCGCTTTCGAGGCGGTAAAAGTCGGAGGTCAAAAGATACCCACCGGGATTGAGGGCCCGGCGGGCGTTGGGGAATGACTCCTCAAGGCGCTGGTACTGCACGCTTTCGCTCATCAAGATAAGGTCATAGGTCCGATCGGGCACGTAATCTTCATGGAGGTAGTCGGTGCCGATGACTTCGAGGTAAAACTGTAGCATCACGTCGGGCTTGATCTTTTCGTTGCGGACAAAGAGAGAGACCAGCCGGTCGGCGACGCGGGTGTGCCACCGCGTTTCTTTTGCCGGATTGATCGTCATCGGCATCGACCCCATTCGGGAGGATAATTATGAGAGAGTTGGGTTGATTCGGGTTCTTCGTTACATTTGGGAAGAGATCCTCTACAGGCTGTTTGAGAGCGCGCGAGATGCTACGCTGGCGCGAACTGACATACCGCGACTCTCGAAGGTATTATTCGGTACAAGCCGAATTATAAGAATCATCCGTCCAAATGATCGGCGGAACTCAAAAAGCTCACGACGAAAGGGAGGTCGCGGTGTTGTCAAGGCTGCGGAGATTTTCATCGGTGGGCCGGTTTTTTGCTTATGTGGTGCTCGTTTTTGTGCCCGGTGTCTTGTTGGCTTCCTCCGTGGTCGCAGCTCAGAAGAGCACGATTGTCTTGGCGTACAACATCTACGGCAACGACGATCGGGAAGCGATCTGGCAGAGATTGATCCAGGCATTTAATGAGCAGAGTGAACTTTACACGATTGAAGCGATCCGGGCCGTGGGTAACGACAAATTGCGGACGATGATCGCGGGTGGGCAGGCTCCTGATGTGGTCGATTTTGACCGTTATCAAGTGGTCGAGTGGGCGCACCAGGGGTTGTTCCTCTCGCTCGATCCGCTGCTAAAGGGCGAGATTGAGGTCGCTGTAGAGTTTCTACCTGGTCCGGCGAATGAATCGATCTTTCAGGGACAGACCTACGCGATTCCCACCGATACTGACGTCCGCGGCCTCATTTGGAACCGGCGTCTCCTCCTTGAGGCAGGCTTAAACGCAGAGGATGGTCCGGGTTCGTGGCCCGAGTTTAACGAGTATGTTCGTAAACTCACGCAGTCGGACCCCGACGGGAACATCATTACCTACGGGTTTGTGCCGTGGGCCGGAAACTGGGGCGCCGTGGGATGGCTTTGGCACTTTGGAGGCCAGTTGTTCGACTACGAGGCCCTCAGGCCCACTCTGGATCATCCCAACAACCTTGAAGCATACCGGTGGCTGGTGGATTGGACTCAACGATACGGGACGCTCGAAACGCTGAGCAGTCAAGGGTATGGAAGGTGGTCGCCCGGAAAGTTTTTCGAGCAGCGCCAGGCGATGATGGTCGCGCATAACGAGCTGGTGACCGTTGCGACGGAGATCCATGGATTTGAGGTGGGGGCTGGCCCGCTTCCGTCGCCCACAGGTCGCGATAACGGGACCTGGTCGGGTGGGTTCGCCCTGGCCATTCCGGCCGGCGCCAAAAACCTCGAGGGTGCGGTGGAGTTGATCAAGTTTCTTACCAGCACCGAGACCCAGTTGTTGTGGTGGGAGAGTTTAGGCTTGATCCCGACGCGCTATGACGCGCTCAGCCAGATTGATCCGACCTTGATCCCACAGGCGCACGCAAATTTGCTTAACCAAGTGGAGCAGGCTCATTGGCGGCCGCCTTACACCGGGGAGGTCTTTTGGCCGCTGTTGGATCAAGTGGACGACAAGGTTCTCAACGGCCTGCAAGATCCCGTTCCAGCCCTACAAGACGCGCAGCGGTTGGCCGAAGCCCGGTACGCCGAAATTTTTGGAGCAAATTAAACGCCCACTTCACGCTTCTCTTGCTGATTTCATCGTAGTCGGATTTCGAGAACTTCAACCCCCGACTTTGTGCGGCATGCGTCTTTCTCAAGAGTTCAAAACCAGGTCCAGAACGGAGACTTGAAAGGGGAACACGGTGATAATGTTCGGCTTGGGCAGCGCGTGCGGTGCTCTTTGGCGGATGCGTGAGTGGGTTTTCGTTTCCCTTTTGGTATTCGCATTGAATCTGGTTTTAAGTGGCGTCGCCGGGGCTGAACCGCTTCGGGTCTTACTTGTGGGTTATTCGGGGGAGCTGCTCAGTTACCTCAACGACGAGGTCGCGCCAGCGTTTTACGAGGAGTACGGCATCGAAGTGGAGATCACAGCTGCGGGATGGGGCGATCGCACCGATCGAATCTTACTGGGCGAAGCCTCTGGTATGCCTTTCGACGTCGTGACGACCGGCTCTCATTCGCCCACGTCCGAAGGGGGCCGGGGCATTCTCCTCTCTTTGGACCGTTATATCGACGAATGGGACAAGAAAGACCTCTTCCCGCCCGCGGTGTGGAAGGGCTTGCAGTTTCGCAATCAAACCTACGCCGTGCCCATGGACAACGACAATCGAGCGATGGCGTGGAATAAGGGGCTGTTCGCAGAGAGCGGCCTTGACCCCAATGAACCGCCCGGCAGCTGGGACGAGTTATTGACAGCCGTTCGAGCCCTGACTCGCGTTGATGCTCAGGGTGAAGTGGTTCAACGGGGCGTTTGGCTGGCGAGCGACACCACGGGAGCGCTTCAGGACTTCCTCTGGTTTCTCGCGCAGCGCGGCGTCGATCCCATCGATTATGAATCCTACGTCTCTTTCTTCAATCGTCCCGAAGCTTTCCATACCCTCAGCTACTTGGACGAGATCATGACGGCGACGCTGTGGGACGCTCCAGGGCCCAACGGCCCCGGCGGATTTGTTGAGCGGGCTGTGGCCATGACCCGGCATCAGCCGGTGCATTTTCGCAGCATCGCATTGAACTATCCCGAGCTGCTCGAGGAGTATGGGCTGTTTTCGCCGCGTTACCTGCCGCACACGGCTCCCGTCTCACTAGGCTTTACCAACGGCCTGGGGATCACGGCGTCGAGCCGTCGTCCCGACGACGCTTGGAAGTTCATCACGTTTTTGCATCGGGACGACATCTTGAGAAAGATCGAGGAGCTGGGCAGCTTCATTTCGGGCCGAATCGATGTGGCCTATGACCGCATCGCAGAGGTGCCCGCGCTGCAGTATTGGTACGACTCCTTCATGCACATGCAGTTGCACGAGATTCCGGTGTCTGGGATCCACGCAACCGTGGGCGGATGGATCACGGCAGTTTACCGAAAGGAGATGGACCCCGGCGCGGCCCTGGAAAATGCACACCGGTTTATCGAAACGGGTTTGCGCGAGTTTAGGCAAGAAGTAGGGCTAGAGCCGTAGAAGCTTGCGAGCAAGTCGAGGGTTGTCAATCGAGGAAGGGTACCCGGGAAGGGGCCAAGACGAGCACAACACGAGCGTAAAGTATCCGGTTTTGAAGCCAGAAACGAGAAGCCGCAAACCCAACGCAAGTGCCGAGGAGGAGCATGGTGGGATCCAGCTCTGTGACGATCGAGAACGGTGTGCCGTGGACTGATACCGACGGAAATCCGATCCACGCCCACGGAGGCGGTTTCCTCAAAGTCGGCGAGTATTACTACTGGTTTGGCGAAAACCGTCATGGGAGACGCAAGGTTTCGTGTTATCGCTCCAAGGACCTCAAGACGTGGGAGTTTCGCGGCGACGTCTTGACGCTTGATTCGCGATTTGAGCCAGTGTATTACCGGACGGATCCCTTGTTGGAGCCTGTGGTCGACGGAGAAAAGCCGCCTTTGGGCGCGACGATTGAGCGGCCTAAGGTGCTGTACAACGAGGAGACGGGTCTCTATGTGATGTGGATGCACTGGGAAAACGGCCGTGACTACCACGAGGCCCGCTGTGCGGTGGCCACGTCGCCCACGGTTGACGGCGAATACGTCTACCATGGCAGTTTTCGTCCCATCGGACATATGTCCCGGGATTGCACGCTTTTCCAAGATGATGACGGTACGGCTTATTTTATCTCAGCGGCTCGAGACAACGCAGACCTGCACATTTACCGCCTCTCCGACGACTACCTCTCTATCGACGAACACGTTAAGACGTTGTGGCCCGGGCAGTACCGCGAAGCGCCTGCCATGATCAAGCGGGAGGGCATCTACTTTCTAGTCACGTCGGGCTGTACGGGGTGGACGCCCAACCAAGCGAAATACGGGTTCGGACAGGCGAGTCACCGCGGGAGCGAAAGTCCGTCCTCGTGGAGTCGGACATCGACCTGCGGCGCGGCACGGAGCCCGATACCTGGATAAGGACGCAAGAGTTCCAAGTGATCCCGGTGTATTAGCCGGCGTATGAGAAGAAAGCCCTGCCTCACGACGCCTGGTGGGCGTTGCTCGTGGCGTCGCAAGAGCATGGGAGTCTCTCACGACTTCTCGCTTTCTTTGAGTTGCTCGGCCAGGGCGCGGCGCACTTCGCTGGTGGGGGAGATGTTTGCCGCTTTAAAGCCTAAAAGGAGCGCCCCGCCCGCCGGGGACATCAGCGGCGCGACGACGTTTGCGCCAGGCACGAGCTGGGTGATGCCTTTGGTGAAGTTGGCGAGCACCCGGTCGGACTTCCAAACCCCTCCGGCATAGGAAACGAGGGGGTGCGGCAGGTCCACATGTTTCAAGGCCGAGGCGGCTAGCTCTACCAGCGCCTCGCTGGCCCGGTCTAAGATCGCGCACGCTGAGGGATCGCCTTCTTTCGCCAGCTGATCCGCAAGTTTGGCCAAGCCGGCGATTTGAGGGCGGTCGACCTCGCCGCTGTAGACGCGGAGGTGAAGCTCCTCGATGCGCGTCACCGCGAAGTGGCGGAGCACCGCTTCGAGAAGGAATCCTCGGGGATCGCGCCCGTCGGCTTGACGCGACGCTGCTCTGAGAAGCTCCACGCCAATCCACCAGCCGCTTCCTTCGTCGCCAAAGAGGTAGCCCCAGCCGCCCGTCTGTTTTTCCCGACCGGAGGCGTCTCGAGCCAAAGCGACGGAACCCGTGCCGCTGATGACAATGCAGCCCGGTTCACCTCCCAAGGCGCCTTCGAGCGTGCTCACGGAGTCGTGAGCAAAGTTGAGGGGCGCGGCGCATCCGAGGGTTTTGAGCACCTCTTGGGCTATGGCCTGCATCAGCGGGCGGGCGCCGGTCATACCCATGCCGACTCCCGCGACGTCGGCCGCAGCAACGCCCGCGGCCTTCAAAGCTCCTCCGATCGCGTCCGTAAGCGCTCGCCGGCAGCGCTCCGGCCCGCCCGGTTCGTGGATATGGTTAGCCGGCCCAGCCGTGGCCGAGCCGATAATCTTTCCTTTCGAATTCGCAACGAGCGCTAGGGTCGAGCTTTGTCCGCCGTCGACTCCGACGATGTACATGGGCACACCTGCCTGTCGGCATGCTCGTTGTCATTGGGTTCCCTGTGTCTTGGTGTTCCCGTCTCACGGTTTTCCCGTCTGTGCGTCTTCCGGTCTTCTCATCTTCTCGTCGTTTCGCCGTTTCGTCGTTTCGTCTTCCGGACTTTCCCCAGTGACCCAATTTTGTGTGTTTCGTTTCATCCCGCCAAACAGCCTTCCGGTCCAACCACGCCTTCCGGCCCATTGGCTTTTCGGCTCCTTCAGCCTTTCGATCGACCTATTTGACAACCTGTTTGTCGCGCCGTCCATCGGTTCGTCTGCTATCGGATTGTCTGTTTGTCGACCTCGCGATATCGTCCGCCGTTCGGTGGGCCTGTCATTGATTTAGTCGATTGGTCTGTGTCTCGGTAGGTCATGCGACTTATCGAGCTGTTAACCCTCCGCACTTGACGCGAAACTGCATATTTTTGCCCGAGCGCCAGGTGGGGCGGGCAAAAATATGCAGCTTCGGGGTTCGATCCAGGGCGGATCCTGGCCAGAACCAGGTATTAGGCAGCCTACACGCTGTTAAGAGGCTGGTTTGACTCCAAGAAAGGCGGTGTCAAGTCGAGGCCTTGACACGTAAATGCAAGAAATTGTCCGACTGCCCCCTTCTAAGCGGCTAAAAAATGCAGGATGGACAACAACGACCCGCAACAACAACCACGGTCGCACCCGTCGACCAACCCCCTTGAAATCACCCGACAAGGAGGTGACTCTGCAATCACCGAACGTCCCCTAGGGCCATCGATGTTGCCCGGGAGTTGTTTCTACTGTCGCTGGAATCCTTATTACTGAAATCCCTGCCACCACCGGTGGGCAACGGTAAACACGATGCGGCGGTACGATGGCGGCGGTCGCCAACCTACCACTCAAACAGGAGCGTGGACCGATGTTTCAATACATCAAGCACATCGTGGGATTGATC
This sequence comes from bacterium, assembly GCA_002919195.1. Lineage (GTDB taxonomy): Bacteria > Bacillota > Limnochordia > DTU080 > RSA5 > RSA7. The sequence continues at coordinate 12,344 of PKEU01000215.1, forward strand.
GAAAAGGCTGCCGGCCAGCAAGAGGACAAGATTCAAACGCTTGCAGAGCGGATTGCGGAGTCAATTGGTGCGGGCGGGGTGCTGCACGCTTTTGGCACGGGCCACTCCCACATGCTGTGTGAGGAGTTGTTTCACCGTTCGGGTGGCCTGGTGCCGGTCAACGCCATTGTCGACATCAACCTGACGCAGTGGGGAAGCGTCAACCCTTCTCTCCTCGAAAGGATGCCAGGCTACGCCAAATTGATCCTCGCTGCGCACGACTTACGGGCGGGGGAAGTCCTGCTCGTGATCTCCAACTCCGGGATCAACCCCGTGACGGTCGAGGTGGCGCAAGAGGCGAAAGAGCGCGGCCTGTTTGTCGCAGCATTGACGTCTGCCGAGGCGTACCGCGACGTGCCGAGCCGGCATCCGAGCGGCCTCAAACTTAGCGACGTGGCCGAGCTGGTCATCGACACAGGCGTGCCAAAGGGCGATGGCGTCGTCGAGGTGGATCCGAAGTTGCCCAAGGTGGGGCCGGCCTCGACGGTGGTGACCGCGGCTTTGATCAACGCGGTCTTGGTCGAAACGGTCAACCGGCTCGTCGCCGCGGGCTTTGAGCCGCCGATCTTTATCAGCGGAAATGTGGGCGGGGACGAGCACAACGACGTGCTGATGAAGCGCTATGCAGACCGCATTCCGGTTTACTACAAGATCATGACAACGAGAAAGCCATCGAGAGGCGGATGACAAGGCTCATAAAGGGCAGAAGCCTTACGGCGGCGGATGCTTTACAGCGCCGACAGGTCTGGTCGGCCGGTCTCCTTGCCAAGGAAAACCAGGTTTCTCTTCCGAAGTAAACCAGGGATCAAACCTCAGGTTTCCCTTCCGGCAGTCGGAAGGAAGCCGGATTCTTCTACTCGACTGGCTCGGGTGTGTTCCAGTCACATCATCACTGACCAGCGAAAGGAGCACGCACGATGAGCAACGCGGCGGCAAAGCCGAAGGTGGGCTTTATCGGTTTAGGAATCATGGGGCAGCCGATGGCGTTGAATCTGCTCAAGGCTGGGTTTGAGCTCACGGTGTACAACCGTACCGCCGAAAAGGCCCGGCCGGTGGTTGAAGCCGGAGCGGTTCAGGTATCTTCGCCGAAAGAGGTCGCGCAAAACTCCGACATCATCATCACGATCGTGACGGGCCCGGACGATGTCAAGGAGGTAATCTTGGGCCCCAACGGGGTGGCGGAGGGGGCCCGGCCTGGCTCGATCGTCGTCGACATGAGCACCATTTCTCCCAAAGTCGCCCGGGAAGTGCACGCCGCCCTGGCCGAAAAGGGCATCGGGATGCTGGACGCTCCGGTGAGCGGTGGCGACACGGGCGCCAAGGCGGGCACGCTCTCGATCATGGTCGGGGGCGACGCCGAACTGGTCGAAAAGTGCCGCGGCGTCTTTGAAGCGATGGGGAAAAAGATCACCCACGTAGGCGGGCCGGGGATGGGCCAGCTCACCAAGCTCGTCAACCAGGTGCTGGTGGCCCTCAACCTCATGGCGACCTGCGAGGCCCTCACCTTTGCCGCCAAGGCCGGCGCCGATCTGGAAAAAGTGCTGGAGGCCGTGTCGGGCGGCGCGGCCGGTTCGTGGCAGCTCAGCAACCTGGGGCCCAAGATGGTGGAGGGCGACTACCGACCGGGCTTCATGGTGAAGCTCCTGCAAAAGGACCTGAAGCTCGCACTAGAGGAGAGCGACTTCTTGCACGTGCCGCTCTTGGGCACCAGCCTGGTGCACCAACTGCTGAGGAAAGCAGAAGACGCTGGCTGGGGCGACGAGGGCACTCAGGCCCTAGTCAAGGTATTGGAAGAGCTCGCCAGCACGCGCGTGGCAAAGTAGGCGCTTGTTTGTAGCCTTCGAATTTGATCAGCCTCGACTTTCGCCAGCCTCTTAGCTCGCAAGGCATTGGCAAGAAGTCGCAAGACACAAAGGCTCAACAAGGCTCAACAAGGCCACTGCCGGGCCGCTCGTACACAGCGTTTTAGGGGAGGCCGCTCGTTGCGGCCTCTTCTGTTTTCGGAGCCGTTTTTGGACTGGCGCAGCATCAACGGTAGTTTTCGAAAACGGCAGGAGTTCGAGACGATGAAGCGGAATTCTCAGATAGTGTGCAACCGTGTGCACAGCGCCGGCCCGTTTGCCGCCGGCCGAGGAGGCTTAGCTATGTACGAGTGTTTGGAGCCCGCAGTGCGCCGCTTTGTGGACCGTCAACATCGAGACGCTTACCGTCTAATCGACGCTGTGCGGATACCGGGGACGGGCCTCTACTCCGACGCCTACGACACGGTGGCACGGGGTCCTGTTCGCATGGGCTCCATTGCTGCGACGGGTGTCGGGTTAGCCGGACTGGCTGTCGCCTATGCCGAGGGTTGGGACCCGGCGGCCGGGGAAAAGGCCCTGGCCACGCTGCAAAGCGTCAACCAAGGAGCCGCGCCCAGGGACAAGGCGACTGGCTTCTTTTATCACTTCCACGACCTCGAGACGGGCGAAGTGTGGAAAGGCTCCGAGATCTCTACGATTGACACCGCGATTCTGGTCGCTGGCGCCCGGCTGGCCGCGTACCACTTGGGCACGGCGTTTCCCCAGGTGAAAAAAGAGGCAGAAAAGCTTCTCCACTCCATCCAGTGGGAAGTGGCCATAGGCGATCCTGAAACGGGCGAGATCTATATGGTCATTGAAAACGGCAGAGGGGCGGGGCCGGGGCGGCCTTTCACCGAGTACGCCATCGTCGCTTCGGTAGCCCGTGACGCGGAGCCTGAAAGCCAACGGATTCAAGAGTTTTGGCGCCGGGTCTACGCCCCGGACCGCGTCGAGCAGCTGCCGGCCCGGGAGTATCACGGGGTCCGCTTGCTGGTCGATTCACCGATGTCGTATTTGTCGTCGTTTGTGTGCCAGTTCCCGTTGTACCTGGTCCCGGAATACGCGCTGTGCGAAGCGTATCACCGGCTCGTGCAAGGGGCGGCCATCGCCGACCGTATCAGCTGGCAGCTCCAAGGCGCAGCGCCGTCTTACGTCTGGGGCCACGGCGCCGGGAGCAACGAAGGCCTGCCGGTCCAAGACGGCGCCCGCCCCCCAGGATACGCCGTCGACGCGATCGGTCGTTCGAGCGGCGTCGCGTCGGCCTATATCATTGCTGGGTTTTTGCCCGTGTACCCCCACGGGATCTACGATCTTTACGCCTGGTACAGGCTGCACTTGCCCTACGACAGCTACACCAACCCCAGCGATCTCCGCGATGAGCAGTTGACGCAAGCGGCGTACCGCTTTGGGCTGGGCAGGTTTGCTTGGGAGCACCGCCTTCCGCCCCAGAAATGGTACCCGCGCCTTGTGACGGTCATCGACTGGAGTACCATGCTTTACGGACTCACCGCCTTCAAACGGGGCATGGCGTTTTTCGCTCTAGGCCGGGAAGCGGCAGGCGAAGGGGGGTGAGTCGACGGGCGTGAGCCCCAAGGCGGGATGCAATCGTGGCCACACGATCGACGGAGACGACCTCAGATGACGGACGAAAGGAGAGAGCGCGATGCATCGGCGGAACTGCGGCAGGTTGGCATGGTTGCTGGTCGTGCTCGTCTCGCTGCTCTTGGGGGTGGCGGGAGCGGGCGCGGCCCAAGAGCAGATTGTGATCCGGATGTACGGCGGTTACGACTACCGGGTCGACGGAGGCACAGGCCCGGCCGAGATCTTGGACCGGTACCTGCGGATGTATGAAGAGCTCAACCCCCACGTGAAGATTGAAAACCTCGGGCGTGAGCTCAATGTCGACAAGCTGGTCACGATGTACCTCGCCGGCGAGCTGCCAGACATCATCGAGATCGACGTGAAGTTTCTCGCAGATTTCTATCGCATCGGGATGCTGGCTCCTGTTCCCGAGTGGCTCGCGGAAAAGCTGCGCCAGCAAATGTTCCCCTCGTCCGTCGACTTCATCACGGTCGATGGCCGGATGGTCGGCATTCCCGGGGAAAACATGGTGACGGGCCTCATCTACAACCGGCGGGTCTTGGGCGAAGCCGGCTTGGCCGAGCCGCCGCAGACGATCGATGAGCTGGAGTCCGTCGGCCGGCTCCTCACCCGCATGTCCGCTGAAGGCATTGTGGAACGCCCGGCGCTGATCGAAAGCGGCGGGTGGGCGCTCAACCACCTGGCGCTCGCCATGTACGCGACCGAGGGCGGCGAGGCGTTTACCCCCGACGGGGAGCTGGCCGTCGGTGGGCCTGCGCTGCAGCGGACCATGGAGCGGTTGGTGCGCTGGCTGCAGCCCGATTCGTTCTTTGCCCGCGAAGGCTTTAACGCCGAGTTTGCCCGGGGCGAGATCGCCATGGGCATCGGGTATCCCTGGTGGCTTTCGGGCATCAAGATCGAGTACCCCGACGATTACGTGAGGGACTTCGGCGTGACGTTGATGCCGATGGGCCCGTCCTTTGGCGCCTTTAAGTACGGCCACGGCTACGGCGTCAACAAGGCGAGCAAGCACATCGACGAGGTGTGGAAGCTCCTCGAGTGGCTCAGCCTCACCGTGATCGAGGACATCACGCCCATCGGCCATATGCTCGCTAATCTTGGATCGCTTCCCAACGTGCCTTCGGACATCCTCTCGGTCCACTACGCCTTTGACCGGCCGTTTTACGAAGGCTTCATCCAAAACCTCGACTACGTCAAAAACACCCCGGCGTGGGAGCGGATCAACATCGCCGACCCGGCAGTCAAGGTGGCTGAGGGAGAGCTCAACATCCCGGCGGCCATCGAGGAAGTGATCACCCTTGCCAGGGCCGAGATGGCGCGCCATCAGACCTGGATCGAGGAGCGGCAGCAGTAGTCGCCGATCTCGGCTGTCGCGGCATGTCGTCTGTCCCGGCGTTGCGGTGATACCGTACGGCCCCGTTGGATTTGCCAACGGGGCCCTTTTTGTGTACGGCCTTTCGTGCGAGTGGGGCGCGTGCGTTGTGGGGCATATGAATGATCACGCGAGGCTCGGGGAGCGCAACGGATTTCGACCGTAAGCAGGAGCGTTAAATAGATAACAGAATAAACGAGACAAAAACTAATAACAAAAAATTCCTACGAAAGGAGCGGAGTGTATGCGATCGTGTCACCAAAGGCCGGTCTGGACGACCACGGGGGCGAGGCTCGCGCTGTTGTCGATGGCCCTGGCGATTTTCCTCGTGCTTTACCCGGTGCCTGCAGCTGCGCAGATCGTCCTTCGCGTCGCGACGTGGGACGGGCCGGAGGGCCAGATTCCGATCCGGGACGTGATCGCCGAGTTTGAGGCGGAAAACCCGGGGGTACAGGTCCAGTTAGAGCAGGTCGACGATTACAAAGCGCGGATCATTGTGCAGATCGCCGGCGGAGTCGGGCCCGACGTCTATATGGTCGGCGACTGGGATTACGCCGAGTTTGCCCAAGGGGGATTGGCGGCGAACCTCACGCCCTACCTTGAGCGCGACGGCGTCGACCTGGGGATGTACATCCCGCAGCTTCTCGAAAACCACCGCTACATCGACGGCAACATCTACACGTTGCCGAAAGACTTCTCTACACTGGGCGTTTATTACAACAAGGACCTTTTTGACCAGGCGGGGATCGCCTACCCGCAACCGGGTTGGACGTGGGAAGAGGCGCTGGAAATGATGCGCAAGCTCACCCGTGCGCGGGGCGACGGGGAAGTGGAAACTTGGGGCGTGGTCGTTAACCCATGGTGGAACGCCATCGCCTGGGCGCAAGCTTGGGGGCGGGGGAGGACCATCCTCTCTCCGGATTTCCAAAGGGCTAGGGGTTATCTCGACCACCCCGACACGGTGAGCGCCTTGCAGTTTTTCTACGATCTTGGGCTGGTGTATGGCGTCAACACGCCCGATGCGGTGCGCGATGCGTCGGGCGGTGAACGGGGCGTCTTTCTCAACGGCCAAGCCGCCATTTTGATTTGGGGCAACTGGGCCATCGGCGAACTGCAGCGAGACGGGCCCTTCCGCTTTGGCACGGTCACCCCGCCCACCTTTGGCGAAAACGCGACGACCTTTTTGATGGAGGCGGGGTGGGCGATGAATCCCAACATCGAAGACCCTGAAAGGCGGGAGCTCGCCTGGAAACTCCTCAAGAAGCTGGGCACCGAGCGGGGCCAGTACTACATGAGCCGCAACTTCTGGGCGATGCCGTCGATTCCGGCGGTGGCTGACGAGATCGGCATGATCGACGACGAGTACTACCGGCCCTTTTTTGAAGCCGCTTTCCAGACCATGCCGACCTACTGGACCAAGATCCCCTTCTTTGGCGACGTGTTTGATCGCCACTATAACGAGATCCGCGCCGCGTACCTCCAAGGGCAGCAAGACTTGGCGGTCGCGATCTCGCAAAACATCGCTGCCATTGAGCGTTCGCTGCAGCAGGCCTTTGGTGAGGAGTAGCGTCTAACAAAACCGGGGTAAAGAGAGCGATCGTAAGGAGGCCAAAACGCCGCCCGGTCATCCGGGCGGCGTTCGTATGAGCATCCCGATGGAACGCTCCCCGCCGGGAGACTCCTTGGAGGACACGGCCGATCTCCCGAAGAATTCTGGTTATCGGCATCGTTACCGGACCGGCAAAACCGAGGAGGGGCTGAAATGCTCGATTTTTCGCGCTACAAGTTTTGGTTTGTGACGGGAAGCCAGCATCTTTACGGGCCGGAAGCCATCGAAGAGGTGGGCCGGCACTCACAGACGATGGTGCAGGCGCTCAACGAGGACAAGAGCATTCCCTTTGAAATCGTCTTCAAACCGGTGCTCACGACGCCCGAAGACATTTGGCGGCTGGTCGCCGAGGCCAACGCCAGCGAGGAATGCGCCGGCCTGATCACGTGGATGCACACCTTTTCGCCGGCCAAGATGTGGATCGGTGGGCTTTCAGAACTGAGAAAGCCCCTGTTGCACCTGCACACCCAGTTCAACCGGGACATCCCCTGGGACACCATCGATATGGACTTTATGAACCTCAACCAGTCGGCCCACGGCGACCGGGAGTACGGCCATATCGGCGCCCGCTTGAGGATCCGGCGCAAAGTGGTGGTCGGCCATTGGGAAAATCCCGAGCTCAGGGCGCGCCTTGCCGCGTGGATGCGCACCGCCGTGGCGGTCGTCGAGGGGCGTCGCCTCAAGGTGGCCCGCTTTGGCGACAACATGAGGCAAGTGGCGGTCACCGAAGGGGATAAGGTCGAGGCCCAAATCCAGTTTGGCTGGTCGGTGAACGGCTACGGTGTGGGCGACCTGGTGCAGTATGTCAACGCCGTCTCTGACGCCGAGGTCGACCGGCTTATGGAGGAGTACGCCGACCGGTACGAGATCGTCCCTGAGGGCAGGACGGAGGGGCCGGTCCGCCACGCCATTCGCTACCAGGCCCGCGTCGAGCTAGGCCTGACGGCCTTTTTGGAGGAAGGTGGCTTTTCGGCTTTCACGACCACTTTTGAAGATCTCCATGGGCTCGAGCAGCTTCCCGGGCTTGCGGTCCAGCGCCTGATGGAGAAGGGCTACGGCTTTGGCGCCGAAGGCGACTGGAAGACGGCGGCCTTGCTGCGGACGATGAAGATCATGGCCGGCGGCGAAGGCACGTCGTTTATGGAGGATTACACGTATCACTTCGAGCCCGGGAACGAAATGGTCCTCGGCGCGCACATGCTCGAGGTGTGCCCGACCATCGCGGACGGGAAGCCCCGGATCGAGGTGCACCCGCTCTCCATCGGCGGGAAGGCCGATCCGGCCCGGATGGTTTTTGACGGCCGGGAGGGGAGCGCGCTCAACGCCTCGCTCATCGACCTGGGCCGCCGGTTTAGGCTCCTGATTAACACTGTGGACGCGGTGAAACCCCAGAAGCCGATGCCCAAGCTCCCGGTTGCCCGGGTTTTGTGGAAGCCCCATCCTTCGCTGGCCGAGTCGGCGGAGGCGTGGATCTTGGCGGGCGGCGCCCACCACACGGTCTTCTCCTACGCCGTCACGGTCGAGCAGCTTTTGGACTGGGCAGAGATGGTCGGCGTCGAAGGCCTCGTGATCGATAAGGATACTTCGGTGGAGCGGTTTAAAAACGAGCTCCGCTGGAGCGACGCCGTCTGGGGGTAAAGCTTGAGGTCCAGTCGGGATCCGATCGGGATCGAGCGGGTTGAACGCACGTCGGAAGCGGAGCACACGTCATGCATGCAGCTGTAAAGAGGCGCCGGCACGAGCAAGCCGGCGCCTTTGAAATTTCGATAAGGGTTTTTCGGCGGCCGGGAGAACTTTCGGATGCGGGCGTTTGAGAGACATGCTCCGGTGAGGCGGTTCGCGTTGTGCGGGAGGGAAAGCGAGCCAGGATGCGTCTGCACCTTGAGGACACGGAGCTAATCGACTTTCTCGAAGACCAGCTCGACGAAGCGGCGCGCCGGGAGGCAGAGCGCCACCTCCAAGAGTGCGCGTCGTGCCGCTCCCGTTTTGACACCGTCAGCAAAGTGATCGCGGGGCTGCGCGCCATGCCAACAGATGAATTTCGCGTGCGATTGGAAGAACGGCTCCGGCGGGCAGCGGAGGCCTCTTCTCGCCTCCGTGACGCGAAGACTTTCATACCCGACACCTCCTTAGACAGCGGCGCGCGTTCGCGCCTTGGCACCCTCCTGCTTTGGGCCCTCGCTTTGGGTGGGATCCTCATCCTTGTCTACGGGCTACGCGCGACGCTTTCGAGCTCTTTCACCCGCCCGCTGGCGGTTGCCGACCCGCTAGCGGCGGCCGTCCAGGTTGCGGGAGATTGGGTCGTCTAGATCAGGGTCAGTCCAGCTGGCGGAAAAGGGCCGAAAGCCCCCGGTACATGCGGGATTTCACCATGCCTACCGGAATGCTCAACGCTTCTGCGATGCGCTCGTAGGGCCACTCTTGGACATAACGCAGGCGAAGGAGTGTCTGATGCTCTTCGCTCAGCTTCTCGAAGGTTTTCCAAATCAGCTCGTACTCCCAGGCCTGGAGGACGGGGGCGCCGGGGAGGAGAGGGTCGGGTGGGGGCCCATGGTCTTGAGGATCAGTGAATTCGGGAGCGCCGGGCGGGATCGGGCCGACATTTCGTTGGCGGTGGCGCCGTTCAATCACGAGGTCGCGCACGATCGTAAGCAGCCACGACCGCACGTCGGTTTCGCCGTGGGACGAGGAAAGGCTGAGCCAAAAGCGGAGAAAGGCTTCGCTCGTCAACTCCTCGGCGAGGCTTCGCTCGCCAACTTGGGCGACGGCGGCGGCGTAGACGGAGAAAAAGCTCTCTTGGTAGAGCCGGTGGAGCGCCGCTTTATCGCCTTTTCGGGCTGCATTCAAGAGTGACTTCTCGCCTCGTGCGCGCAGGAAACTCCGGAACTTAACGGATTTCAGCATGCCGGCACACGCGCCCCCTGCAAACGCGCGTCTTCCTAATGGTACTGGTTGGGAGCATCAATTCCCTGCGCCTTTCCGGCCCGAGGAGGCGCTTGCCCGCGCAAGGCGAAGATGGAAGCCAAAAGTCGCCGCGCCAATGGAGCGTGGGGCCCCTCGGACCGCGCTAGGGCCGGGCTAGGGACCGCGCTGGACGGGTTGGGCCACAGTGACCAATGGGGCATTGCGGTGTGCGGGCCTGAAACGACGCGCGCGGAAAACAAACCTCAACAGCGGAGAGGCACCGAGATGTCGATCCAATGCGTCATCTTTGATGTGGGCGGCGTTTTGCTCACGCTGGGCGAACATGCCTTGCGGCAGGAAATCGCGGAGCGCTTTGGTTTGAAAAGCGTGCCGCCGGAGTACGAGTCCTTTGTGCCGGCCATCCAGCGGGGCGAGATCACGGAGACCGAGGTATGGAGCCGCTTGGCCGGCCGGGAAGTCGAGTGCGATTTCTTCGAAGAGCTCTTTATCAAGCACTTCTCGCCCAACAGGGAAGTGATCGAGCTGGCGGCGGAGCTGCGCGGGATGGGCTTGAGGACGGCGATCCTCTCCAACACCGAGCGCACCCACGGCAGCGCGATGCGCCGGATGGGCTTTATAAAGGGGTTTTCTCCCGTCTTTTTTTCCTACGAAATCGGGCGGCGCAAACCGGAGCGAGAAGTGTACACGTACGTGCTGGAGCAGCTGGAGCTCCCGCCGGAAAGGGTCGCTTACGTCGACGACATTGCGGAGTACATCGAAGCCGCCGAGCGTTTGGGGATCCGCGCGATTTGCTTTGACGGGGACGTCAAGGCGCTTCGCGCAAAGCTGCTGGCGATGGTGAAGTCGTGAAGTAAGCGCCAAAGCAAATGCCGAAGCAAACGCCAAAGTAAGCGCGGTAAACGGCTCTAAATGTTGGCGCAGCACAAAGGAACGCCCGGCCGGGAGGGTGGCTTGCAAGGCAAGGCCTTCCTAGCCGGGTTTTTCAGTCATCGATGGTGGGCGTGCCCCCGGGGTGCTACGCGGGAGGCGAGCGTCAACGAAGCGATTATCGCCATGGCCGCCTAGGTCAGGCGGCCGTTTTGTTGGCGGTGGAGCTTTGTCGTGCTGGGAAAAAGGGGATTGATGCCACGGAACGAGCGTGAGCATGACGATTCTGCATTTTGTTGCCGGTCAGGGTGCACGTGCGCGGCAAGTTTTTGCAGATAGGCTTGGAGTTTCGGGTCAGAGTCGGGCTCCAGGGGCAAAAATACCGCGCAGAGCCCAGCGAAGGGGCGGTTTTTCCCCCTGGGATCGTCAGTTTCTGCATTTTTGTGCCGCTGCACGTAGAGCAGCGAGGCAAATTTTTGCAGCTTGCGAGCCCGCAGGTATTGATGCACATGAGATTTCGGAATAGTGTGTATAGACAATCACGGTCATGTGTGAATCATTGACTTCGTAGAATAGGTTAGTTAACTTGTGAAATAACGGCTATTTTTGTTTTCGGCCGCGAGGGGGGGTGGTCGCGTAGGCTTGCTTTGATTTGAAATCGTCGGTCGTCTGTTTCTTAGAACGCAGGGGAACGTCGTCACGCAATAGGCACCTAGGAGACGAGGACTGAAACCAACGAGAAAGGGGAAGAAGAAGTGACGGATCGTTGGGCGCCAAAACGGATGGCAGTCGGCTTGTCAACGTTCCTGACGCTTCTCTTTTGCCTGGTCGCCCCCCTTGCGGCGCAGACCGCTGAGACGACTCTGGAATACTGGATTTGGGACAACAATCAGCTGCCTGCAGTCGAGCGGATCGTGGAAGCTTTTGAAGCGCGGCATCCCAACATTAAAGTCAACGTGAGCGTCGTCCCCTGGGGCGATTATTGGGAGCGGA
>PKEU01000083.1 GCA_002919195.1 bacterium
CTTGGGATGGTCGGGGCGGCCAGATTTGAACTGGCGGCCTCTGCGTCCCGAACGCAGCGCTCTAACCAAGCTGAGCTACGCCCCGATCCAGGCACAACGTGATTATAGCCCATGCCGTCGTGAGTTGTCAACGAATACGGGAACGGGAGGAAGTTTGCTCTCTCCCTTTTTTCACCCCCACAAGGGGATTTTGCGGCACATCGAGCTTTTGGGTGGCAAAGGCGTAAAATTTCTTGAGGGTCTTTGTAAGGCGCCTGCGGTAGGCCGGTGAAGCAGCGCTCTCGCACAAAAAGGCCTCCACCGTTTCAGGTCCGCTTTGGCGAAGCAGAAACCGGAGGTAGCGGCTGGCGTCGCTCAGGTAATAGTATTCCGACTTGATCCCTTGGTCGAGGAGGTACTCGAGGTAGGCGGTCAGGAAATGAATCTTTCCTTGTTTGCTCATCAGCTGCCTGCCTCCTAAGGGGCGCCGGAAGGTCGCGTGGATCATCCGCCTCGATAGTCTGCCCCAAGCTTCGAGGCGTGATCGGGGATCGTGAGCGCGGGTAGGGAGGAACGCCAACTGACTCAAACGCTGAGCCCTTCATTGATCAACCTCAAAGGTCTCGATCTCGGCGAGCTCCAGGCGCTGGTCAGCCAAATGGAGGAGGCGCCGTACCGGGCCGGGCAGATCATGCGCTGGATTTACCAGCGGGACGTCGAGCATTTCGACGAGATGACCGATCTCTCGAAAGAACTGCGCCACCGCCTCAGCCTCTGCTGCCGCATCGAGCGGATCCAGGTGGAGGCCGAGGAACGCTCCGCCGACGGCACAAGAAAATTCCTTTTCCGCCTGCACGATGGGGCGATGATCGAGGCGGTGTGGATCCCCGATGGCGCTCGCCGTACGGCCTGCGTCTCATCGCAGGCGGGCTGCGGCATCGGGTGCCCCTTTTGCGCCACGGCCCTCGGAGGACTGGCGCGTAACCTTACGGCCGGAGAGATCGTCGACCAAGTGCTGGCGCTTTCCCGCCTGACGGGCGAGCGCATCACCCATGTGGTGTTTATGGGCATGGGCGAGCCCTTTGCCAACTACCAGCAGGTGATCAAGGCGGCTCGCTTGTTGACGGATCCCCTCGGCTACGGGCTGGGCGCCCGCCACATCACCATCTCCACCTCCGGGATCGTGCCGGCGATCCGGCGATTCGCCCAAGAGAAGCGGCAGTTTGTCTTGGCGGTGTCGCTCCATGCCGCGACCGACGACGTGCGCGACTTCCTCGTCCCCCTCAACCGGAAGTATCCGGTGGCCGAGCTCCTTGCGGCATGCCGCGAGTACACCGCGTCGACCCGCCGCCGCGTCACTTTCGAGTACGTGATGATCCGCGATGTCAACGATGGCTTGGACCAGGCGCTCACTCTCTCCAGGCTGCTCAAAGGGATGCTTTGCCACGTCAACCTCATTCCGCTCAATCCGGTGCCCGAAAGCGGACTTGATCGTTCGCGTCCCGAGACGATCCACCGGTTTGCCCACGTCTTGCGGGAGGCGGGCATCGCGGTGACCGTCAGGCGAGAGCGCGGCAGCGACATCCAGGCGGCTTGCGGGCAACTTCGCCGAAGCCGCGCGAGGTGAGCTTGGAGATGGACCTCCTATCCTCCATCGAGAGCCGGATCGAGAAAGTGATGAGCCGCCTCTTTTCCGGTCGCAAGGGGGAAGAGCGCGTCCAGCCGGTGATGATCGCCCAAGAGCTCGTCAAGGCTATGGAAAGCGCTCGGCACGTGAGCGTGGAGGCGATCTACGTGCCCAATCATTTCCAAGTTCGCCTTCATCCCCTGGATCATCAGGCGATCCAACCCGTCCAGTATACCGTCACGCGGGACTGCATCGCCTACCTCTCCAAAGTGGCGCAGCGGAGGAGGCTCTCCTTTGCCGGGCCCATCACCGTGGAGATGATCGCGGACCCCAGCGTCTCCCGGGGAACGCCGAGCGTCGCCGCCTCCTTTCGCGAAGAGCAGCAGGCGGCGACGGTAAACGAAGCCGAAACCTCACGTTACGTGCTGGCTCGCGGGAGGGGAACTGTCGACCACGACGTTGACGGGGGCACCCGCCGTTTCCGGCGGTCCGATTTGCACCTTGGGATCGTGGCGCCCCGCCTCGAGGTGATCGGTGGACATGAGCCAGCAAGCCTTGTGCTCACGCCGGGCCAGGCTTATCTGGTCGGGCGCGCGGACGAAAGCGATCTTCAGCTTCGAGACGGCAGGGTTTCCCGCCGCCACGCGCGGCTTGTGTACCAAGACGGGAGCTGGTGGATCGAAGATCTACAGACGACCAACGGGACGCGGATCAACGGCGTTCCCATCCGCCGCGAGCGGCTCCGCGACGGTGATGAGATCACGGTCGGGCTGACGACGATCCGTTATGTAGAGAGGTCATGAGAGCGTTGAACCTGACAGCGCTCATCCTGTGGGCAGGGCGTTTCCTCCTTCTCATCCTCCTTTATGCCTTTCTGTTTCAACTTTACCGGGCTCTCTTGGCTTCGCCGTTTCGGGGAGCCGCTCTTCAAAGCCTACCGGCTGCGTCCATCAGGCTGGTCAGTGTGGGAGATCACGGCGAAGTCTGGGTGGAGGACGGCGATCAGAAAGAGCGAAGGCTTGTAGAAGGGGAGTCCGTCACCTTCAGCGACCGCCTCGCAGTGGGCAGAGCGGCCGGCAACCGCGTCCGGGTGCTCGATCCCTTTGTCTCCGCGCATCATTGTGTCATCGAACGCCGAGGCTTGGGCTTTGTGCTGCGTGATCTTTCAACGACCAACGGCACGGCGGTGGATGGTCGTCTCGTGAAAGGTGACGTCCGCCTAAAACCCGGAGCCGTCATCGAGGTGGGGTTGACCCGCTTCCGGTTTGAGACGAGGTGAAGGCGATGCGTGTCGGCGGCGCGAGCGATGTCGGAAGGGTCCGAACGATCAACGAAGACGCTTTCTGGTTTGATGACCGCCTCTTGATCGTGGCCGACGGGATGGGGGGCCACGTGGCGGGAGAGGTGGCGGCCGCCGTCGCGTTGGAGACCGTCAAGGAGGCGATCGGTTCTTTACGCCTCCAGCCGGGGGCTCCGGTCCAAGAGCTTGTGCGGAGCGCAGTGCGCGAGGCCAACCGCCGGGTGTTTGAAAGGGCCCGGCGAGATGGACTGGATGGGATGGGCACGACCTTGACCATGGCTGTGGTGGTCGATCGGGTTGCGTACGTGGGGCACGTAGGGGACAGCCGGGCCTATCACATCCAGAAAGAGCGCATGGTCCAGATCACCGAAGACCACTCCGTCGTCGCGGAGCTGGTGAAAACCGGTGGTATCAGCGCCGCAGAGGCTCACACCCACCCGTACCGAAACCTCCTCACGAGGGCGCTGGGCACCACGCCCGACGTGGTGGCGGACCTTTACAGCGTTTCCCTTGATCCGGGCGAGGGGCTCCTCTTATGCACCGATGGGCTGACGGCCGTCCTGACGGACGAAGAGATCTACCGCGTCCTCGAGCAATGCCGTGATCCGGACGCGTGCGCCCGGCGCTTGATCGACCTTGCCAACGCTCGCGGGGGTCCGGACAACATCACGGCGGTCGTCGCCTTGGTGGAGGAGAGCTGACTTGCTCCGCCTCGTAGTCTTGGCCCTCGCGGTGGGCGACCTCGCCCTCCTCTTGGCCCAGGCCGGACGCGATGGCGCTTTCGATATGCGCCACTTGCTCGCGCCGGCGGGGTATACGGGGGCTTACGTGTTGCTCCTCTGGTATCTGGGAAAGCGGGTTCAAGGCGGCCTTGCCGACCCGATCCTGCTTTCGGCGTTGATCGCTTTGACGGGCATTGGCCTTGCCGCGCTGGCCAGGATCGACCCGGCGATGCTCGCGCGCCAGCTCCGCTGGTTTTGGCTGGGAGTCGGCGGCTTTCTCGTCGCGGCTTTGGCCCCCGTGTGGAGGTACGTGGGGCGGTACCGGTATTTGTGGGCCGCTTCAGGCTTCTTGCTGCTCCTAGTCACAGCGCTTTTTGGAGTCGAGCTCGGCGGCGCCCGTTCGTGGATTCGCCTGGGCAGCTTTCAGTTTCAGCCGATTGAGATCGTGAAAATTTTGCTGGTCTTTTACCTCTCCGCCCACCTGGCTGAGGCGAAACCTTTTTTGAGCGCCCCTCGACCGGGCGGAGGCGGGTGGAGCGAGCGCGCGTACCTCGGCCCCCTGGTCGTCATGGGGTTTCTCTTTGTCTTTGTCCTCGTGGCCCAGCGTGACCTAGGCGGCGCGCTGCTCCTTTTCGGGCTCGTGGTCGCGATGCTCTTTGCGGCCACAGGCCTTATCCGCTACCTCGTGGCCGGCGGGTTGATCGCCGCCCTTGGCGCGAGTTTGGCGGCGCTCTTTTTCGATCACGTCCGGATCCGCTTTTTGGTCTGGCTCGACCCGTGGAGTTACAGCCGTGGCTACCAAATTGTCGAAGCCCTCTTCGCCCTAGCTGCCGGGGGCTTTTCTGGCACGGGCTTTGGAAGGGGGCTTGCCCATCGGATTCCAGCGGTGGAGACCGACTTCATCCTGGCTTTGATCGCAGAGGAGCTGGGCCTGCTCGGCGCTTGCGGGCTCCTGTTTTTGCTGGCGGTGATCTGTGTCCGCTGCCTTGCGCCCGCCTTTGACCCGGCTCTGGAAGATGTCGAGCGGCTTGGCGCGCTGGGCGTCTCGCTGTTGGTGGCCCTCCAGGCCGGACTGATCGTCGCCGGTGTCACGCGCCTGTTACCGGTCACCGGCGTCACTCTCCCGTTCGTCAGCTACGGCGGGAGTTCGTTGGTCGCGTCTTTCCTGCAAGTCGGATTGGTGTACAACCGGCTGCGGGCGAGCGCGCGCTCCGAGGCCGGCCGGGGGAGTGGGGTGACCCAATGGAGAGAGGTTTGAGGTGGGCGCTCAAAGGCGTGGTCGGCTTCTTTTTCCTCTTGAGCCTTTGGATGGGTTACTGGTGCGTGATCCAGGCTCCGTACCTGTCCACCCATCCACGAAATCCCCGCCTCCAGCTGGTCGAATCCAAGATTAGGCGGGGAGGAATCTACGCCCGCGGGGGAGAAGCGCTGAGCGTGACCACCGAGGCTGAAAGCGGGTTTGTCCGCTCCTTTGTCGGTCCTCTTTCCGCGGCCCACGTGGTGGGGTATAGCCATCCCCGCTACGGCAAAACGGGGCTCGAGGCGGCTTGGAATCGTTATCTTCTCGGCGTCGCGGGTGGATCCCAGCTCGCGCGGGCGTTTTACGAGGCGATCGGATGGGGCTGGTCGGGCTGGGATGCTGTCACCACGCTGGATGCCCGCCTGCAGGAGGCGGCCGCCGCCGCTCTTGCGGGTCACCAAGGGGCGCTGGTCGCGCTGGATCCCAAAGACGGGTCGATCTTGGCGATGGTCAGCCAACCGGGGTACGATCCGGCTCGCCTTGCCGCGCTGTTAGAGGGTCAAGGCGAGGAGGGGTCGCTCTTTAACCGGGCGACTCAGGGCCAGTACCCGCCGGGCTCGACTTTCAAGATCATCGTGTTGGCGGCCGCCCTCGAGTCGGGAGCGATTAAACCCGACCGGCTCTTTGATGACCGCGGGAGCGTTACGATCGACGGGCGCAAGATCCAAAACGCGAACGGGAGGGCTTATGGGCCTATCGCGATCGACGAAGCGTTGGCCTACTCGTCCAACGCGGTCTTTGCTGAGTTGGCCAGTGAGCTCGACCCCAGGGCGCTGTATGATGTCGCGGTGCGATTGGGGTTTGGGGCGCGTCCGCCCCTAGAGATTGCGGCGGCCGCGGGAAGGCTTCCCCGGCCCGAGGAGCTGGAAAGCGCCGTAGCCCGGGCGGAAGTAGGCATCGGGCAAGGCGCGCTCTTGGTGACGCCGCTGCAGATGGCGCTGGCGGCGGCGGTCGTTGCCAACGGGGGGTGGCGGGTGGAGCCCCGGTTGCTCGTGGGCTTTCGCACGCCCAACGGGCAGTGGCAACCGGCGCCCCCGGTCCAGCCCGAGAGGGTCCTCGCTCCGGGGACGGCCCAGGTGGTGAAACAAGCGATGGTCGCCGCCGCTACGTGGGGCACGGCCAAGGAGGCATCGCGGCCGGGTGTCGTCGCCGGAAAGACAGGGACGGCGGAAAATCCTCACGGCGAGCCCCACGCGTGGTTCGTGGGATTTTATCCTGCCCACGAGCCCAAGGTCGCTGTTGCCATCGTGGTGGAAAACGGCGGGTGGGCCAGCCAGGTTGCAGCGCCTATCGCCCGTCGATTTTTCGCGGCGGTCGATGCGTTAGACTTGTAACTTTGGGATGTTGGGAGGCGCCGATCATTTTGGGCGATCCTTTGACCGGCCAGACTTTGGCCAACCGGTACGAGCTGATCGAACGGGTCGGCGAGGGAGGCATGGCCGTCGTCTACCGGGCGCGCGACGGCCTGCTCGGGCGGATCGTGGCCATCAAGATCCTCCGGGAGCAGTTTGCCTCCGACAGCGAGTTTCTCACTCGCTTCCGCTTGGAAGCGCGCGCGGCCGCAAGCCTCTCTCACCCCAACGTCGTCAACATCTATGATGTCGGCGAAGACCGCGGCGTCCACTACATCGTGATGGAGTACGTCCAAGGGCGCAACCTCAAAGAGATGATCCGGAGCCGCAAGCCCATGCCGGTCGCAGAAGCGTGCGCCATCGGCCTCCAAATCGCCCGCGCCCTGGAGGCGGCTCATCAAAGAGAGTTAGTACACCGTGACATCAAGCCTCACAACATCTTGATCATGCCCGACGGGACAGTCAAAGTGACCGACTTTGGCATCGCTCAGGCGGCGAGCTCCGCCTCGTTGACCCAGACGGGAACGGTGATTGGCTCCGTTCACTATTTCTCTCCCGAACAAGCCCGGGGCGAGAGCGTCGACGCCGCCTCCGACATCTACTCCCTGGGCGTGGTCATGTACGAGATGGTGACCGGCCGCCTCCCTTTCACAGGGGACAACCCGGTCGCCGTGGCGCTCAAACACCTGCAGGAGCGTCCCATTCCCCCTTCGCATCTCAATCCCGACGTGCCCGCGGCGCTGGAGCGGATGATCCTCAAGATGCTGGCCAAGGAGAAGGCCGATCGTTACCGCAGCGCCGCGCAGCTGATCCAGGACCTGCGGGGCGTGAAAGCCGCGATCGATCGCGAGGGCTCGGAGCACGACGAAGAGGCGTTGGCTTTCTCTGAGCAGGCGACGCAGGTTACCCCGGCCGTGATCGACAACGAACCGACGCTGATCCGGCGCGGGCAGGAGGGAGTCGGTACGATGCCTAAGGCGCGAGCGAAACGGAGAGGCCGTCGCTGGTTGGTCTACACCATGATCCTCTTTTCCTTTCTCGGGGGCATGGTGTGGGCGGCGCAAAAGCTTCCTGACTTGATTTTCCCCGAAGTGGTGCGCGTCCCGGAGATCGTAGGCCTCGACCTCGTCGAAGCGAGAAACCGCCTCGAGGCGGTGGGACTCCGGCTCGCCTCTGAGGTAAACGACGTATACAGCCGGGAGGTGCCGGCAGGGGTCATCGTCCGGCAAGATCCCGAAGCCCACCACATGGTCAGGATGGGGCGTGAAATTAGAGTCACTGTCAGCCGGGGCCCCGAGTACGTCGTGGTCCCCGACGTGATCGGCCTGCCCAAAATCGAAGCGCAACTGCAGATCACCCAGCAGAAGCTGGTGATGGGAGAGATCCGGGAAGAGTACAATCCCAGTGTCCCTCCCAACACGGTGATCGGCCAAGATCCGCCCCCTGACACCCGGTTGGAGGCGGGCAAGGCGGTCGACATCGTCGTCGCCAGGGGAAGCCTGCCTCAGGATACGGTGGTCATGCCCGACGTCCGGGGCGTGCCGCTCGCCGAAGCGAAGGCGCGCCTTGAGGCGCTGGGTCTTGTCGAAGGGCAGCTTCATCCTGAGCCGCACCCCACCGCGCCCGAAGGGCAAGTAATCGATCAAAATCCGAGGCCGGGCGAAGAGGTCGAAGTGGGCTACCCTTACGCTCTGGCGTACGCTGTGGCCGAGTTTGTGCCGGGTGGGGCGCCGGGGCCTGTGACCGCTGTCGAAGACAAAAATTGGGAGCGCTCAATCTTTATCAACGTGCCTGAAGGGCCGCCCCAGGAAGTGGTGATCCTCGTCACCGACGATTGGGGCACCCGGGTGGTCTACCGGGAGGTCGCTCGCGGCGGCAGCCGCTTTAACCACGTAGTCAAAATGAGGGGCGATGTAGCCCGCATCCAAGTGTGGTTCGACGGGGTGCCGCAGATGGACGACACCTTGCGGCGTCCTGGCGCTGGAGGAGGGTGATGGCGCGGGTAATGGAGAAGTGGTGTGGCCGGGTCATCCAGAGCGTGGGCGACTATCACACCGTGGCACTGGCTGATGGCCGCTCGGTCCTCTGCCGCGCCCGGGGCCGGCTCAAACGGCAGGGAGCGGTCATCACAGGCGATCGAGTCACGGTGACGGTGGTGGGCGACGAAGGGGTCGTGGAGGACGTCGAGCCGCGCACCTCCCAGCTGATCCGTCCCGTGATCGCCAACGTGGACACCGCGGTGGTCGTCATGTCCCTGGCTCGTCCCGACCCTTCCCTCGACCTGGTCGATCGAATCTTGGTGATGGCCGAGCGGGAAAAGCTTGATGCGATCGTCGTCTTCAACAAGGTTGACCTGGTCCAAGAGGCCGAGGCGCAAAGGATCAGCGCGCCATATTCCCAGGCCGGTTACCCCGTGTTTCTCACCAGCGCTTCTCAAGGGGTCGGGACCGAAAGGCTTAAAGAATCGCTCGCGGGCAGGGTTTCGATCCTGGCAGGCCCCTCAGGCGCCGGAAAATCGAGTCTCCTCAACGCGTTGATCCCCGGGGCCTCCCTGCGGACAGCTGATGTGAGCCACAAGCTGCAGCGCGGGCGACACACCACCCGCCATGTGTCGTTGCTGCCTTTAGGCGAAGACGGGTGGGTCGCCGACTCCCCTGGCTTTTCGGCCCTTTCCTTTGGCGCGATGGACCCGAGGGATTTGCCGGCGCTCTATCCCGATTTCGCACGGTTCACAGAAGGATGCCGGTTTACCGGTTGTCTCCACCGCAGCGAGCCCGATTGCGCCGTACGGGAGGCCGTCGAGCAGGGCGAGCTCGATGAGGGGAGGTACCGGCGGTACCTGCGGCTGCTGCACGAGATTGAAGTAGCCTTTGAAAGGCGGTATTGACGTGGAAGTCAAGATTGCGCCTTCGATTTTGGCGGCCGACTTCAGCCGTCTTAAGGAAGAGGTGGAATCGGTCGAGACAGCCGATTGGCTCCACCTCGATATCATGGATGGGCAGTTTGTCCCCAACATCTCCTTTGGCCCCGACGTGGTCAAAGCCGTGAGGAGCCATTCATCGCTCCTTTTTGACGTCCATCTCATGGTGCACGAGCCTGACCCCTTTCTCGAATCCTTCAAGGAGGCGGGGGCGGACCGCCTCACCGTGCACGTGGAGGCGTGCCGGCATCTTCACCGGACGCTCTCAAACATCCGCGAGTTGGGGCTCAGAGCAGGGGTTGCGCTCAATCCCGCCACGCCCGCGTCCATGGTGGCGCCCGTATTGCACCTTGTCGATCTGGTGCTGGTGATGACAGTCAACCCGGGTTTTGGCGGGCAGCGATTTTTGCCCGAAACGTTAGGAAAGCTGGCGGAAGTCCGGCGCATGGTCGAGCGCATGGGCGTGGGCCCGGTCGAACTGGAAGTCGACGGGGGGATCGACTCATCGACTGCTCCTCTCGTCGTCGAGGCGGGAGCCACGGCTTTGGTGGCCGGGACGTCGATCTTTCGTGAACCCGACCGCTCCCGGGCGATCGCCCGTTTGCGCGAGGCGGCTGGGGCGCGACCAGCGCCATCCTGATGTAATATCCATAAAAATTGAACAAACGGTTTAGAATGACTTGACTCAATGTGAACCCCTCTATATACTCAAAGTACAAGGATTTCCTCCGAAACCTCTGACGTGAAGACCGGGGGGGTGGTCGCCTCACGCAATGGGCTGCCGGCCAAGGGCCGGAAGGTGAAAGGTGCCTTAAACGTCACACTGAGATCAACAAAAAATCTTCCCTCATGGGCATGGCTGGTGGCACGAGCTGGGGTATGGATGACACACTCACCGTGAGCGGAGATTTCGGGGGAAACGGGCGGCACGTACGGTGCCGCCCCAAATCTCAAACAACGCGAGAAGAGGCGTCGGCGCCTCTTCTTTTTTTCCGGGGGAAGGTATGATCGGACAGGTTGATGCGGGGCGTCCAAGCCTTGCGGAGATAGAAACGGTCGAGGAGGAGCTCGTGGCGGCGACGCCCGGGCCTTGTTGCGCGGTGGTGTCGTGGGACGCGCCGCTTTGGGCCCTGCGGATTGCCCGGCACCTTCGCCGAGAGCTGGAGGGCCGCAGGCCGGCCTGGCGCATCGAGCTACCAAGCGTCGCAGCCTTGTCAAGTTTAGCGTCTCTTGACATTTCCTCTGATCAAAAACGAGAGTCTCACCGGGAATTTTGGCTGCTGGTCGTAGCGGCCCGGGAACAAGGCATTCGGTGGGTCTACCATCACTTTGGCCACCAGGTCTTTTCCCGCAGGGCCGGCATCGTGGTGGTCGATTGCCGTGCAGAAAACCTGCATGCGCTCTGCCGGGCGGTGCAGGGGATGCCCCGGTGGCCTTTGGGATGGCTCCCGACCTTGGATTTGGGGGAAAACGCCTGCAGGGCCTTTGTCAGGAGGCTGGCGCAACTGCTGATCTATGGGTAAAAAGAAGGCGGGCGTCTGTGATCAGATCGCCCGCTGCACCTTTCCCGACTTCAAGCACGAAGTGCATACGTACGCGCGGCGTGTCCGGCCGTCTTGCACGATGCGGATCCGTTGCAGATTGGCGTACCACTTCCTCTTGGTCGCCTTGTTGGAGTGGGCGACGGTGTACCCGGTCGTCGTCCCCTTGTCGCACACCACACAGCGCCTTGCCATATCGTTTCCTCCCAATCGCTCAAAATCTCGAGACTTGGCTTAAAGGAATTCTGCTAAAAGTCACGGACAATCCTTTTCATTGTAGCATATCATTGGGCATCCTGTCTATGAGGCGCTCTGTGGCATCCGGAGGAAACCGGCAAGATCCGCCGAATACTCCCTTTCGGTTTCTTTTAAGCGACAGCATGACGGAGGTGCGCTGGTGAACAGGCTCACGGGCGCTCTCGTCGTCGAGATGGCGACGGCCGCCCTCAGTTATTTGCAGCAAAATGAGGCGCGCATCAACGCTCTCAACGTCTTTCCGGTTCCCGACGGCGATACAGCCAGCAACATGATCTTGACGCTCAAGGCGGCCATCGACGCGGTGAGGGGGCAAGGCAGCCTGGCGGAGGTCGCCGAAGCCATGGCCCACGGTGCGCTAAGGGGGGCGCGCGGCAATTCGGGTACGATCTTGTCACAGTTTTTCTACGGCTTTCACCTCGGCGTCAGGGGGTTAGAAGCCGCCGACGCCATCCAGATGGCGAAAGCTTTCGAAAAGGCCGCCGAGGCAGCCTATTCGGCTGTCCACGATCCTCGCGAGGGGACGATTCTCACCGTCGGGCGCGAATGGGCGCGGAGCGCCATCCTGGAGGCCGAAAGAGGGAGCGATCTCATCAGGGTCTTTGAAGCTGCCTTGCGCGGGGCCCAGGGCGCGCTGGAAGAGACCCCCAAGCTCCTTGACATCCTGGAGGAGGCTGGGGTCGTCGACGCGGGCGGCGAAGGGTTTGTCGTCGGCCTGCAGGGGGCGCTGGCCGCGCTGAGGGGAGAACCGTCGGAGCTTGCCGCATCTTTGACCGTTAACAACGGGGCGTTTAACGGTGTTCATCCGCTTCAAACGATACAGCTGGCGGTGCAGGATGCCCATCACCGTGACGCCATCGATTTGGCCGAGATCACGTACATCTATTGCACCGAGTTTTTGATCCAAGGCGAGGGGCTCTCCATCGACGCCTTGAAAGAGGCGCTCCTGCCCTTAGGCGACTCGCTGATCGTGGTCGGTGACGACCGGCTGATTAAAGTGCACCTGCACACCAACCGGCCCGGACAAGCCTTCGAGATCGCATGCGACGCCGGTGAGCTCCTTTCGGTCAGCGTCGTCAACATGAAAGAGCAAAACCGCCAGCATGTAAAAGGCCGGGAGCAAGACTCGAGGGATCCCGGCGCTCCACTTACGGGCAGGGCCAAAGTCGCCCTCGTCGCCGTGGTCGCCGGCGAAGGGTTTGAAGAGATCTTGAAAGATCAGGGTGTGACGATGATTGTCCCCGGCGGGCAGAGCATGAATCCCAGCGCCGGCGAGCTGGTGGACGCGATCGAGGCGTCCGGCGCCGAGCATGTAATCCTCTTACCCAACAACAAAAACATCCTACTGACGGCGGAGCAGGCGTCGCTGTTGACCCAGACGCCCGTCACCATCGTGCCGACGGCCTCGTTGCCGCAAGCGGTGGCCGCAGCTTTGCATTTTGATCCCGAGCTTTCTCCCGAGGAGCTTGCCGGCAGGATGAGGCAGGCAGCGGCCAGGGTGCGCACGGCCGAACTGACCCGGGCGATGCGGGACGCCCGCTTTAATGGGGCCCAAATACAGCAGGGCGATGTGCTCGCCATGAGCGACGGCAAGCTCTTGAGCCACGGCCGTGATCTGGAGCAGGCGTTGATCGAGGCGGTGCGAGGCCTTGGCGCCGGAGAAGGCGACCTCGTGACGCTTTACTACGGCGCCGAGTTGACCGAGGACGCGGCGCGGGCTCATCAGCAGCTCTTGCTGCGGGAGTTTCCCACTTGTGAAATCGAGGTTTATTATGGAGGCCAGCCTATCTACTTGTACCTGATCTCGGTAGAGTAGGCATTGACGGATCCCGGGCCAGCGAGGAGGAAGATCGTGATCCACATTGTGACCGATTCCACATCCGACTTGACGCCCCAGCTCCTCCAAGAAGCCGGCGTCGAGGATACGGTGCACATCGTGCCGCTCACGGTCCATTTCGGCGACGAAGAGTATCGCGACGGAGTCGATCTTTCCCGCGAGCGTTTTTACCAGATGCTCACCCAGCGGGAGGAGATGCCGCGAACGTCGCAGCCTTCGCCCGCGGCCTTCGCCGACGTCTATCGCGAGATTTCCCAGCCCGGCGACACCATTTTGTCGCTCCACATTTCGAGCAAGTTGAGCGGGACACACCAGTCGGCCGCGCTGGCTTCGCGCCAATTTGAGGACCGGGAGATCGAGGTCGTCGACACCCGTTCCGTCTCGCTGGGTTTGGGGCTCATCGTGCTGGAGGCCGCGAAAGCCGCTAAGGAAGGGCGCGGCAAGCAAGAGATCCTGGCTGAGGTGCGGCGGCGGATCGCGAGCATTCGCATCCTTTTTGTGGTCGACACCCTGGAGTACCTCCACAAAAACGGGCGGATCGGGAAAGCCCAAGCGCTGGTAGGAGGTCTTCTCAACGTGAAGCCTTTGCTCGCCCTGGAAGACGGGATCGTGGCGCCGGTGGAAAAGGTGCGGGGGAAGGCGAAGGCTCGAGAGCGGATGCTCGAACGCCTCTTTGAAGAGGTGCCTCCTGAGTCGCTCGAGATGGGCGCAGTCTTGCATGCAGCCGCGTCCAGCGAAGCGCGGGAGGTGCTCCAACGCCTCCAAGAGCGCTATCCGGGCCGGCGTTTCTACGTCGAAGAGCTGGGTCCGACCGTCGGGACGCACGCGGGACCGGGCACGCTCGGTGTGGTCGCCTTTGGCCGATGATCTCTTGAAAATTCCGGGCGTCGGCCCCGCCACCGCCGCGAAGCTCCGCCGGCTCGGGATTTCCTCCATCGACGGCCTCCTCCAGCATCGACCCAGGCGCTACCTCGACCGGAGCGTCGTGACGCCTGCCGCCCGGGTCAAGGACGGGCAGTGGGCTACGGTGATCGGCGTCGTCGAGCGGGCGGAGAGCCGGACCAGTCGCCGCTCGAGCCTCAGGGTGCTCGAAGCGGTGCTCCGCGACGAGAGCGGACGCATTGGACTCGTCTGGTTTTACCAAGGAAAGCGAGGACGGGGTCCCACGCGCCCTCCGGTAAGCGCAGGACAGCGCATCGTCGCGTGGGGCACCGTCAAGTGGACGCCTTATGGCCCCACGATCCAAACCCCCGAGTGGGAGCCGCTCCCGAAATTGGGAAGCGGCAGCCAGCCCCTTTCGCCCGTCCCGGTCTATCCCCTGACCCAAGGGATCACCCAGGGCCAGCTCCGCCGTTGGATCCAGTGGGCCCTTGATCATTGCGCCGTCGCCGATCCCCTTCCTGACCTGACCCGGCGCCGTCATGGGCTCCTTTCGCTCAAGGAAGCGTACGAGAGCCTTCACCGGCCCAAGGCGCTGGCCGACGTGGAGGCTGGGCGGCGCCGCTTGGCCTTTGATGAGCTTTTCGCTTGGCAGCTGGAGATGGCGCGGGCTGCCCGAGCGCGCAGGCTCACCCCGGCCTTCGTCTGCCCGGCCGAAGTCTTGCCTCCTCCTGCTTTCGCAGCCCAATTGCCCTTCTCGCTCACGGCCGCCCAAAAGCGGGCGCTCGCTCGCTGCTCAGAGATGCTCGAACAGCCGTGGGCGACTGCGGCTCTCCTTCAAGGCGATGTGGGTTCGGGAAAGAGCGTTGTCGCCGCTTACATGGCCGCCCGGGCGGTCCTAGCGGGCCATCAGGCGGCCCTCCTCGCGCCGACGAGGCTGCTTGCCGAACAACACCAGCGAAACTTCCAGCGCCTTTTGTCTCCGTGGAACATTGAAGTGACGCTGCTCGTCTCAGAGATGCCCGCTGCGCGCCGGCGGGAGCTGGCGCAGCGCCTCGCGGCTGGTGAACCGCTGGTGGTGATCGGCACGCACGCGCTCCTGTCGCCAGAGATCCGCTTGGACGGTTCCGCGGTGGGCATCATCGACGAGCAGCACCGTTTCGGAGTGTCCGAGCGCGAAAGCTTCGCCCGCAAGGGGAAAGCTCACCTTTTGGCGATGAGCGCCACCCCCATCCCCCGCACCTTGGCTTTGACGCTCTACGGTGACCTCGAAGTGATCGCCCTCGACGAGAAGCCGCCCGGCCGTCAACCCGTCGACACCCGTTGGATTCACCCAAAAGACCGGGCGAGAGTGTACGCCTTTGTCAAGCGGGAAGTCGGGCGGGGCCGGCAAGCGTACGTAGTCTTTCCCCGGGTGCATGGGGACGACGAGCAGGATCAGGCCGCGGTAACGCAGGCCGAGGAGCTGGCCCGGACGTGGCTTTCGGGGCTTTGCGTCGGCCTTGTGCACGGCCAAATGCCTCCCGAGCAGCAAGAAGAGGTGATGCGAGCTTTTGTCGAAGGTGAGATCGACGTCCTCGTGGCGACGACGGTGATCGAAGTGGGCATCGATGTGCCCAACGCGTCGGTGATGGTGGTGGAAGGAGCAGAGCGCTTTGGCCTTGCCCAGCTTCACCAGCTCCGCGGCCGGGTGGGGCGAGGCGAGCACCCGGCCTATTGCCTGCTCCTGGCCGATCCGCAGAGCGAGGCTGCCAAGCGGCGGATCGACGCCTTGCGAAAGACCGACGACGGATTTGCCATCGCGGAAATGGACCTCATGCTGCGGGGACCGGGCGAGATGATGGGGCTGGCCCAAGCTGGACCGTTGGAGTTTAAGGCTGCCGTCTTTCCCCAAGATTTGGACTTGCTGCAGGCGGCTAAGGAGGAGGCGAGGCTTTTGGTGGAAGGGATAACGGCCAAGAGGTGAAGCAGAGGGTGCGTCCACGAGGTTCAAAGGAAAGGTGCGTTGAGGACCCGTGGTGCGGGTGATCGCAGGCACGGCAAGGGGCGTGCCGCTCAAGGCCCCCAAAGGCGAAAGGACGCGGCCCACGGCAGACCGGGTGAAAGAGAGCCTCTTTGGCATCATCGGCGCACGGGTGATCGATGCCGACGTTCTCGACCTGTTTGCCGGGACCGGCGCCTTGGGCATCGAAGCGCTCAGCCGGGGGGCAAGGCGGGCGGTGTTTGTCGAAAGCGATCGGCGGGTGGCTGAAATCTTGCGTCAAAACCTCAAGAAGTGCCGGTTGGAGGAGGCTGCCACCCTTGTGGTGAAACGGCTGCCTCCCCATTCTTCCCTGCCAGGTGATTGGCCGCCCTTTGACCTTGTCTTGATGGATCCTCCCTACGAAGAAGGGCTGGTGGCGCCGACGCTGGAGTGGTTGGTGAGGGATCGGCTGGTGAAAGCGGGCGGCTGGGTCGTCGTGGAGCACAGCGCAAAAGAGGAGATACCTTCCAGACTGCAGAACTTGAGTTTGATCCGGACCAAGGCGTTTGGCGAAACCCTCGTCACTTTCTTAGAGAGTGGATGATGCACGTTGCGCATCGCGATTTACCCAGGCAGTTTCGATCCCATCACCAATGGCCATCTCGACATCCTGCGCCGGGCGACCCGGCTCTTTGACCGGGTCTATGTCGCGGTCCTGAAAAATACCGAAAAGCGGGCTCTTTTTTCCGTCGAAGAGAGGTATCAGATGCTCGTAGAGTCGACGGCTGGCATGGAAGGTGTCGTCTGCGAGACCTTCGACGGCTTGGCCGTCGAGTACGCCAGGTCCCGGGGGGCAATGGCGATCGTGCGGGGGCTACGCGCCGTGAGCGACTTTGAAGCCGAGTTCAAGATGGCGACCGCCAACCACCACCTCGATCCCGAAATCGAGATGGTGTACTTGATGACGAGCAATGAGTACGCCTTTTTGAGTTCGAGCATCGTCCGGGAGGTGGCGAGCATGGGCGGCCCCGTCGATGACTGGGTGCCCCCGTGTGTCTCCCGCCGGTTGAAAGCGAGATTCTCTCAAGGAAGAGAGGTATGAGCCCCGGTGAATCGCATGAACCTCGTCATCCTACTGGACCGCCTCGATCAGCTGATCGGCTCCGCAACCGAGATCCCGCTCACCGGCAAGAGCCTCGTCGACACCGAAGAGGCGCTGGACCTGATCGATAAGATTCGCAATGCCCTCCCCGAGGAGGTCAAGCGGGCCGAGTGGCTCACCTCTGAAAAGGACCGCATGCTCAAAGAAAGCCAGGCCGAGGCGGAGCGGATCGTCGTGCAGGCCGAAGAGTATGCCGCGAAATTAGTGAGTGAGAGCGAAATCGTAAGGCGGGCGCGGGAAGAAGCCCAGCGCATTTTGGAACAAGCTCGCCAAGAGGCCCGGCAGCTGGAAAAGGAGTCCCAAGAGTACGCCGAGCGGGTTTTGGCCAACCTTGAAGAGGCGTTGCAGCGGACGATGAACGTCGTCAAGCAGGGACGGGAAAGCCTCAAGGCCGGGAAAACGGAAAACCGCGCGACTTAGCGCACCCGAAAGACCACCCAACGCACCCGCCGGCAAGCGTTGATCAAGAGGGAGAGAGCGATCAAGATCGCGGTGATCCCGAAAGCGGCCGCCGCGATGCCGCCCCAATAAGCCGCCAGCGGAAGGGGAAACCCGTGCGCCAACGCCTTTTCCGGCGCCGTCGCGATCGCCGCTTGGGCGCCTCCCATGGGCTCCCATAAAAGCCAAGTGATGACGGCGGCGAGGATCGCGTGGCTGAGGCGAGCCATCAAGTAGGGGCGGATGCGGATATCCGTGCCGTGCACCATCGCTGCCACTTGCGCATGGACCGAAAAGCCGCTCCAGCCGATGATGGCGCTGGCCGCGATCACCCTTTGCGCCAGGGTGGCCTGCGCGACGCTCGCCTCTTGGGCGCCGATGGTGATTTCAAAAGTCCCCTTGATCAGGGAAAGGGCAAGGTCAGGATCGAGGCCGATGAGGGGGAGCAGGCCTTCAAGCCCGGCAGCGACCAGGTCGACGACGCCGGCGTCGGCGACGATGCGGATCAACACGGAAAACATCATGATGCAGCCGCCGACAAAGAGCATGGAGCTGAGGGACTCCCTCACGGCGTCGCTAAAGAGCTCGCCGAAAGGACGGCCGTCCTTGCGCCGTGCTTTCACCAAGGCGTCGAGAGCGTTGGCCAAGATATGGCCGCGGACGGTCTCCTCGAGTGTGTCGCCTGAAGCGCCGCCCGCATGGTAGCGCATGGCAAAGCCGACGATCACCACGCTGATGTAGTGAGCAATCGCGATGATCAGCCCGACGTGGGCCATGCCAAACATGCCGACCGCGACCGCGCCCACCATAAAAAGTGGGTCGGCGGTGTTGGCAAACGAGACGAGCCGTTCGCCTTCTTCCCGGGTGCACAGGCCGTCTCTGCGGATGCGCCCTGAGATTTTGGCGCCGAGGGGATACCCCGAGGCCAGGCCCATGGCCACGGCGAAGCCGCCCACCCCGGGGATGCGAAACACCGGGCGCATCAGGGGTTCGAGGAGGACGCCCACCGCGTGAATGACGCCGAGGCCCATCAAGATCTCCGACATGGTAAAAAAGGGCAGGAGCGCTGGCAACACGATCTCAAACCAGAGCTTGAGGCCGTCCAGGGAGGCCTCAAAGGCGGCTTCGGGATACATCACAAAGGCGACGGTGACGACAAGGCCTGCGAGGGCGGCAAGGTACGATGAACGGCGAGATGGGAGCGTCTGGCTGGTCAAACCCTCTCCTCCTCGACGCGGGCGGCGAGGGCCGCCCCTCAAGGCGTTAACACCCTTACATCACTATGAGTGGGGGAAAGAGGTTTATGTGACGCTCTGGGGGTGCCGAGTTGGTTGACGGCGCGATAACGGTCGTGCTCGGACCGGGCTTAGCCCCCGGACTTGCTGGTCTGGGGGTGCTGGCTGCGATGCAAGAACGGGGCTTTCCCATCGCTCGAGTGGTCGGCGTCAACACAGGAGCGCTCGCGGCAGCTCTGTGGGCGGTCGAAAGCGATCTGTCTTTGGGTGCAAAGGTGCTGGGCAACCTGCCGTGGGAGCACTACGTGGTCGCGCGCGATCTGGGGATGTCTGACCCTCTGCTCGCGGCGATCCAACTCCTGACGCGGGGGATGGACTTTGAGAAAACCCAAAGGCGGATCGCCGTGGTAGCGATGGACGCGGAGGACGGAAGGCCTGTGTGGATTGAGCAAGGGAGCATCGCGTTGGCGGTGCGGGGCGCCCTCTCGATTCCAGGCCTGTTTCACCCGGTGGCGATCGCAGGAAGGCGCCTCTTGGACGGGGGCCGCGTCTGGCTCGAAGCGCTGCCTCCGCAACCGACGAGACGGCTGCTTGTCTGCCACGGCGCCCCTGTGGGCCGAGGAGAGGTTCCGTCAGGGTTTTCGTCGCTCGCTATGGACCTGGCTCTTTTTGCAGGGTGGACGTGGTCCAGGCCGCAAGATCCTGAAGACGGGACGATCGTCTGCGACTCCATCGGGGGGTTGCTCGACTTCCACCGGGCGGAGGCGTGGTACGAGGCGGGAAGGAGAGCGTTTGGGCGATGGATCGCGGCCTTGCATGGCGAAGCGGACGACATCGAGGGCTGATGCGGCGGCACGGGCTGGCCTTTGCTGCGGCGGCGCTTCTTGTCGCCGCGGGCCTGCAACTTTGGCTGTGTACCCAGTACGTCACGATCGCGCCGGGGTGGGCTCGACCCGCGTCGACGCTGGTGCGGGTAGGGGAGGAAAGGCGCGGTGGCAACCTATTGTACGTCGTCGTCGTGGCACGGCGGGCCAACCTGGTCGACGTGGTCCGCTCGTGGCTGGATCCGTCCATCGAGGTGCGGCCCGTCGCAGGTCAAAGCCCCCAAACGCAGGACTGGGCGGGGTACGCGCGTTGGATGCAGGAGATGATGGAAGAGAGCAAGGCCATAGCCGCCGCGGTGGCCTTCCGCAGCCTGGATTACCGCGTTGATCTGGACGCCCTCGCGACAGGGGACGCGGGACCCCTCCCCGTAAACTTCCGGGACTTTGGGATCGTGGGGGCGTCCGCGGGGCTGATGATCGCCCTGGAGGTGTTTTCGCAACTCACGGGCGAAAATCTGGCGGCACAGCCCGTGGCGGGAACAGGGGTCCTCGAAGCCGATGGGACCGTTTACCCTGTGGACGGCATCCGCCAAAAGATCGCGACGAGCCTTGCGGCGGGCGCGAAAGCGTTTTTGCTCCCCCGGGGGAACCTGGAGGAGGCGCAGGGGATGGCGCGCAAGATCAGGCTGATCCCCGTAGAGACCTTTGAAGAAGCCGTAGCGGCGCTGCGGCGTCTCAATGCGGAGGAGTAACGGCAATGTTCGATCGACGAAAAGGTCGCACGGCGCGGCGCGGCCGGAGTCTTGCCGGATGGCTCGTCGCGCTCTTCGTGTTCTTTTGTCTCCCGCAGCAGGCGGCGGCTGCCGGGAGCGTGCTCCGGTCGGGATCGACCGGGCCCGACGTGGTCTTGGCGCAGCACGTGCTCTACCAATTGGGGTTCCTCAGGGAGTCGCCGGACGGCGTCTTTGGCCCCGCCACGTTGCAAGCGGTGCGGCGCTTTCAACAAGAGTGGGGGTTGGCGGCCGATGGGGTGATCGGGGTAAACACGTGGGAGGCGTTACGCCGGGCGCTCGACGAGCGGAAGACCGTGGTTCACGTCGTCCAGCCGAACGAGACGATTTGGGCTCTCGCCCGCCGCTACCAGGTCCCGCAGGACCTCTTGGTACAGGCCAACGGTCTGAAGAATCCTTCGCTCATCCGCGCGGGCGACGAGCTGATCATCCCGGCGACGGCTCAGGCCGCGGGCCAGCCTCACCCCGGCGTTGAGCTGTTGCGCTGGGACGAGGTGCAAAAGATCTACGCCCACGGGAAAGTCGTGAGAGTCATCGACGTCCGGACCGGCAAGAGCTTTCGAGTCCGGCGCTATTACGGCACCAATCACGCCGATTCGGAACCTTTGACTCAAGAGGACACCGCGATCATGCGGGAGGTCTTTGGAGGTTGGAGCTGGGAAAGGCGGCCGATCATCGTCGAAGTGGACGGGCGGCGAATCGCCGCTTCGATGAACGGCATGCCCCACGGTAACGGCTCCATTGCCGATAACGGCTTTCCGGGGCACTTTTGCATCCACTTCCTCGGCAGCCGCACCCACCAGAGCAACAAGATTGACCCCGCGCACCAGGCCGCGGTGTTGGAAGCCGCCGGATACCAGGTAAAAACCTTGTGGCTGGCCCTCGGGGGAAGGTAACGACAACTGGGCAGGGGCGAAAGGGAAGATTCCTTGACAGGCGAAAATACACGTCTGTATAATTGTCGAGGTGACGTGATGCGCGTCCACATCGGTAAGATCAAAGGAAAGCGTGGCGCTTACGAGGATTTCAGCTTTCACGAGGCATTGCCCGCTCCCTGGGAAGGCGTGGAGGCGTCGCGAGATGTCCCGGTTGAGTTTGTTGGTCGGGTGACCAACACCGGCAAGGGCTACCACGTGGAAGGGGTGTTGCGGGCGGTCGCGACTGTGCCGTGCGATCGGTGCCTTGAGCCCTTCCGGCTGGAGATGGCCAGCCAGGTGGCCGAAGAGTTTCGCTCAGCGCCCTACGGCACACGGGACTCGACACCCGACCAGGAGTCGCCGGGCGAGGATCAAGACGCGCTGGATGACTGGAACGTGTTTCAAGGTGACACGATCTCGCTGGACGATGTGGTACGCGAACACCTGGTCCTCGCGCTGCCGCCCAAGCTCCTATGCCACGCGGCGTGCAAGGGGATCTGCCCCAAGTGCGGGCAAAATCGCAACCAAGTTGCATGCGATTGCATGGTGGATGACGTCGATCCCAGGCTGAGCGCCTTGATGGACTTGCTGAAAAAGGATCAGTGAACCGTCGCGAGGCGACATTGGAGGAGAGCGCTGATGGCAAATCCCAAACGTAGACACTCAAAAGCCCGCACCCGCACGCGGCGTGCAACGTGGAAGACGGCGGGTCCCGTGCTGACCCGGTGCCCCCAATGCCATGAGCCCAAACTGCCGCACAGGGTGTGCCCCCACTGTGGAAGCTACCGTGGACGAACCGTGGTGAGCGCGGGCGCCGAAAGCTGACCATCTTCGCCCTGCCAAAGCGGCCTGAAACTGTCAGGCCGCTCCTTCCTTGTGCATCATTAGTAGCTGGTCCTAATAGCTTATAACACCCTGAGCTCGCAACTTGAGGCGCTCCTCCGTGAGGACGGAAAGGGGCGACTGGGGGCTTTCGAGGTTGGCGAGACGTGCCTCAAAGAGTGAACGACAGCGCTTGCTCCAGCAATTGGTGAGAGAAGACCCGCTGCTCACCGACCAGATGCTGGCCCGCAAGCTCAACGTCAGCGTGCAGACGATCCGGCTGGACCGGCTGGAGCTCGGCGTGCCCGAGATGCGCGCCCGGGCGCGGCAGGTGGTCGAACGGGTGCAGGGCCGGGTGAAATCTTTGGGCCCTGCCGAGGTCGCGGGAGATTTGATCGACTTGGAGCTGGGCGTGGG
This sequence comes from bacterium, assembly GCA_002919195.1. Classification (GTDB taxonomy): domain Bacteria; phylum Bacillota; class Limnochordia; order DTU080; family RSA5; genus RSA7. The sequence continues at coordinate 22,282 of PKEU01000083.1, forward strand.
AGGCATCTCGATTCTCGAAACCACCCAAGAGATGGCCTTTGCCAAGACAGGGATCGTCCGTGGACACCACCTCTTTGCTCAAGGCAACTCGCTGGCGGTGGCGGTCATCGACGCGGAAGTGGCGCTGACGGGCTCGGCCCGGCTAGTGTTTCACCGTCCGGTGCGGGTGGGTGATCGCGTCGTGGCCAAGGCGACAGTCAAGCGAGTGATCGGCAACAAATCCATCGTGCGGGTGGAAAGCCGGGTCGACGGGGAAAAGGTATTTTCGGCCACTTTGACGATTTTCGCCTTGGACCAGCAGGACCTCGAGGCTCAGAAAGGCGGGCGCCAGTGAGCGTGTCGAGTGTGCAGAGTGGGGTGAATAAAAGGGGGCGCATCCGCGTTGCCGTCGATGCCATGGGGGGCGACTACGCGCCGGAAGCCATCGTCGGAGGAGCGCTGCAGGCGGCGCGGGAACTACCCGTGGAGATCATTTTGGTCGGGGTGAAAGAGCGGATCGCTCCCCTCGTCGAGAAAGAGCGAGGGCTCGATAACGTCTCCATCCACCACGCTTCGGAAGTGGTCGCGATGGGAGCCCACCCCGTGGAGGCGATCCGCCGGCAGAGAGATTCGTCGATCGTCGTCGCCACCCGCTTGGTCAAAGAGGGCGTCGCCGACGCAGTGGTGAGCGCAGGCAGCACCGGCGCCGCGATGGCCAGCTCCCTCTTGGAGTGGGGGCGGATCAAAGGGATCGAGCGCCCAGCGATCAGCACGATCCTGCCCACGCTGGAGGGAGCGTGCATCATGTTGGACGTGGGGGCGCAAGTCGACTGCCGGCCGTCGCACCTGGCCCAGTTTGCTTTGATGGGAAGCCTGTACGCGGAAAGAGTGCTCGGCATTGAGCGCCCTAAGGTGGGGCTTCTCAACAACGGCGAGGAGGAAGGGAAAGGGTGTGAGCTGGTCCGCGACGCGTACCCGCTCATCGAAA
>PKEU01000159.1 GCA_002919195.1 bacterium
CTAAGGCGGATCGCGACTTGAAAACGGGCGACTTCAGCGGGGATCAGATGAAGCGGTCCGTCGAGCGGAGCCTCCGGCTCTTGGGCCTCGACTCTCTTCAGCTCCTCTTCCTGCACGATCCGGAGCATACCACCTTTGAAGAGGCGATGGGTAAGGGCGGACCGGTTGAGGCGCTGCTCGAGCTGAAACAGCAAGGGATCATCCAGCACCTAGGTGTCGCGGGAGGGCCCATCGGCTTGATGATCCGTTACGTTGAGACGGGCCTCTTTGAAGCGGTGATCACGCACAACCGGTATACGCTGCTCAACCGAACGGCGGAGCCGCTCTTGGAAGCGGCGGCGGCTCGGGGCGTCGCTGTCATCAACGCCGCTCCCTACGGCAGCGGCATCTTAGCCAAGGGGCCCGGGGCTTATGCTCGCTACGCGTACCAAGACGCATCGAGCCAGATCATCGCCCGGGCCCGTAAGATCGAAGCGATCTGCCAGCGATATGGTGTCCCGCTCGCGGCATGTGCTCTGCAATTTTCGGTCCGTGACCCCCGGATCGTCTCAACGGTGGTCGGTATCAGCCGTCCGGAGAGGATCGCGGAGACGATCGCGCTCCTCGAACACCCTATCCCCGAGGAGCTTTGGGACGAGATTGCACCCTTGGCCGACTACCATACCGATCCTGAGGCCGGCCGCTGGGGCTGACCTTCACTCCAACGTGCCCCGCTCTTGGTACCTTTGAAACAGTTGGAGCAGCCGGTCGGCAGGCTGCGCGCCTGAAAGCAAGTACCGGTTGGCGATGATGAGCGCCGGCACCCCGCGGATGCCGATCTGTTGCGCGCCCAGTTCTTCGTCAAGGACCTCGGCGCGCAACGTGTCGTCTTGGAGGCCTTGCCGAAAGGCATTGGCATCGAGTCCAAGCCGGGAGGCGATCTCCACCAGGACCTCGGGATCGCTGATATCTTTTTGGGCGATCCAATGGGCTTGGAACACCTCGGCGTGATACGCGTCTTCTTGTCCTAAGTTGCGGGCGACTTTGGCCCCGATGTGGGCCAAGCGGGTGTCGATGCCCAGCTCAGCCTGTTTCAGCTGGAGCCCGTACTGTTCCTGGGCGATCCGTTGCACGGTCGGCCAGTAGGCGTCGATTTGCCTTTTCTTTTCGGCCAGAGCATCGGGATCAAAGGGGCCCGCCTCTTGGGGCTGCAACTCGAAGGCCCGCCACTCGATGGCGAGCGGTACGTCGCGGCTTACCCTCTCCAAACTGGAGTGGATCATATAGCACCAGGGTCAAACATAATCCGAGTAGACAATCACCGGAATCGGATTCATTTTTGCGCCTCACTTACTTCGTAGTAGTAGGAGCTGGATGAGATCGTATCGCCCATGCCGACGGTGACGACAGGATTGGGCACCACGTGGGTAGGCACGACCAGGGCGAAATGGTCGCTGGCTTCCCAGACGCCGTCATCCACCGGGCGGAGGGCTGGCTCTTTTTGTGAGACCTCCTCCGTAAACCGCTCCAACTGCTGTATGCCGATGTCCGACAGGGGAAGGCCGGCCACTTGCGGCAAGCTTTCCGCCTCGATAAAGCCCCCGACTTGTGCCTTGCGGGCGTTGACGGCGCTCGCGAAAAGGCACCCGTCGCGCACGATGGCCGGTGGACAGTGATAGGGTTTGCGCAGGACGACCACATAGTAACCCAGGTTGTGGATGTGAACCCGCTCGACGCCGAGCTCCCGCAAGAGAAAGAGGCCGCTCTTGTAGAGGGGGTAGGCCCGCTCGTCTTCTTCCAGCTCTTTGGCCAGAGCCTCCTGGCCGTACCGGCGCATGACGCTGCGCGTCTCGGTTTCGTTGATGCCAAAGCTGTGGATCACCGAACCTAAGCGCCGGTAAAAGTCGGTCTCAATCTCGCGCACCTTGGTGGGCACGTACTCGACATGGATCTTGAGCGAGGGGTTGCGGCTCTTGAGGAACTCGATGTCGGCGCAGCTACGCTCGATGTACGCCCGCACCGCCTCCGGGTCGTCGGGACGCGCGCCGCACTGGTGATAACCCGCGAGAAACGCGACGTCGAGTTGGCTTCCCAGCTCCGCCAAAGCCGGGTAGATATCGTCGTGAAAACGCCGTTCGGGCCCTTGGCCGGCCATGGTGATGATCGCCCTGTTGGCCCGGGGCGTGGTGATCACTTCGTCGGGAAATTGGAAGGTCGCCCCTTTGACAAACTCAAACACCCAAGGTTCCCGGGTGAGGTCTTGGGGACGTCCCGCTTCCTTGGCAGGAAGATACTCGACGCGGCCTTCCCGAACGACCGGCCAGACGACGCCGTCGACGAAAAATTGCGCTTGACGGGGCGAAAGGAGGGGAGAGTACACCACGGACGTGGCGCCCAAGGCGGCCATCTGGTTCGCGATAATGCCTGCTTGGCCTCCCATGCTTTCGTCGCGGTCGTGAAAGACCTCCCGCCACCACGGGACAAACTCTTCCGTCTCACGTACCAGGAGGATCGACTTGCCCGTCTTGAAGCCGTGGCGGAGCACGGCGACAAACTCTTCGCGGGTCCGCACGCCTCGCAGGGCGTCGACATGGATCTCGGCGACTTGCTGCCAGTCGAGCTCAGGGGCCGACTCGATCAAGCGCTGGATCGCCTGGGGCGTAACCCGAGCGATGACGTCCACGTTGAGGTTAAAGGCGGAAAATGTCCGGGCCTTTGGCCTTTGGGCCACCACCTGAGCCACTCGCCGTTGCCAGGACTCTCTCATGGAAGACCCCCATTTCCTCAAATAGTTCCTTTGGCCAAGCCCTCGAGGAGCGCGGCGTAGATGCTGTAGAAAGCCGCCTCATCCAGGGGAGAATCGTCGTTCCATACGGCGGCCACGCAGTAGCGATTGCCCTGTTGATCCCAAAGGCTGCTCACCAGAGCGAGCACCCCCGGCAGCGATCCGCCTTTATAGGCGACCCGCTGCCACTGTTGGGGCGAAGCGATCCCGGGATTGATGTTCATGAGTGGGAGGTCCTCGACCCGGGCCATCAGGCTGCAAAGTTCCGACGCGCTCAAAAACCAACCGACGTCGGGCGCTGTGACCCGGTCGAGAGGCATCGCGGTCAAAGCCGGCAGGGGAAGGGAGGCTACCTCTTGGGTGAGAAGCCGACGCCGTTCGCCGGGGCTGGCTTCCCGGTAACGGCGAACCGTGTCGGCGTTTTCAGAAGCCTTGAGGATAAAGAGTTCCCGGGTCGTAAGAAGCGGTGTATTGCGGGAAGCATAGGCTTCCACGTTTTCCCGGCCGAGGAACGAGATCAACGCGTCGGTGGCCGTGTTGTCGCTGAGCGAGATCATCAGCGTTGCCAGAGTGTGCAATGTGACCGGGGAGCCCGCTGGCCAGGCCTGCATGATTCCTGTGGGGAGGCTGCGGGCCTCGGCTGGCAGCGGGATGACGTCTTCCCAGTCGCTCTCGCCTCGCTCAACCTGATCCCTGAGCGCCGCCAAGACGGCAAGTTTAAAGGCCGAACCCACTGCCAACGGCGTCTCGGCGTTGTGGGCGGCGATCACGCCGCGATCGGAGGTGATGAGGAGCGCCGTCTTCCCGGGCAGGGCTTCAAGGGAGGCGACGAGCTCGTCCAGCCGAGTCGCACGGAGCCGGGGAGCGTGAAAAAAGAGCCCTTCGATGTGTCCCTCCGGATCGAGGAAGATCTCGGCGGGCACGATGCCGTCGCGGAGATAAATGAGGTACTGGGGCTCCCCTTCGACCACTTTTTCAAAAGGGCCCAGGGCCTGGGTGAGCTGGACGATGAGCGCCTCCACTTGTGCGATGGGGACTTGGTTGAGGAAGGCAGGCGTGAACCACTCGGGATCGAGGCGTTGGGTCATGAGCCGCTCCAGGACCTCATCGGGCTGCGCCGCCCACGCCGCGGCCGGCAGCAGGAACATCGCTCCGACGAGCATGAAAAGGACCGCTTGTCTTTGTATCAATTTCACCACAAAAGTCACCCGCCTCGCTGTTTGGAGGGCCAGCCCGGCACGCCCGCACGGCGGGTTTGCGGGGCGGACACATAAGACGAGCGCTCCACCCAAGGCCGCGCGAGCGGCCCGGGTGGAGCGGCTTGGATCAACGTCGCGTTGCGCTTTCGACGTTGCGTTACATAAAGGCTGCGAGCAACTCGTCTCGATCTTGGATCGGACGGCTGAGATCCTGGTAGATCAAGGGCTGAGGGTCGTAGTTGGGCAGTTCGTCTTGGTAGTCGCTGCGCTCTTCGCGGTAGATGATACCCGTGACGAGGCTGTTGAGCTCGTTGACCACCTTGTAGGCCGCCGAGCGGTCGGCGGGATCGTAATCCTCCCGCTCGTCCAGGTTGACGAGGTTTTCCCGCCACCAGTCGTAGGTTTGCTCCTTGTTAAAGGTGACGCACGGGCTCAACACGTTGACCAGGGCAAAGCCCTTGTGCTGGATCGCCGCCTCAAAGAGGCTTTGCAAGTGCTTGACGTCGCCCGAAAAGCCTTGAGCGACAAAGCCGCATCCGCTGGCCAGCGCCAGGGGCAGAGGACGGATGGGGTGCTCTGCAGCGCCGTAGGGCGTCGTCTTGGTCTTAAAGCCCTTGCGGCTGGTCGGCGAGGTCTGGCCCGTGGTAAGGCCGTAGATGTGGTTGTCCATGACGACGTAGGTGATGTCGACGTTGCGCCGGCAGGCGTGGATAAAGTGTCCGACGCCGATGCCGTAACCGTCGCCGTCGCCGCCGGCGGCGATGACCACAAGGTCGCGGTTGGCGATCTTGATCGCCTGAGCCACCGGGAGCGAACGTCCGTGCATCGAGTTAAACGCGTTGGCGCCCAGGTAGTAGTTGAACTTGCCGGAGCAACCGATCCCGGTGACGGCTACGACTTGATGGGGCTTAAGGCCCAAGTTAACCAGCGCCCGCTGCATGGCGGCGACGACGGCGAAGTCGCCGCAACCAGGGCACCAGGTGGACGCCTGGGCGTTGGCGCGATAGTCCTTAACCGTAACGGTCGACAAATCAACCGACCTCCTTCACGCTCTTGCTCTCCGCCAGCACCTCGTTGGCGCGGGAGAGGATCTCCGATACGTTAAAGGGCTCGCCGCTAAACTTGCGGCAGCTGTGCATGTGGTCGTAGTGGCCGACGTGGAGCTGGATGAGCTGCTGCAACTGCCCGAAGGCGTTGTTTTCGACCACGAGGACGGAGCCGGCCGACTCGATAGCTTCCCGCACGGCTCTGGTGGGGAAGGGATAGAGGACCGACAGGTGCAAGTGGGCGACCGAGCGCCCCTCCGCGGCCAGCGCCTGCCGCACCTCGTCGATCTGTCCGATGGTCGAACCCCACCCGATCAAGAGGAGCTCCGGCTTGCGATCGCCCGAGAGGCGAACCCCAAACTCCTCGGGATCGAAGGTCGACATCTTGCGGATGCGCTTTTCGGTCTGCGACACCCGGTGGAACGGCGTCTCATCCTCATGGCCTTCCTCGGTGTGCTCGTAGCTGATGGCGATGTGCACACCGCCCTCTTGGCCGGGCAGAGCTCTCGGCGAGATGCCCGACTCGGTGATCGCGTACCTCTTGTAGCCGCCGTTGGCTGCGATCTCCTTCACTTGCTCCTCGGTGAGCAGCTCGCCCCGGTCGATGGAGATGCGCTCGAAGTCGATGTCGTCCACATCGACCGACTGCTTGGATAGACCAAGAGCGAGGTCGGTCAAGACGATCACCGGGCACTGGTACTTGTCGGCGAGGTTAAACGCCCGCTGGATGTCGTAGAAGCAGTCCTCGACGGTGGCTGGCGCCAGGACGATCCGCTGAATCTCGCCATGCGAGCTAAAGATCGCCTGGAAGGCGTCGCCCTGCTCGGTTTTGGTGGGCATGCCCGTGCTGGGGCCGGCCCGCTGCACGTCGACGATGACGACGGGCGTTTCGGAGACGCCCGCGAGGCCCAGCGTCTCGGTCATGAGCGAGAAGCCCGGGCCGGAGGTGCTGGTCATCGCCCGCACACCGGCGTAGTTGCAGCCCACCGCCATCTGGCATGCAGCCATTTCGTCCTCGGCCTGCAACACCACTCCGCCGTACTTGGGCAGGAGCTTGAGGAGGCTGTAAAGGATGTCCGTCGCCGGAGTGATGGGATAGGCCGCCACCACGCGGCAGCCCGCGACGACCGCCCCCAGGGCGATGGCGTCGTTCCCGTGCATGAAGACGCGCTTTTTCCGCTTGTTTTCCTCCGGAATCTCAGGGAGGGTGGCCCGCCACGTCGTCACTTGGCTCGCCGCTTCGTATCCGGCCCGGACCACCTTGCGGTTGGCTTCGACCACTTCCGCGCCGTGCTTGCCGTAGCGTTCGGCGATAAAGGCGTCAAAGGCATCGGGCTCAAGGCCGACCAGCGCGGCGCTCGCGCCCATCGCCGCCATGTTGGTCATGACGATGCTGCCGTGATCTTTCGCGATCTGCTGCATCGGCACGCCGATCGGCACGACGTCCACGTCACCGGGGAACTTGGGCTCAAAGGCTCCCGCATTGTAAAGGACGGCGCCCCCATTTTTCAGTTCATGGAGGTTTTCATCGATCGAGCGCTGGTCAAAGGCGACCAACATGTCCAGCTTGTCGCCGCGGTGGCGAAACTGTTTAGAGGACACACGCACCTTGTAGTTGGTGTGACCGCCTTTGATCAGCGACATAAAGTGCCGGTAGGCGTAGATGTAATAGCCCATGCGATGCAGGGTCAAGGCAAAGATTTCGCCTGCGGAGTCGATCCCTTCGCCTTGAGCCCCCCCGATCTTCCAGGTAAAGTCCATACGATCCCCTCCAGATTTCTCCCTGCCGTACTCATCGGATCCTCCGGGACGCCGACGACGTGGTGCAGCGAGCGTCTCGAAGCGATATGTCCGTCGTTATCCCGCAATTAGATTGGCGTTTTTCAATCCGTTTCCTTTCACAGATCCAAGTATACCATAGTCAATAGCCGTGCCCAACCCCGGGCGAATTTCCCCAGCGTTGGGAGATTCCCTCGCCTTAGACGTATGCTGCCAGTGAAAAGATGCGCGCCCGCAAGCTTGACGCAGCCTCTTATCGGTTGTTACGATGCTGTCGAGCCTGTGATGTACGGCAAGGAGGTCCACCCATGAAGGCTGATGGCTAGCGAGCGGGAGTTGGCTTAAAAGCTCTTTCATCGCGAATCGAAAACTGCGGTAGCAAGAAACGGCCTTACTTTGCATGCCGCGTCCCGCGCTGCCTTTCCGCGGCCACTCCTGCTCTCGTGAGTTTCGTTGTAAATTTCTCCCTTTCTTCACGCGGGCAAGGAGTGGTCATGTGCTCGTCCAGCTTCACAACGTTCACCTTTCCTTTTTCGACAAACAGGTGTTACATGGCGTCGATCTTGCGATCCACCGGGGTGACCGCATCGCCCTGGTCGGCGAGAACGGCTCGGGCAAGACGTCGCTTCTCAAAATCATCCTCGGCTCGTTAAAGCCAGACTCCGGCAATGTCGCAGTGAAAGAGGGCTGCGCCATCGGTTATCTCGATCAATCTTTACTCGGCGGAGACCATGAAGCGACCTGTATGGCCGTCGCCTTGGGCGCCTTTTCTCATTTGCTCGAGCTCGAGGCCCGTATCGCCAAGATCAATCAAGCTCTCGTCGAAAGTCGCGATCTTGCGGAGTCCAGTCGCCTCCTCGAGGAGCTAGGGGAAGCAATGGATGCCTACGAGGCTGGGGGTGGCTACGAGTACCGGGCCCGTGCGGAAGCCATGCTGCTTGGGGTGGGTCTTGCCCCCCGGGAGTGGGAGAAGCCGGTCGATTCCCTCTCGGCCGGTCAAAAGGCGCGGCTGGCCTTGGCTCGCCTGCTCCTTGGCAGTTACGATCTCTTGCTCCTTGATGAGCCTACCAATCACCTGGACATGAGGGCCCGAGAGTGGTTGGCCGAGACCTTGCCAAAGCTTGAAACGACGTACCTTGTCGTCTCGCACGATCGAACCTTTCTCGACGCCGTCGCCACGAAAGTGGCACACCTCGACCGGGGTGTCATCAAGGTGTACCCCGGCAATTACGCCGCATTTCGCCGCCAGTGGGCCGAGGCCCGGGAAGCCGCGTGGCAGACGTACGAAAAGAGGCGCCGGCTGGTGAAGAAGCTTGAGGAGCAGGCCCGCTCGTACCGCAACTGGTCGCATGCCAAGGAGCGGGAAAAGCGGGGCGCCGGAGACAAGGGGCACATCGGAGCGAAGGCGGCCAAGCTGGCCAAGAGAGCTCTCGTCGCCGAGCGCCGCCTTCATGAGACGATCGAAAAGCTCAAAGAAGAAAAACCCTTTGAACCCGATCCCATCAAGATCGAGTTTAACGGGGGAAAGGAAGGAATTCTCGCCTGGACCCGAGACCTGGCCATAGGGTACGCGCCCGGACCACCTCTAGCCCGCGGGATCCGCTTTGAGCTGCGCTCGGGCGAGCGTCTGGGCATCGCGGGCCCCAACGGCTGCGGCAAGAGCACCCTGATCAAGACCCTCATCGGTGAAATCCCGCCGCTGGCCGGCGAAGTATGGCTTTCACCGGGCGCGAGCGTGGGCTACTTTGACCAAGAAGGCCGCGCTCTTCCCAGCGCCAAGAGCGCGCTCGAGGCCGTCCTGGAGACGGGCAAAGACGAGACGCTCGTCCGGACCGTGCTGGGCCGCATGCGCCTGCGGAAAGAGAGCGCGCTCAAGCGGGTCGCCGATCTCAGTTGGGGGGAACGGGCCAAAGTGCTCCTTGCCCGTCTTATCCTGGGCAATCACGATCTCCTGATCCTGGACGAGCCCACCAACTATCTCGATATCGAGACACAAGACGTGCTCCTCGAGGCTTTGTCCGGTTTTCCCGGCGGCATTATCTTTGTCTCCCATGACCGCTACTTCCTCGACGCCCTCGCGACGGAAAAGCTCTTTTTGGGCGACCAATCGTGACTGAGACCGCCTGGGAGGAGGCGGTCCGGCCGCTTAGATGGGCACGCCGACGGTCCGCAGCCAGGCTTGGGCCATAAGGGCGTGGCCTGCCAGCGTGGGGTGCACGCCGTCTTCGGCCCAGTACTGGGGTGGTGTGCGGGTCGCCGCCTGAGCGAAGATGCCATCAAAGGGCACGTAGTACGCGCCAAACTCGCGGGCAAGCTCCCTGACGGCGTGGATCTTGGGATCCAGGTCGACGCGCCACGCTTTGCGGTCCTCGGGGTAGGGAAGGACGAAAGGCTCGCAAAGGATGAGCCCGGCCTTAGTCCTCTCTCTCACTAAGGTCAAGAGCTTGCGGTAGCCGTCGTAAAACTCCTCGACCGGCGTGGGATCGTTTCTGTCGTAGCGGCGCCAGCAATCGTTGATCCCGATCAAGATCGATACCCAGTCGGGCTGGAGCGCAAGGCAATCGTCCTCCCAGCGCGCGAGCAGGTCCTTCACGCGGTTGCCTGAGATCCCCCGGTTGAGAAAGGTAACTCCGCTTTCGGGATAAAGGGCGGAAAACCAGGCCGCAGCCATGGCCGCATAGCCGAACCCAAGGCTCTTGTGATTAGCGCGGTCCCGGCCGCAGTCGGTGATGCTGTCGCCTTGAAAGAGGACGACGGCGTTAGGCTGGATGATGGACATGGATGCGCTCGCCTCCTAGGTGAGTTTGGCAGGTATTTCCGACGGGTGATTCGGTTTAAGGCCCTGCGAACCCTGCGGGGAGGCTCGAAGAGCCTTGCTGTTGCCGAGGCCCGCAAGTAGGAGTTTCAATACCGATGGGGAAGCTTCCCACGGGCGTTTGCCGCTTTTTAACTCTCTGAAAGCTGGAAAAGCTACCGTTATGGTCTAAGAGGAGTTGGTGGCCGTGCAGGAACTGGAACCCTTGCGAAACACTTTTATCCAGGAGATCATTGATGCCGACCGCGCGGCCGGCCGCTACGGCGGCCGGGTGCACACGCGCTTTCCGCCTGAGCCCAACGGCTATCTTCACATCGGCCACGCAAGAGCCATCTGCGTCGACTTTGGCCTGGCCATGCTCAACGGGGGCCTTTGCAACCTCCGCTTCGACGACACCAACCCCACCAAAGAAGACGAAGAATACGTCCAGTCGATCATCGAAGATGTCAAGTGGCTGGGATTTGACTGGGGCGACCGCCTGTATTATGCGTCCGACTACTTTGAGCAATTGTATGAGTACGCCGTCCAGCTCATCAAGAAGGGGAAAGCTTACGTCTGCGATTTGAGCCCCGAGGAGATCCGGGAGTATCGCGGCACGCTCACGGAGCCCGGAAAGGAAAGCCCCTATCGCAACCGGAGCGTCGAAGAAAACCTCGACCTCTTCCGCCGCATGCGCGCGGGGGAGTTTCCCGAAGGTTCCCGGACGCTCCGGGCCAAGATCGATATGGCCTCGCCCAACCTCAACATGAGAGACCCCGTCATCTACCGCATCCAAAAGGTGAGGCACCACCGGACGGGCGACGAATGGTGCATCTATCCCATGTATGATTTCGCCCATCCCTTGTCGGACGCGATCGAGGGGATCACCCACTCCCTTTGCACGTTGGAGTTTGAGGATCACCGGCCGCTCTACGATTGGTTTCTCGAAGCTCTGGAGATCAAAGATCCCCCCAAGCAAATCGAATTTGCGCGCCTTGAGCTGACGCATGTCATCACCAGCAAGAGGCGGCTGCGGCGCCTGGTGGACGAGGGGCATGTCAGGGGCTGGGACGATCCGAGGATGCCGACGCTGGCCGGCTTGCGCCGGCGGGGCTATACTCCCAAGGCCATCCGCACCTTTGTCGCCGAGGCGGGCGTCTCGAAGACCAACAGCAAGATCGAATACGCCCGATTGGAGCATTACGTGCGCCAAGACCTCAATGCCACCGCGCCCCGGGTGATGGCTGTCCTCCATCCCCTGCGGGTCGTGATCACCAACTACCCCGAGGGACAGGTCGAAACCTTTGAGGTCGAAAACAATCCCGAGGATCCTTCCGCCGGCACCCGCCCAGTGCCGTTTTCCCGGGAGATCTACATCGAGCGGGACGACTTCATGGAAGACCCGCCGAAGAAATTTTTCCGCTTGGCGCCGGGGCGGGAAGTACGGCTCAAAGGCGCCTATTACATCACCTGCCAAGAAGTGATCAAAGACCCCGAGACCGGCGAGATCGTCGAGCTGCGCTGCACCTATGATCCCGAGTCCCGGGGCGGCTGGACGACCGACGGGCGAAAAGTGCGGGGCACTCTTCACTGGGTCTCGGCTGCCCACGCCGTCAAAGCAGAGGTGCGCCTCTACGATCACTTGTTTTTGACGGAGGACCCGGAGGAAGGCGGCGACTTCATGGCCAACCTCAATCCAAACTCTCTGGTCGTGCTCCCAGAGTGCCTCATCGAGCCCAGCGTCGCCAACGCCTCGGCCGGCGATCGGTTTCAGTTTTTGCGGCATGGGTATTTCTGTGTGGATCCCGACTCGACCCCTGAAAAGCTGGTGTTTAACCGCACCGTCACGCTGAAAGACACCTGGGCGAAGATCCAGTCCAAGGAAAGCTGATGAAGAAAAGCGATTTCTTTTGAGCTTGCTCGGGGCGCTCCCCGCGATCATGGGGAGCGCCCCATCGTTTTGCTCCACCTGTGCGGCGCCTTTCTTGCGGTTTTCGCGGAAGTTTGCGATTGGCCCTTGACTTCTCCTGAACTAGTGCACTAAAGTAATAGTGCACTAGTGGTGTAGATCGTTCCGGGAACGGAAGGATCATGCGGAGCACCGGTGTGCCGAGGAGTGACGAGCTGTGACGGGAAAGGGTCGAGATTGAGTTCGGAGGACTAGAGAGCGATGCAGCTCAGATTGGATCAGCACAGTCCGATCTACCAGCAGATTATCGATGAATTTAAGCGGGCGATCGCCCGGGGAGAGCTAGTCCCTGGCGATCGGATACCCTCGCAAAGGGAGTTGGCGAGCATGGTGCAGGTAAATCCCAATACGGTGCAGCGGGCTTACCGGGAAATGGAACAAATGGGGATCACCGAGACGCTGCGGGGGCAAGGGACCTTTATCGTCAACGACGAGGGGCTTGTGGCCAGCATCCGGCGGGAGATGGCCGACCGGGCGCTCGTCGCTTTTGTCGGGGAGATGCACGCCCTCGGCTATGGGTGTGACGAGATGGCGGAGATGGTTCGCGCGACGTACCGCCGGGTGATCGAGGCGGGCCCGAAAGATGGGAAGGCGCCGTCGTCTGCTGATCAAGGGGGTGCGCCCGGTGGCGAGGGTGGTTTTTGACCGGGTGACCAAGCGTTTTGGGAGGCTCCGGGCCATCGATGACCTTTCCTTTACCTTGCGCGAGGGGACGATCCTCGGGCTTTTGGGCCCCAACGGCGCCGGCAAGTCGACGCTGCTCAAGCTGGTCGCCGGCTTGCACCGCCCCGATGGGGGGCATATCACCATCGACGGTGAACCGCCCTCGCCCAAGACCAAAGCGAAAATCGCCTACCTGCCTGAGATCGATCACCTCTACGGCTGGATGACGGTGCGCCAGACGCTCGCATACGTCAGCGCCTTTTACAACGACTGGGACCATGATCGCTCCCAGGAGCTCGTTAACTTTATGGGCCTCGACCTTGGAGCCCGCGTGAGCCGGCTATCCAAGGGAATGCGGGCGCGGCTTAAGATCGTCCTGGCGATGAGCCGGAACGCTCCCGTGGTGCTGTTGGATGAGCCCCTATCGGGGATCGATCCCACGTCCCGCTCTAGGGTGCTCCGGGCGATTGTCTCCGAATTTCGGGGGGATCGCCAGACCATCGTGATGTCGACGCACGACGTGGTGGAAAGCGAGGCGCTCTTTGACGAGGTCCTCTTTCTCAAGGACGGGCGCATCGCCTTGGCCGGCGAGGCCGAGCGTCTGCGCGAAGAGCGAGGCAAGTCGATCCAGGAACTCTTTCAAGAGGTGTTTGCGTGATGTGGTGGCAGCAATACAAGAAAGAGCTGATGGGCCATCGGGCAGAAGGGCTGCTCATCGCCGGGGCCCTTGTCGTCTGGACGTTTCTCCTGCTTTCCAGGGTCAACCGGTGGAGCCCCGAAGCGATCGCGGTCCTCTACTGGCTGCCGATGGGGTTTCTTCCCTTGTGGGTCTTGTGGAGCTCAGTCCAGCTCTACCGGCAAGAATGGCGGGAAAACACCAGTTACCTGATGCTGAGTCTTCCGGCCCGGGCGTGGGTGATCACTTCGGCAAAGCTCGCCGTGCTCGCGACGGGAGTGACCACCTTGATGCTGCTCATCGGCGCCGGGGCCTGGCTCGTCGCGGCCCGGACCGGGATCTTGGCGGAGTTGGCGACGTCCCCGGATATCGCCGCGATCCCCCGGGAGTGGGCCGTCAAGATGAGCCTGCTCGTCTTTGGAGTGGCCCTGGCGGCCTTTGTGACCATCGGGTTTCTCGCACAGTTTGCCTACGTCTTTAGCAGGCTTTTTTCCCGGTTTCGGGGTCTTGTGATGGTCTGGACGTGGATCCTCCTCTTTTGGTTGCTCGGCCGCGCCGGCGATCTCGGTGGGTTGTTGCTGGCATGGCTCCCCGATTTTTACGTGCGCTCGCTCAACGTGATCTCAGGGATTCCTGAGTTTCTCCTGGTGCGAATCGAAAGTGGACCCTTCGCTGCGGTGGCGCTCTTGCTGGTAGGACTCTATGCGCTCTTCAACGCCATGCTCGAGCGCGCCGTGGAAGTGTGAGGGCCTGGTGGAGATGGGAGGTACTCCGATGCCATTTCGGCGGATGCTGCTCATTGGTTTTGCGTTGTTGTCGCTGGTCGCGGTCGTGGATCTGGGGACGCCAGGATCCGATCGCTTTGAGGGCAGGTTTTTCACGATCGAGACCCTTTGGGACGAGGTCGGCCGTGTCCCTGCCCGGCCTCCCACGGTGGAGGAGCGCCGTACCTTGGACGCCTCCACCCTTCTCGGCGACGGGGCTCAAGCCGTGCGAGCGGTTGTCGTCGAAAACACGCTGGGCCGGCTCGAGATCAGGCCTTCACCTAGTGGGGAACTGACCGCCGAGTACGCGGTGCGGGTCTGGGAAGACGCCTCAAAAGGCGCGCCGGGAGGTGCGGCGGCGCTCCTCAACGAGGTCGCGATGGCCTGGGTGCGGGAAGGGGATCAAGTCCGGCTGACGCTGCAGCGTCCTGAGACCTTACCCAGCGGCATCGAAAACCTTTTCGTCGACGTGAAGCTAGGCGTGCCGCCGGGCGTCGACGTCGTCACGGAGCATACGGGCGATGTGGCGATTGAGGGGATCTTGGGTTCTGTCCGGCTTGAGAGCGCCGGGGGGAAGGCCGTCGTGCAGGACGTGCAAGGCGCCGTAGAGGTCAATAGCCGCGTCATGGATCTCTCGATCCGCCGCGTCTTGGGGCCTGTGCAGTTTGAGGTCCGCGGCGGCAGGGCCGAGATCCAAGAGATCCGCGGGAGGGTCGAAGGCGCGGGAAGCTACATCGAGCTGGTCGTGGAAGATGTGGCGGAAGACGTCCACCTCACGCTCGGCCAAGGTTTTTCCCGGGTGAGAAAGGTCGGGGGCGACCTGGCGTTGCAAGGCGGCTACGGTGAAAGTCACGTGTCGGACGTGGCAGGAGACGTGACGATCGCCTACAGGCTGGGTTCCGTCAAGGTGGGCGTCGCACGGTCGGCTGAGCTTTCCGTCGACCTGGGCGATATGGAGGTGTATCTCGAAGGCGACGGCGGCTGGACGGTCGCCGCCGTCGCCGAGATGGGTGAGATTGAGACCGCTTTGCCCCTCAGCCGGCTCGAGTCGGGGCTTCGGACCGAGGTTTCCGGTACGGTCGGCGATGGCGCGCACCGGCTCAAGCTGGAAGTGAGCCGCGGCACGGTCCGGCTTGCGCGCCGGTGAGGCCCCTAGGGCGCAGCCGATCCGATGGCTTCGTATTTGAGGAAAGGATCTGGGATCACGATGCGGTGGGCTTCGGCGTCGCTCACGCCGACGTACAAGACGGCTGTCCCGTCGGGCTGGCGCACGAGTCCACCGCTAAAGAGCACGTTGACAAGGCTCGGCGACTTGGCCGGACCCGGGGGGAAATTCTCCCGGACAGCGATGATCTCCATGGCCGAGGCGACCCGGCTCACAGGATCAAAGGCGAAAACGATGGGGTAATAGTACTTGTTGAGCGCATCGTCAAAGCGCGCGATGTGCCCCAGCACCCCCAAGAGTCCGTTGGAGAGGAGATGGGCTTCGTTGACTCCTCCCCACTCATCGGGGAAAAACTGCTCCGTCAAGAGGTAGGCCCCTTCGATCACCTCAGCGTTGAGGTCGTCGAGGGAATCGATGCGGGTGTACCCGATGGTGCCCCTGCCGCCAATCTTGCCCTGGGGACGGGTAAAGACCCCGATGCCGCCGTCGGCCAACTCGACCAAACGGATGTCTTTCATCCCATCGGGGCCCGTGGCGAAAGGCTTGAGGTCTCTCACATCTTGGCCCCGGTAAAAGCGGGTCCGCCACCCGAGGCGTCCCGGCCATGTGGGATGGGGAAAGATCTCCACGCCCCCGACCACCAGCTCACCGTGGATCCGGGAGAAAAAGGGATCCTGGAGCGCGAAGACTGGGTCGCCCTCGCGGGGGCGCCAGGCGCCGTCGCGCTGGTGAAAGAAGACGACTTCGGAGTGCTCGCTGTCCCTAGGCTCGACCCGGCCCGCGATGACGGGCTCCTCCCGGTCGATAAAGGGAGCCGTAATGTTGTAGACGTCGCGGTCGCCCACGCCGGAAAACGTGAGGCGCTCGCCTTTCAGGTCGAGTTTTTTGGCGTGAAATTCGGCAAGTAGAGAGGCACAGCTCTGCTTCCCTGGCGATGTCAATCTCAAAGCTCGGAATTCCCCTCGCTCCAACGTGATGTGTCACCAGAATTGTAGCAGAGCTACGCCCTTTTAGCGAGGGAAATTTGCCCGCCGGGCGTATGTCGATCGTCCCGGCGGGGCTCACCAGAGGCGCCAGCCTTGCACGTAGGGGTGGGTGGTGGCGATCCGGTAGATCGACGGCAGCCACGCGATGGCGATGAGGACGACGGTCACCGTCACCCAGGGCGTGATGCGGTCGAGCACCAAAGGCATGCGTTCCACCGGGTGCAGCGGCTTCGCTTCGGGCACTTCCACCTGGGCTGGTGAGCGGGAAAACCAGACGGTCATCGCTATGACGTACAGAAAGAGCGCGCCGGAAAGAAAGAGCAGCACGCCGCCGGCGCCCACCAGCCAACCCGCGAGGCGCCATTCGTCAAACAGCGCGTAGGGCGCGTAGGTGAGGTGCACCCGGCGCGGGACGCCCGCCATGCCCATCCAGTGCATGCCGCGAGCCATGATCGCCATGCCGAAAAACCACGTCCACACCTGGAGCGTCGAAAGCCGCACGCTCCAGAGCTTTTTCCCCGTGAGCAGCGGGATCAGCCAGAAGCTTGCCGCCATCCAGGTGAGGGTGACCGCTCCGGCCACCTGGGTGTGAAGGTGGCCGGGGATCCACATCGTGTTGTGCACGACGAGGTTCATGCCGTACGACGCGTTGATGATGCCCGTGATGCCGCCCGTGGCAAAGAGGACCATCCCGAGCAGCTGCCCCGAGACGGCCGGGTTGGTAAGCCATGGGAGCCTCAAGATCCAGCGGAAGCGGCCCGTTCCCCCGTTGCGGCGGGCTCCTTCCTCGACGGAAGCGACGACGGTAAAGGCCGTCACCAGGCTGGGAAAGACGACGGCAAACGTCAGGATGGCGTGGAGCAGTTTGGTCGAGTGGGGGATGCCCGGGTCGGGAAACATGTGGTGCAATCCCGTGGGAATCGAAAAGGGGATAAACGCCAGAAATACGAGGCGGGCGAGGGACTCGCTAAAGAGCCTGCCGCCCACCTGGGCTGGGAGCATCGTGTACCAGGAGATGTATGCCGGCAACAGCCAAAAGTAGACGACGGGGTGACCCGTAAACCAAAAGAGCGAGCGGTTGAGCAGGGGATTGACCTGCGCGAGGAGCCCTGACGACCAGGGGATCAGCTGAAAGAGCATCGAAGCAGCGACGCCCACCGAGGCCAGCGCCCACATGGCCCACGTTGTCAAGGCGGCAAAGCTCATGAGGGGCGTCCGCACGTTGGGATGCTCCCGCTTCCAAGAGCGCCAGGTGAGATACGCGTTGATCCCCGCGGTCCACGTGGCGACGACGATGGCCGTGAGGCCAATGTAAAACGCCGGGTGAGCCTGGAGCGGCGCGTAAAACGTCCAAAGGACCGAGGCTTCGTTGGTGAAGGTGGGGATCAAGGCGGCGACGGCGCCGAGGACCGCCAAGCCAAAGGTCGCCTTAGCCAAACCGGGGCTGGCCAGGGGCCGCCTCAAACCGTGGATCGTGACCAGGTTGAGGAAGGCGATGATGAAAAAGACGGTAAACATCCACCCCAAGGTCACCCCGTGAACCGTGAGGCCGAGGTAGTACCGGTACAGAGGATCGGGAAGGTAGCGGTACAGGTCGACGCCCATCTTGTCCAAGGCTTGGAGCGTCCCGTAAAAGCCCCCGATGGCCAGCATTACGAAGCTGATATACAGCGACCAGCGCATGTGCCAAGCGTCGCGGCGGTAGATCTCAGCGAGGTTCAACGACGATTCCCCCGTTCATGATGTGATGGCCCGACCCGCAGTACTCGTGGCAGAAAAACGTGTAGGTGCCCGGCTCGTCGAAGCGGTGGGTCACCTCAGAGATCTGCCCGGGCACGATCATGCGGTTGATGCCTGTGCGCGGGATCTTGAAGCCGTGGATCACATCAATGCTCGTCAGCTTAAAGGTGACCGTGGAGCCCACGGGCACCCGGATTTCGGGCGGGTCAAAGACCCACGCCCGGGCGACGATGACCGCTTCGTAGTGGTCGGGTCCGATCATGCGCAGGCCCGGCTGGTCGAAGGGCGGGGTCGTGGCCACCTGGGCCGGGTGGATCTGGCCCACATCGGTCTCGACATGGATGCCCAGGGCGTACGCGCTGTAAAGCAGCACGCCAAAGAGGACCAGCAAGGCGACGACGCAGATGTAGATCCAGGTGAGTTCGTAGCGGTCGATGTCGGTTGCCAAAGGCGCTCCCTCCCCGGCGAGCTCTATACTCCCTCGGAACGCAGCAAGATGAAGTAGACGTAAAACCAGAGAATCGCCATGGCGGCAAGGTAGATGAGGACCAAAGACATTGTCCCTTGAGGCGTCTTAAAGGCGCCGGCGGCTTGCGAGGCTTCTTGGACGGAGTGGGTCTGAGGCGCGCCTTCTTCGCTCTTTCCGGGCGCTTCGCTGTTGTCGTTGGCCATCGTTGGATCACCCTGTCCCAGCTTTCCTCACAGGTGTGCGTTTCATACCAGCCCGGGCGATAAAATGAACCAGCGGGAGGCGTCTGCCTCCCGCTGGCAAGGGGCGGTGGTCCAAAGCGACGCGTTTCCCGGCGTTGCGCCGCTTACTTTTTGAAGGCGTCCTCGAAGCTGCCGGTGGGCGCCGGCGGATACTCGATGTCGCGCAGGTACTTGCACGCTTCGGCCGCGCCGTGCTCGCGGTCCATGGTGTTGTCCTCCCACTCGACCGAGAGCGGGCCTTGATAGCCAATCTGGTTGAGGGCCCGGATAATCTTGTCGAAGTCGACGTCGCCCCGTCCGACGGAGCGGAAGTCCCAACCGCGGCGCGGATCGCCAAAGGGCAGGTGAGACGACAAGATCCCCGTCCGCCCGTCGAGCGTCACCTGGACGTCTTTGGCGTGCACGTGGAAGATCCGGTCAGGGAAGGCGTAGATGAACTGCACGGGATCGACGCCCTGCCAGAGGAGGTGGCTGGGGTCGAAGTTGAAGCCGAAGGACGGGTGGTGGCCCACGGCCTCAAGGGCCCTCTCCGCCGAATAGAGGTCAAAGGCGATTTCCGTGGGGTGCACCTCGAGGGCAAACTTGACGCCTTCTTCTTTAAAGACGTCGAGGATCGGCCCCCAGACTTCAGCGAAGTGGTCGTAGCCCTTTTTAATGTCTTCCTCGCTGACCGGCGGGAAGGGATAGATCCAGTGCCAAATCGAGGAGCCCGTAAAGCCGGTGACGACGTCGACACCGAGCTTGCGAGCGGCTCTGGCGGTCTTTTTCATCTCTTCGATGGCCCACTGCCGCTTGCCCTCCGGATCGCCTGCCAGTTCGGCCGGCACCCAGGCGTCGCTGCGGTGGTCGTTGGGATCGAGGACCAGCTGGCCCGTCAGGTGGTTGCCGATGGCCCACACGTTGAGATTGTACTTCTTGAGAAGCTCACGGCGGCCAGCGGCGTAGTTGTCATCTTCCAGCGCCTGGCTAGGACTAAAGTGGTCGCCCCAGCACGCAAGCTCCAGGCCGTCGTATCCCCAGGAGCTCACTTTTTGCGCCAGGGTCTCGAGGGGAAGATCGGCCCATTGCCCGGTGAAAAGCGTGATCGGTCGTGCCACAGTAACGCCTCCTTGATCCTTAATAGAATTTTAATAATACGATTCGCTGGGTTCTTGCTTCTCCCCTTGTGCGTTTCGTCCTAGCCCCATCGTCGTGGCCGGCAGCAGGGAATCGCCGGGCCGTGTGCAATGGAGCGCATAGAGTGTTTTGCGGGGAGGAAGTGACCGTGCAGATCATCCGCGAGGATCAAGCTGACTCGCTGGTGGCAGGGGGACTCGATGTCATCTTTCCGTCGGGTGCGTACGTGCGCCAGAAGTTTGGCGGCGCGGCCGTACCTTCCGCGCGCGATGAAGTGCTGCGGGGGTTTTCCCGGCCGGAAGTGCTGGAGCGGATCCGGCCGGGCATGCGCATCGCGGTCGGTGTAGGCTCCAGGGGGATCAAGTGCATCCGCGAGGTGACCAAGGCGACGGTCGACTTCCTCAAAGAGCGGGGAGCAGAGCCCTTCATCGTGCCCACTATGGGGAGCCACGGCGGTGCGACCCCCGAGGGCCAGATGACGGTGCTCGCCCAGTACGGCATTACGCCGGAGTCGATGGGCGTCCCCTTCGAGCCCGAGATGAACGTGGCGCTGTTAGGCGAAACCCCCAGCGGCGCGCCGGTCTACTTCAGCAGGGCGGCTCTGGCCGCCGACGGCGTGATCCCGATCGGGCGCGTGAAGCCCCACACCAGCTTTCGCGGCCGGATTGAGAGCGGTATTTACAAGATGCTGGCCATCGGTTTTGGGAAGCACCGAGGCGCTGCTGCGCTGCACTCCTTTGGCTTTGAACGGTTTGCCCAGCTGATCCCTGAAGTGGGCGACTTCATCCTCAGCCGCGTCAACGTGGTGGCAGCCGTCGCGATCGTCGAAAACGCCCGCGAGGATCCGGCCCTGATTGAGGTGCTCCTGCCCGAGGAAGTCCCCTCGCGTGAGCCTGAGCTTTTGGAAATGGCGAGGGCATGGATGGGGAGAATTCTCTTTGACGAGTTTGAGGTGCTGATCGTCGACGAGATCGGCAAGGACATCAGCGGCGACGGAATGGACCCCAATGTCACCGGTCGGTTTTCGCTTCCCTTTATGTCGGGAGGGCCCAGGGTGCAAAAGATCGCCGTGCTCGATCTCACGGAGGAGACGCACGGAAATGCCAACGGCATCGGCGCGGCCGACGTCACCACCCAGGCGGTGTTGGATAAGATCGACTTTGTGCAGACTTACACCAATGCGATCACCTCGACCGTCCTCTCGGTGGCCAAATTGCCCATCGTGATGCCTACAAAGCGCGCCGCGGTCGCGCTGTGCCTCAAGACGCTCAACGGCGTGCGGCCCGAAGAGGCCCGGATCGTGAGGATCAAAAACACCCTCGAGCTTGAGGAAATTTGGATCTCCGATCCCCTGCTCAAGGAGGCGGAGGGCCGGAGCGACGTCGAAGTGATACGCAGAGCGGAGCTCCAAGTGTAGCTCCGACAACGAAACGAAAGGAGTCGTTTCGCTTGACCGAGGAATGGAGACCCGAAATCCTACCGGATCCCCCGTACGTGCAGACGCTGTTTAGCTCGTCGCGCTTTGCCTGGCTGTGGACGTTGGTCCGCCTCTACGTCGGCTGGGCGTGGCTTACAGCGGGGTGGGGCAAGATCCACAACCCCGCCTGGGTGAGAGGCGGCGCAGCGGTGCAGGGGTACTGGTCGCGGGCGGTGGGCCTTTCCGAGGCCGGGCAGACGACCGTCACCTACGACTGGTACCGGACGTTTCTCACCTGGCTGTTGGAGGGCGGGCACTACACCTGGATGGCGCCGCTCATCGCCTGGGGCGAGTTTTTGGTGGGCTTGGGCCTGATCGTGGGCGCGCTCACGGGCTTTGCCGCCTTCTTTGGCGCTTTGATGAACTTCAACTTCATGCTGGCCGGCACCGCGAGCACCAACCCGGTCCTGTTTTTCTTGAGCATCCTCTTGATCATGGCCTGGAAGGTGGCGGGATGGTACGGCGTCGACCGGTGGCTCTTGCCCGCGCTCGGCACCCCGTGGAAACCCGGGAAGTTGCGTGGAGAGAGCTCTTGAGCGGTCGTGGATCAAGGCTCCCGAGCATCACTTCTTTGATGCATACCGGCGAGCGTAACGGCGAGCAAGAGTGACTGTTAACCAGAGCTCCGGCCGGACGCCCTGCCGCAGGCGAGCAGCTGCTCTTCTACCATGTCGCCCGCGTGTTGCTGGACGCTGTGGCCCGCTTCGGGCACAAAGACCAGGTGAGCGCCCTTGAGCCGGGCGGCGATCTCTCGGGCCACCTTTTGCAAAGCAGGGTGGCTCCGGCCGCCGGTGTACACGATGACCGGCGAGCCCAGGACGGTCTTTTTAAGGCGCTGGGAAAGAGATGCAAGGCGCTCGGGCGGGTAGGACGCTGGCAGCTCTTGGTGGGCGTAGCGCTCCGCTTCTTTGACGAGGCCGGGCCAGACCGGCCTCTCTTTAATGCGCTGGACTGCCTCCTTGCCCATGAGAGCGGTGAAAAAAGCTTCTGCAATCTGTTGGGCCGGCCAGTGGGCAGCGTGGTGGCGCACGTTGACCGTCGCTTCCCGCAAGGCCGAGACGTCGGGATCATCGGGAAGCAGTGAGAGATACGGCGGCTCGATCAAGTGCAGGCTCTGGACGCGCTCGGGGACAAGGCAGGCGACTTCGCAAGCGATGAGGCCGCCGTAGGAGTGCCCGCCGACATGAAAGCTTGGGATCTTGAGGGCATCGAGGACGGCGAGGGCGTCTTCCGCCTCTTGGCGGATCGTGTATGGCCTGGGGTGTGAGGGGCTTGCGCCTGCGCCCCGCCGGTCGATGACGATCATCCGGAAGGCTGCCCGCAGTTTCTCCGAGGCCATTTGGCGGTCCCACGTCCCAGGGCCGTCACTAAAGTCGCCGTGGATCAGCAAGAGGGCGGGGCGGTCGTCGCGGTTTTCCCCTAGGTCGCGAAAAAAGAGAAGCTCACGCACGGCTGTCATCTCCTGTCCGAAGCTCCCTGAGCCGGTGCCGGGCCAGCTTTCCCGCGGCATTGCGGGGAAGCTCTGGGACAAAATGCACTTCCACCGGCGCCTTATACCGCGCCATCTTACTCCGGCAGTAAGCAATGAGTTCGGCGGCGAGCTTTTGCGATGGGCTGCTTTTTGGCACGACAAAGGCGATGGGCACCTGGCCCCAGCGCTCGTCCGCCTTGGCCGCGACGCCCGCTTCGAGCACTGCCGGGTGGCTCTCCAAGACCCTCTCGACTTCCGCCGGGTAGACGTTTTCCCCCCCGCTGATGATCAAGTCAGAGCGGCGGTCGACGACGTAGAGGTACCCTTCGGCGTCGAGCCAGCCCAAATCACCGGTGCGAAACCACCCCTCACGCCTTGACGCTTTGCTCTCCTTAGGGCGGCGGTAGTAGCCCGGGCTCACCCCCGGGCCGCGGACCAGAATCTCGCCGACTTCTCCCGGTGGGGCGTCGACTTTTAGCTCCACCGGAAAGAGGGGTTTGCCTGCCGAACCCAGCTTGCGCAG
>PKEU01000158.1 GCA_002919195.1 bacterium
GCCGTTGGAGAACGAGCCGATGATCACCCCGTTGGCGTCGACGGTAAAGCTCGTGAGAACACCGGCGCCATACCCGTTTTGAAACTTGGCCTCGGCGGTCGTCTCGTCCCCGTATTGGGTCACCGCGGCGAAGGACGGTGTGATGGTGATAGGATCGGCCCCGCCGCCGGGGTTGATGGTGATTGTACCCGTCTGGGAAACGAGACGGCCGCGGGAGTCAAACACCAGGATCCCATTGGGCTGGGACGGGTCATCATTCAACCGATTGCCAGCCGCATCTTCGGCCCACCATTCCCACCTGGAGTCATCAATGCGCCTGAAGTGCGTCACCACTTCGTGCGTCCGGCCCAAGGAGTCGAAGACTTCGATGGTGGTGATGCTGGTGGGTGGTGGTTCGAAGAGTCCATCGACTGAGGAGCCTCCGGACCACGTAAAGGAGAGACCTGGATCCGTGCCGGTGGCAACTTGTGGGGGAGTTACGCTTACTGCTCCGATTGTGAAGTTGTTTGGTTCACTTTGGAATACAACCTCACCGAGGTTATTAACCCGGATGATGCCCGAATGCTCTTGCTTGTTCGCTGAGCTGTCCGTCCACGTCACTCGCCACTCGAACTCGTTGAAATTCCCTGTAGGAACAATCTCAAAGGTAACCTCCCTGCCATCGATGACCGCGCTAGTGGACGACAGAGTCAACTTCCCATTCACCCGGGAATCAAGGTTGCCCTCATACGTGATTCCCGTCGTCGCCAGGGGGTCAATCGTCGCGCCTTTCGGGATCACCACTTCCCTCAAAGGCGCGTTGGTGTCAATCCGCCCTGTCTCATCGGCCACCCATCCCAGCACTTTGAGACCCGTTGTGAGCGAAACCAGGTTGCCGGCGGAGTCGATGTCAAACATGCCAGCCCGGGTATAGAAGCGTTCGGGCCCGTTGGCCAGGATAAAGAAGCCGTCGCCTTGGATGGTCAGGTCGGTCGCGATCCCCGTTACTTGAGGATTGCCCTGGGTGTGATACGTCGTGATCGCTCCCAGGTCGACCCCAAGGCCGATCTGCGTGGGGTTGATTCCACCGCGGTTTCCTTGCGGAGCCGACGCGTCGCGGATGGTTTGGCTTAGAAGCTCCTTAAACGTCACACGGCTGCCCTTGTAGCCAATCGTGTTGACGTTGGCGATGTTGTTGCCAATGACGTCCATGCGCACTTGATGGTACCGCAGGGCTGAAACTCCTGCGAAAAGTGAGCGCATCATGGCGATGATGACCTCCTATACGTGGCGAGCCGGGCGCCAGCCGTCGCCTGGCGCTCCCGGGCTTCCCGCATAGGGTCCGGCCCTTAGACTCGCCTCTGGTCATTACATCGACGCAGCGACAGCCACCCTTTAATCAACCGATGACCGCGCTGTCGATGTTGGTAAAGACGTTTTCTTTGATGCGATCGGGTCCGATCGCCGTAATTACCGTTCGATTTTTGACGCTGACGACGAGAGCCAAATCATCAAGGAGGATGAGGGACTCCCGTGCCCCTTTGGCGGCCGCTTTGGCGACAGCGCCGTTGAGACGCTCCATGTGCTCGGGGGTAAGCTCGATCCGGCTGTGTTTCAGCCTCTCCTGCGCGTGGGCGGAGAGCCGGACCCCTTGCATCTCTTGCCGCAAGACCGCGTCAAAGGAAAGACCTTGTGCGGTGCGAGCGGCGGAAGAAGGAGCGCCCGTACGTTTCGCTACGCCGCCGATTTCGCCATACAGGCCAATCCGATCGACCACGCCTCTACCCTCCCGGCCCCGTTGGGCATCGGTTTAACTCAGCACTTTCACGACGTCGCCCACGTCAAAGAGGGCGTCGCTCACCACGAGGTACGGCACGCCTTGGATGAGACGTACAGCCTCGACCGTGCCGGTATAGGTACCGTTTTCACCCTTAACCTCCACCTGGCGACCCAAGAGTGCTGTGGCCTGGGCCATCCGGTTGGTCGCCCTTTGCTCCGCCATGAAAAGCTCCAGCTGCCGGGTCAGGTTTTGCGTCTGCTCCAGCGCGACGAACTGCGCCATCTGGGCGATGAAATCCTGATCCTCGATGGGCTTGAAAGGATCTTGATAGCG
Organism: bacterium; assembly: GCA_002919195.1. GTDB lineage: Bacteria > Bacillota > Limnochordia > DTU080 > RSA5 > RSA7. Next base: position 2,093 of record PKEU01000158.1, read on the forward strand.
CAGCTGGGTCGTCAAGAGGCGAAGGAACACGTCCTTGCCAAACATCTCGTCCAGCGCTTCGCCGGCCGTGGAGCTTTTCTCCCGCTGCTGGGCCGTGCTTTCCCAGGTGGCCGAGACCGTCCGCGCGGCGTTGACCGCCGATACCGCAGCGTAATTCACGCCTCTTCCCCCCTTTCGCGACGATTACGAACCGGTCTTGCTCAGATGAGGATGTCAACGCCTCCGTAACCCAGCGCCCCAGGAGCCCGCTCCGTTGCGACGTCTTCGCTGTATGCCCCGGAGACCGAGCTCAAAGACGACGCCGGGGGAGCCGCCGACAAGCGCACGCCATCCTCACGTCCCGGATTGGCATCGCGCCCTGACTGCTCATAACCCACCGAGACGGAGAGCTCACTTACGGTGACGCCCAGCTCGGAAAGGCTTCGTCTCAGGTCGGGCAAAGCCGACTCGATGAGCGCCCGCACCTCTTCCGAAGCCGCGACAAACCGGGCGCTGACGAGCCCTCGATCGACTTCCAGCCTCAGCTCCAGTTCTCCCAAGCGCCCCGGGGCGAGCTGAAACTTGAGCGAGGCATGCTCGCCGTCCACCTCGCCGTCGACGCGACGGATCATCTGCTCCAGCGAGCTCTGGGTCACCCCCTCGAAGCGCCGGACCAGCTGGGCCGGAGCCGCTTCGGGCGGATCGACCGGGGCCTCCAGCTCCGCAAGGGCGGCGGCGAACTCGGAGCCGCGAGCATCGGCCGCGGAACGCTCCTGGCTGAGACGGAGTTCATCGGTAAGCCCGTCAGGCTCTTCGCGATGTGTCGCCGATCCACTCACTGCGTCACTGCCGGCTGCGCGGTCGGATAAAAGACCGCTGCCTGGCCCCGCCGCGTTTTGCGCGGGATCGTCAGAGAAAAGCCGGCTCGCGAAAAGATCGGCCTCGCTGCGGGAAGCAGGACCTTCCGATTGCAAGGCGCCCGTCCAAGGGATGGCCGTGCGATCGCGTGCATCGTGAAGCGGCGCCTCAACGTCGAGGGGACTCTTTCCGACTTCCGGTAGGAGTGTCACGCCATCCGCGTCTGAACCGGAACCCTCCGGCTCAACTCCACTGGATGAAAGCGCCGCCGCGATTTCGCCTACCGTGACTTCCCCCAACCGGGCGCCGGCAGCCCGTACGGCCTCAATGAGCCGCGATGCCAGGCCATCCAACCCTACCTCACCGGCGCCGGATTCCGCGAAGCTGGCCTGCTGCTCTCCTCCAGCGTCCGGGTTGAAAGCCAGAGAAAGGGGCCCGCGGACCGGCGAGGATTGGTCTTGGGCGGAAGCTAATCCGAAAGCAGCGTTGCCACTCATAAGGCTCGCGAGGGGCTGCTGCGATCGACCGCCGCTCCTCCGTGATAAGACGCGCGCCGCCTGGGATAACGGCGTCCCCAGGACTGCGTGGGCGGCTTCTCGCGCCGTCACTCCGAGGCCGGCGGTTTCGGAAGAACCGAGACGCTCCGCGAGACTTGCCGCGATGCCACGCCCATTTTGCAAGAGACTTTCGCCGGCCGCCCGCTCTCCCAGCGGAACCGGGTCTCCGGCCGGTTGCAGGTCCCCTCTCGCGGTCCCGCCCGCTTCGTGCTGGACGCCTTCTCCGGTGTTCATCGGGCCCGCCGCTCCGGCCACCCCGGGCACGTGCCCACCGGCGCCCATAGCGCGGTCACCGAACGACAACGGAGCGCCATTGGGATCAGAAAGCGGCGCGGCCGCCCCCACCGACAGTGCGTCGTCTGAGCCTGTGACGCCGGGCCCGGACGGAGATTCCACCGAGACCGGGACGACCCCAGTGGCGTCACCGGATAGCGCAGGAGCGGCTTGGGTTTGTTGGCTGTCACCCGCTGTTTCCGGGCTCGACCGCTGGCCTGCTTCCGTCTCGCCGGGAGAGGCGCTTCTCGTCTGCCCTCGGTTCTCTAGGGCTTTGAGCCGCTCCCGGGCCTTGGCAAAAAGCGCGCGAAACGCCGTTCCGGAGGAACCGTCCGTCGAGAGCAGCGGCTTCTCAGCTTGGGCGGGCGACTGCTGCGGCGCTTGGACCGGTAAGAGCGACCCTGTCAAGGCTTCACCTCCCTTCGCGCGATAAAGATCACTCTAAGGGATGTATCGGCCTCAACAGGGGTGTAGCTTGAGGGGAATATGTCCAGGAGGAGGGATGAGGGGGATTACTTGGCCGAAATGCCTCCCAGGATGCGGCTTAACCGGGCGGCGCGCTCGGGATCCATCGCTGCGAAGACTTGGGCGACCTTGCGGTCATCCATCCCCGCCAGGATGCGGGCCACAGTGCCATCTTCGAGCTCGGCCAGGATCGGGACGAGATCGTTGGCGCGCATGTTGTTATACGTGGCCTGGAGGCGTTCGAGGTCGTCGAGCCTAGCAGCGCGGGCATCGAGACTCTCTTTGTAGACGTCCAGCTGCCGGGCCCTTTGATCGAGCTCAAGCCGCGCATGCTCGATCCGCCGCCACTCTTCCTCAATCCGGGCCCACTCTTGCTCGACGGCAGCCCGCATCTCTTGGATCTCGACGTCTTTTGCCTCAACCACCGCCTGTGCCTCTGCGATCGCCTCCTCCGCTTGCAAGCCCAACCGGTAAATCGCGGCGTAAGGCTGAATCGCGGGGTGGCTTGTAAGACGGGCGACGACCCACCCGCTGAGATCAATGACGCCCATCGCTTCCAGCATCGCTCCGGAAAGCACCAAAGAGGCGATGACGATAGAGATGATGAGGAGCCACCTGGTCACCTGCGATCCTTCTTTCCCGATCAAGCTGACGAAGCGCCGCCTGCGGCCCTGCGTTTCCTTCCCGCTGCGATCTCAGCGGCCTCGTCGGTAAGCCGCTGTTCGAGACGGGCCTGGGCGCGGCGAAACGATTGATGCTCCCGCTCTTTGAGCGCTTCAAACATCTTGCGTTCTTTGAGGGCATCCAGGAGGTGGGAGCGGCGCGCCTCCACCTCTTGCAGCGCGTCGGCGAGCTGGGATTCCGTCTCCCGTCGCTCTTGCCTGAGATGCTCAAGGAACGCCGCGGAAAGCTGGAGCCGCCAGGCATCGACGTCCCCTTGCACCCGGCTTCGCCAATCGCTCTGCTGCTCCCTAATGCGGCGGTTGAGCGCGTCGAGGGAGCGCTGCGTGGCTTCGGCCAGGCGGGCGGCTTGAGCGAGCTCCCGCTGGCGCTCCTGCTCTTTCAGTTGTTTGACCTTCAACACCCGCTCAAAGCGAAAGAGAAATTTCGCCACGACAGACCTCCGTCACGTCGAGACGATCTGGATCAGCCGGGATACCGTCTCGTCAATGGGGACAGCCTCGTCCACCTCTTGGCGCAGGAACGCCTCGATCTGTGGCAACTTCTCAAGAGCTTTATCGACCAAGGGATTGTTCCCCTTAACATAGGCCCCGATGTTGATGAGGTCTTCGGCCTCGCGGTAGGCCGCCATCAACTCCCGCATGCGGGCGGCCGCCTGGCGGTGCTCGGGCGAGACGATGTGCAGCATCGAGCGGCTCACGCTCGCGAGCACATCGACCGCGGGATAGTGAGAGCGCTCGGCCAGCCGCCGCGAAAGGACGATGTGGCCGTCGAGGATGCTCCGCACCGCGTCCGCGATCGGCTCTGTCAGATCATCGCCATCCACAAGGACCGTATAGAGACCCGTGATGGTCCCGGCGGTGCTCCTCCCCGTCCGTTCCAAGAGCTTCGGCAGCAGCGAAAAGACCGAAGGCGTATACCCCTTGGTCGCGGGCGGCTCGCCCGCGGCAAGTCCCACTTCCCGCTGTGCGGCGGCGAAGCGGGTGACGCTGTCCATTAACAAAAGGACGTCTCGCCCCTGGTCCCGGAAGTACTCGGCGATGGCCGTCGCTACAAACGCGCCCTTCAGGCGGACCATCGCGGGCTGATCCGAGGTGGCGACGATGACCACGGACCGGCGCAGCCCGTCGGGGCCCAAGTCTCGCTCGAGAAACTCCTTCACTTCCCGCCCGCGCTCGCCGATCAACGCGATGACGTTGACCTCGGCTGCGCCACCCCGGGCCAGCATGCCTAAGAGGGTGCTCTTCCCGACGCCGCTTCCGGCAAAGATGCCAAGGCGCTGACCCTTGCCGCAAGTGATCAACCCGTCGATCGACCGCACCCCAAGGCTCAACGGCTCTTCGATGGGCAAGCGCTCCATCGGGTGCGGCGGAGCCCTGTGAACCGGGACGCTCTCGTTGGCCACCAGAGGGCCTAAGCCGTCGATGGGCCGGCCAAGCCCGTCGAGCACCCGGCCGAGCAATCCCTGGCCTACCTGGACCCGGAGCTCTCGACCGATGGAGTAGACCGGGGTTCCGGGGCCCACGCCATGCATCTCTCCCAGCGGCATCATGATGATCTGGTTTCCGCGGAACCCGACCACCTCAGCCAAGAGAGGCTTCCGGCCCGGCGGGGCGATCTCCACGAGCTCGCCCACTTCGGCCCAAGGCCCATTGGCCTCGATGGTGAGCCCCACCAGCCGGCTGACCGTGCCGACGCGGGGCGTATCGTCGATTTGGTCCAGCGCCCGCCTCAAGGAGCTCAGGCGGGATTGAACGTGGGATTCAGTGACCGTCGTCATCGCTCTGCCCTACGAGATCCAGCCCATGCATGATCCTTTGCCATCGGCTTTGCACTCGCCCGTCAATCATGCCCCAATCCGTCTCGACGATCACGTCGCCCCGGGAGAGGCTTTCATCGGGCAAAAACTCCAGCCGGCAGTCGCCCTGGACATAAGAAGCGAGGAAGCGCCACTCCTCTTGAATCCGCTCAAAGACGTCAGGGGGCACCTTCACCCGGGCCGTTGCGCTTCCTTCCGCCTTCTTGAGCATCTCTTTCAAGATCGAAAGCACGGCCTTGTCGTCGTGCGCGAGGCTTTGACGCACCAGCTTTTCAGCGACGGCGACCGCGAGCTGCACAATCTCCTCCTCCGCCTGCTCCAAAAGGCGATCCTTTGCCAGCCGCGCCTCTTCCAGCACCGAGCGGGCGTCGGCAAGGAGCGCTCCCAGCGCCGCGACCCCTTCCGCGTGGCCTTTCTTAAAGCCCTCCCGGTATCCGGCTTCGTACCCCTGTTGATGCCCCAACGCGCGGGCCTGCTCGCGCTCTCTTTCCAAGGCGGCTTCGGCCTCGGCCAACTCTGCCATGCGCCGCTCCACTGCTTTTTCCGCTTGACGCAAGAGCCTGCGGGATTCCCGGCGGACCTGCGCCAGGAAAGCGGCCCGTTCAGTGATGTCGGCAGCGAGCACAGGGCGCGCTCGGGATCCCGGCGTCGCGCGCTTTTCATTCCGACGCGTTTCCCGAGACGCAAGAGGAGACACGGCATGCTCGGTCACGTCGTGGGCCTTGATCACCCTAGACAACCAACTCGTCCTCCCCACCGCGCACGACGATGATCTCGCCCGCCTCTTCGAGCCTCCGGATGATGCTGACGATCTTTTGCTGCGCGTTCTCCACGTCGCGCAGCCGCACGGGACCCAAGTACTCCATCTCCTCCTTGAGCATCTCGGCGGCCCGCTTGGACATGTTTTTGAAGATGCGCTCGGACACTTCTTCGCTGGCAGTCTTGAGGGCGAGGGCCCATTCGGCCGTATCCACTTCGCGGATGATCTGCTGGATGTCGCGGTCACTGAGCAGGATGATATCTTCAAAGACAAACATCCGCTTTTTGATCTCTTCCGCAAGCTCCGGGTCTTGTTCTTCGAGCGCGTCCATGATCGTCTTTTCCGTCGCCCGGTCGACGCGGTTGAGGACCTCGACGGCCACGTCAATGCCGCCGGCGGCCGTGTAATCTTGCATCACAAAGGCCGACAAGCGCCGTTCCAACGTCGCCTCAATCTCTTCCAAGACTTCCGGCGACGTCCGGTCCAAGGTGGCGAGGCGCCTAGCCACCTCGACCTGCAGCTCCGGCGGGAGCGCGGAGAGGATCTGGCCGGCTTGTTCCGCGTGCAAGTACGCGAGGATCAACGCGATGGTTTGAGGGTGCTCATGTTGGATAAAGTTGAGGAGCTGCGCGGGATCCGTCTTGCGGGCGAAATCGAAGGGGCGCACCTGCAGCGAGGCGGTGAGCCGGTTGATGATCTCGTTGGCTTTTTCAGCCCCAAGGCCCTTTTCCAAGAGCTCGCGGGCGTACTCGATTCCGCCCCGGGCGATGTACTCCCGGGCCAACGCCATCTCGTGAAATTCTTCGAGCACCTCGCTCCGGGTAGCGACGTCGACTCTCCGGAGGTTTGCGATCTCAAGGGTGAGCTGTTCGATCTCTTCGTCTGTGAGGTGCTTAAAGATCTCACTCGATATCTCGGGACCCAAGCTGATCATGAGAATCGCGGCTTTTTGCCGGCCGGTGAGTGTCGACAGCTCGGCGGCCACTTCGCCTCACGCTCCTTGTGCATCGTTCGGTCGTCCGGTCATTCCTCCATGAGCCACGCTTTGACCAGTTGGGCAACTTCCTCCGGCTTCTCCCGTGCGAGGGCGGCGACCCGATCGCGAAGCTCTTGCCGGCGACGCTCCTCAGCGGAGAGCTCGCGTTCGCTCGCCGCGGCCTCTTCGTCGCCGACGATCAGGTCTACGCCAACCGGACGGGCCGCGCGGCGCCGGCGCACGAGCCAGTAGATCAGCGCAAGGATCGCAAGTAAAGCAGCGGCAGGCAAAGCGTACGGTTGCGGCAATCCCCAGGCGGACTCCGCCGTCGGGGCCGAGGCGGCCAGTGTTTCGACGCTGGCAAAGGGCATCGACGCGACGATCACCTGATCGCCTCGCGATGGATCAAGCCCCAAAGCCGAAGCCAACGTGCTGGCGATGGACTGCTCTTGCTCCTCGCTCAGGTTGCCGTCGATCCACACGCCGACCGAGACCGAACGAATCGCTCCCGGGGGCACCTGGCGCCGGGTGTGAATTTCGTTGATCTCGTAGTTGATGATCGATTCCATGCGGCTATAATCGGATTCTCCTGCGGGGAGGACGCCCAAGTAACCAGGCACGTTGCTCTCGACGCCCGCGACGCCTCCTCCGGGAGGCTGGCCGGAGCCGGAGAAGCTCTCCTCGAAGATCTGCTCGCTGCGGACGATCCCGCTCCGCCCGTTAGGAGCTTCAAAGGCTTTGACGACCTCTTCGATGCTCTCAAAATTGAGCTGTACCGTAGCCATCGCCTCGACGCGTCCCACGCCGAAGAGGCCTTCGAGGACCGTGCGGATCTTGCGGCTATACTCGTTGCTCAAAGCCTGTTGGATCAAAATCTGCTTTTCGACCGCGCTCAGGCCGTAGGAATCTTCCAGCTGGCTCAATTGGTCCGAAAGAGGATTGCCACGGCTGTCGACGACAAAGACGTCTTGCGGGTCGAGACCTTCGATGGTCGCCCCCACCAGCCGCTGAATGGCCCTCACCTGCTCCGGCGCCAGGCGTAGGCCCGGTTTCAGCGTCAGCATCACCGCGGCCGTAGGCTTCTGTTGTTGGGAAATGAAAAGGCGGTTTTCCGGGATGGCCACTTGGACGCGCACGTCATCGACCACGTCCATCGCTCGGATGGTCCGTTCGAGCTCCCCGTTGAGCGCTCGCCGCAGGTTGATGCGGCGAACGTCGTCGGTCATGCCCAGCTGGGTCTCATCAAAGATCTCAAAGCCCACAGACCCTTGGCGGGGAATCCCTTTGGCGGCCAACTCGATGCGAGTCCGGTAGACGACGTCGCGGGGCACGGAGATGATAGCCCGGCCGGCCAAATCCTGTTGCAGGGTGTAGGGAACGCCTTGCTCATCGAGAAACTGCAGCACTTCCGCAGCATCGCTGGCGTGCAAACGACTGAAGAGGACTTCGTGGCGCTGGCCGGTGCCCCACAAGAGAGCGACCAACGCCAGGGAGACAAAGACAAAGAGAGCGGCGCCTCCGATCACAAGCCGGCGCGGGGGAGGCATCGCGCTCCACACACTTTTCACTTGTGAGAACATCTGGGATAAACGTTGGTTCATCGGGCCACGTCACATCCCGCCAACCGCGGACGCACAATGGCCAACCGCGCCACCCCAAAAGGCCGTCCTCACCCCCCCTTTGGCGGCCCCTCCCCCGGCATGCAGCGGTTAGATCTGCATCCGGCTGATTTCTTGATAGGCTTCAATGAGTTTGTTTCGGACGGAGATCAGGAGCTGAAGCGACAGATTTGCCTTTTCGGTCAAAATCGTCACTTGGTGGATATCCTCAATCTGCCCTGTCGCCAGCAACCTCGCCGCCCGGTCGGCGTCCCACTGCGCCTGATTGGCCGCATCGAACGCGTCGGCCAGCATCTTGGCAAAAGAAGAAGACTCTTGGCCTTCACCGGATTCGCGAGGTTGAAACCTTTCGGATAGACGCGCTACGGCTCTGACGGGATCGACCACGGCTCATCTCCTCCTACCTGCCGATGTCCAGAGCCTTGAGGGCCATGGCCTTCGCCGCGTTGAGCGCCGCTACGTTGGCCTCGTACGCCCTGCTCGCAGTGATCATATCGACCATTTCGGTCACGATGTTGACGTTGGGCATTTCAACGTAACCCTGCTCATTGGCGTCGGGATGATGGGGATCGTAGACGAGCCGCGGAGGATCGTTATCCTCGACGATGCGGCTCACCCGCACGCCGTTTCCCCGCAAGCCGTAACCAGAGGCTTGGGCCAAACGCTCTTCAAAGACCACCATCTGCCGGCGGTAAGGCCCGCCACGGGCGGTGCGGGTCGTGTTGGCGTTAGCGAGATTGTTGGCGATGGTGTCCATCCGGAGCCTTTCCGCGGTCATGCCCGAAGCACTGATGTCAAAAACCCGGAATAAGCCCACGGTTTATCGCCTCCCTTCGGTAATGACGGCGCGCAGCATGGCGTACCTGCGAGCCACTTGATCGGCAAGGGCCTGGTAAAAGACCTGGTCTTTCGTGAGCTGCGCGAGTTCGGCCTCGATGTCGACATTGTTGCCGTCGTTTCGCATGGTCGTGGTCATGTCACGCTCCACGCGAAACGGCCGCTCCAAGGGGGAGCTTCTCTCTCCAATGGGGATGTGCCGAGGATGGGTTACCGTGCCTGCGAGCCGGCGGCGCTCAGCCTTTTCCACCGCTTGGTGCAGGCTCTCCTCAAAGGAAAGGCGATGACGCTTGTATCCTGGGGTGTTGACATTCGCGATGTTGTGGGCGGTTACTCTCTGACGGGCTGCGACCCCATCCAAGGCCCGCTCGAGTAACCGGTCTGTCAGGGTGAAGAGATTGGCCACCGGAACCCCCCCGCTCGGAATCCCTCACCTTAGAGCAACCGGCGCAATCTGTCTATATGGGATGTCGAATTTCAGCGGTTTTCATCGACGAATCGAGGAAACCTTTTCTATAGTCAAGCGGTAATTCCTTCCGTTTCTGACTTACAGGATGTAACGCGAGAGATCCACGTCCGTGACGACGTCGTGGAGACGAGCCCGCACGTACTCCCGGTCGATGATCACCTTGCCTTGAATCCGGTCAGGCGCCTCATAGGAGACCTCTTCCAGGAGCCGCTCCATAATGGTGTGCAGCCGGCGGGCACCGATGTTTTCCGTCCGCTCGTTCACCTCCTGGGCAAGGCGCGCCACCTCTTCGATTCCATCCTCCGTAAAGGCGATTTCGACGCCCTCGGTCCGCAAGAGCTCGACATACTGCTTGACCAGAGCGTTTTCAGGTTCGGTCAAGATCTTGATGAAATCTTTCTGGGTGAGGCTTTCGAGCTCGACCCTAATCGGAAACCGTCCCTGGAGCTCTGGGATGAGATCGCTCGGCTTGGAGACGTGAAACGCTCCCGCGGCGATAAAGAGAATATGGTCCGTGCGGACAGGGCCATATTTGGTCATCACTGTCGAACCCTCGACGATCGGCAAGATGTCTCGCTGCACGCCTTCCCGGGAGATGTCGGGCCCAGCGCCACCCTCTCTCCCAGCGATCTTGTCGATTTCGTCCAGAAAGATGATGCCCGACTGTTCAGCCCGGCGGATGGCCTCGGCAGTCACCTCATCCATGTCGATCAGCTTCTGGGCTTCTTCTTGCTGGAGGATTTTGCGGGCTTCGCTCAGGGGCACCTTCCGCTTGCGCTTACGCCTCGGCATCAGATGACCAAAGAGGTCTTGCACGTTGATGCCGAGCTCCTCGACCCCCGAGCCAGAAAAAACCTCGAGCACCTGGGGCGCGGTTTCCTCCACCTGGATCTCGACGATGCGGTCCTCCAGCTCGCCCGCGGCGAGGGCCGCTCGCACTCGGCGCCGCTCCTCCTCCAGCTCTTCCCTCTCTTTTTGAGTGTCCGTGGTCTCGGCCGCGTGTTGGGGAAAGCCAAAAAGAGCGCCCAAAGGATTAAAGGAGCGCTCTCGGGCAGGTGCCGGAACCAGCAGTTCGACCAACCGCTCTTCGGCCAAAGCCGCCGCCCGGTCTTTCACCTCTTCCATCTTTTCCGCTTTCACCATGCGGATCGAGGTCTCCACCAGTTCGCGCACCATCGATTCGACGTCGCGGCCGACGTAGCCCACTTCTGTAAACTTCGTCGCTTCCACTTTGATAAAGGGGGCGCGGGCGAGCCTGGCCAGGCGGCGGGCGATCTCGGTCTTGCCGACGCCTGTCGGGCCGATCATCAGGATGTTTTTCGGTACGACTTCGTCTTGGAGCTCCTTGGGCAGGAGCCGCCGGCGATAGCGGTTGCGGAGCGCGATGGCTACCGCCTTCTTGGCCTTCTCCTGTCCGATGATGTACTTGTCGAGTTCAGCGACGATCTGCCTTGGAGTGAGTTCTTCCATGGAGCCATCCCGCTCTCATTGCAGGGTTTCAATCGTCAACCTGTCATTGGTGTAAACACAGATTTCCGCCGCGATCAGGAGAGACCTCTCGACGATCTCGGCGGGTTCGAGGTCGGTGGAGCGCTTGAGCGCCCGGGCGGCCGCCAGCGCGTAGGGCCCGCCGGAACCGACGGCCACCACACCATCATCGGGTTCGATCACGTCGCCGGTCCCTGAAATGAGGAGGACTCCTCCCGAATCCATGGCGACGAGGAGAGCCTCGAGCCGCCGTAGCACCCTGTCGGTCCGCCACTCCTTGGCAAGCTCGACCGCGGCCCTCACCAGGTGGCCTCGGTGGGCGCTCAAATGCTCTTCGAACTTCTCAAACAGCGTGAACGCGTCAGCCGCAGCTCCGGCAAAGCCGGCGATCACCCGGCCGCTGTGCAGCCGGCGCACTTTTTTCGCCCCGTGTTTGATGATCGTCCCTTGGCCAAAGGTGACTTGACCGTCACCGCCGATGGCTCCCTTGCCGTTGTCGTAAACGGCGACGATCGTCGTCGCGTGAAAGAGGTTTTCGGCCATGATCCGCGCTCCTCACTCAACTCGGTCAGTGCTCGAAGGTCCCGCAGGCACAGGGGAGACGCCTTCGAGGCGGCTGCTTTGGCTGTCGGAGGCGGGGAGCCCCTGCTCTCCCGCCTCTGGCGCCGGCTCGCGATAACCGCACTCCTCATTGAGGCACACATGCTCGGGGCCTTTGCCCTTCCGCTCCACGCGGGTCAGCAACCAGCCGCAGCGAGGGCAGCGCTCGGCGATGGGCCGCTGCCAGCTGGTAAACGAGCAATCAGGATACCCGCTGCAACCGTAAAACACCCTGCCCCGGCGAGAGCGGCGTTCGACCAGGGGCTTGCCGCACTGAGGACACGCGACCCCGATCTCCACCAATAGGGGCCGAGTGTTTTTGCACTCAGGAAAACCGGGACACGCCAGGAACTTCCCGTACCGCCCCCACTTGATCACCATATTCCGGCCGCACTCCTCGCAGACCACGTCGGTGACCTCGTCCTCGATGGAGACCTGCTCGATCTCTTTTTTCGCGTGTTCCAAGGCCGCCTCAAAGGGGACGTAAAACTCCTGGAGCACGTCGCGCCAGTCGGCTTCGCCTTCCTCGATGCGGTCCAGGCGTTCTTCGAGCTGGGCGGTAAATTCGACGTCGACGATGTCGGGGAAGTACTCTTTCAAGAGATCGACGACCAGCCTGCCAAGCTGCGTCGGGGCAAACCGCTTGTCGATCTGCGTGACGTAACCCCGCCGCCGCTCAATGGTGTCCATGATCTGCACGTAGGTGCTGGGACGGCCGATCCCCAGCTCTTCCAAGGTTTTGACCAGCATCGCCTCGGTGTAGCGGGGAGGCGGCTGGGTAAAGTGCTGGTGGGGCTCGATCTTGCGACAGACGAGCGGCTCTCCCTCCTCCAAGGGAGGGAGCGTCGCTCCTTGCGTCTCGTCAGGCTCTTCCTCCTGCTCAGCAGAAAGCTGGGACCTCGCCTTGTCGTCGTCTCGCCCCTCAATATAGACGGTCATAAACCCGGGGAACTTTAACGTCGAGCCGGTCGCCCTAAAGACGAGGCCTTCCGCCTCAATGTCGACGGTCACCGTGTCGAAGACCGCCGGCGACATTTGACTCGCGACAAAGCGTTCCCAAATGAGCTTATAGAGACGGTATTGGTCTCGGGTGAGATAAGGCTTGACGTCTTCGGGGCGGCGGTAGACCGACGTCGGCCGGATAGCCTCGTGCGCCGCTTGGGCCCCCGCGCGGCTCTTGTATTGGTAGGGCTTTTCAGGCCGGTACTCGCTGCCAAATCGCTCTTGGATGAAGCGGCGAGCCTCGGCCTGAGCCTCTTGGGAGACTCTTGTCGCGTCGGTGCGAAGATACGTGATAAGGCCCACGGTCCCCTCGTCGCCGATATCAAGGCCTTCGTAAAGCTGTTGAGCGATGTTCATCGTCCGGCGAGCCGAAAACCCGAGCCGCCGGGAGGCCTCCTGCTGCATTGTGCTGGTGGTAAAAGGCGGAGCAGGGTTGCGCCGCCTTTCTTTTCGCACCACTTCTTTCACGACAAACCGGGCGCCTTGCGCCCGCTCCACGATCGCGCGAGCGCTGGCCTCATTAGGGAGCTCGACCTTTTCGCCGTCGATGCGGTGAAGCTTGGCCTCAAAGACCGCCGCCGGAGCCCCCGTCTTGGCGGGTGAAAACTCAGCTGTGATCGTCCAGTACTCTTGGGGCACAAAGGCGTCGATCTCGTCCTCCCGGTCACAAATGAGCCTCAGGGCCACCGACTGCACCCGGCCGGCGCTTAGACCCCTTTTGACCTTGCTCCAAAGCAAGGGGCTCAGGTTGTAACCCACCAACCGGTCCAGGATCCGCCGCGCTTGTTGGGCGTCGACCCGGCGTGTGTCGATCGGCCGGGGCGACTTAAGCGCCGATTGCACCGCGCTCTTGGTGATCTCGTTGAACTCGATCCGGTTGGGGCTCTTGGTGTCGAGGTTGAGCACCTCGGCCAGGTGCCATGAGATCGCTTCGCCTTCGCGGTCGGGGTCCGTTGCCAGGTAAACGCGATCGGCTGCCTTGACGGCCTTCCTCAGCTCTTGCAGCGTTTTCCCCTGGCCGCGCACGGTGATGTACTTGGGTTCGAAACCCTTATCGATCGCGACGCCCATTTGGCTCTTGGGAAGGTCGCGCACATGACCCATCGACGCCTTCACCGTGAAGCCCCGGCCCAAAAACTTGCTGATCGTCTTGGCTTTGGCTGGCGACTCCACGATGACCAAGTTTTTTCCCACAATGCCACCTCCGAACGGGGCGTGCCCCGCTCACTCGTCACCCTGCTGCAGACATGACGGAAGGGAGGATGCGGCACCCTCCCTCAGCTTTGCGACAATAGTAACACAACAGATCTCAGGCCCGCAAGGAGCCTGAGACCCATTGACGCCGCCGCTGGAGGCGGTAGCGGCCCCCGTCGATGGAGACGATTTTCCCCGCGAGTTCCAGGCGGGTGAGGGCCGCTTGCACCTGTCCGATCTCGAGCGAGCACGTTCGAGCCAGCTCTCCGGCGTCCTTCGCTCCTTGGGCCAGCTGAGCCAAGATGAGCCCTTCGGGTGTCCACTCAGCAAAGGCAGGCTGGTCCGGTCGTCCTGCCGCGCCTTGCGAACCCCGCGGAGGACGAGCCAAGCCCTTTTCAAGAGCCATTTGGAAGGCGGGAAGCTCTCGAATCACCGCCAGGATCTCCTCAGCCGAGGTGACGAGCTTCGCGCCGTCCCGGATCAACCCGTTGGGCGCTTGCGAAAGAGGATGGTCGACTGGACCTGGTACCGCCATCACCTCCCGCCCCAGCCGCGCGGCGGCGTTTGCGGTGATCTCCGCTCCGCTGCGCGCCTTTCCCTGGACGACCACGACCGCCAGGCTCAGCCCGGCGATCACCCAGTTGCGGGCTGGAAAGCGATACGGTTCGGGCGGTGTTCCCAAGGGAAAAAACGAGAGGACAGCGCCTTGCGCCTCGATACGGCGGGCGAGCTCTTCATGTTGGGGCGGATAAATGATGTCGACACCCGAGCCGAGGACCGCAAGGGTCCTCCCTCCCGCCTCGAGCGCTCCTTGATGAGCGGCCCGGTCGATTCCCCGGGCAAGGCCGCTTACGATCGTGACCCCTTCTTGGGCTAGCCCATAGGCGAGATCGGCAGCCAGCTCCATATATTCGGCTGTAGCGTTGCGAGAGCCCACGATGGCGACGGCCGCCTGATCTTGTGGCAAGAGGTTTCCTTTCACGTATAAGACCGGAGGCGGGCTTTCACAGTTGCGGAGGTTCGCGGGATAGGCTCTGTCTTGCCACGTGACGATCACAGCTTGCGCGGCTTGTGCCCGCACCATCTCTTGCTGAGCTTTGACCAACTCGTCTTGGGTGAGCGGCAAGTACGCCGCGTTGAGCGCGGACGGCGTCCAGTAGGGAGGAACATGCGCTGTGCCCATGGCCTTGGCGAAAAGGCACCTGTCGCTCTGCTGCCCGCTGCGTTGCAAGTAAGCCGCCGCCTGCATCGGCCCTGTTTTCCCCCGCATGTTGAGGGCCACCAACATGGTCCGGATGCGCTCTCTTTCTGCCTGTTTCTCCGTGTCCCTCATCGCGTCGCTCCGTCTTGACTCCCCCACGGGCGGCCGGGCGAGCGAAGAGACGTCGCCTGCGGAATCGCATTGTTGCAGCCACGGGGAACGGCCGGCGCCCGGCGGCGCCGGCGGGCTGAGGGCTCGTGACTTTTGGGGGCGCGTCGACATTTTACCCCCTCGAAGCCTGGCGCACAACCTTCTGACGAGATGTAATCCTGCATAATCTTCTCCTGGTCGCCCATCACGACGTGATCGCAAAAGGGGTGAATCCTTTGTTTCGGGCATGGCGCGCGCCAAAGCCGGCCTCGATCTTGATCATCCTGTTGGTCACGATCTTGATCGCTGCGCTCGCGCTGGCCCAACGACCGCTTGAGATCGCCGCTCCACCAGGCGATGTACCGCCGATGGGCACCTTCGTCTTTCACGCGACGCGAACGCTTAGAGCGGCCGACATCAGGATCGATCCCCCTGTCGAAGGGACCGTCTCTGTTCGCGGACGCCAGATCGAGTTTACCCCGCACGATCCGCTGCGACCGGGTGGAGTGTACCGCGTCACGATCGAGGCTTTCGACGATTCGGGGGACCGTTTTTCTGGGGCCGTAAAGCTCCGCGTCGATCCCCTGTATGAGACGCTTTGGGTCTACGTCAAGCTCGATGAGGAACGCCATCGAGTAGACGTTTACCGGGGCGACGTGCTCGTCCGTTCCATGATCGCCTCAGGCGGACGGCCGGGTCACGAGACGCCGGAGGGCGTCTTTCGCATCCAAAACCGGGGCTACCATTTCTTCTCCCAAAAGTACCAGGAAGGCGCCTATTACTGGGTGCGGATCTTTGGCAATTACCTGTTTCACAGCGTGCCGGTGGACATCCACGGAAACGTGATTAAAGAAGAAGCCGAAAAGCTGGGCTGTCCCGCTTCGCACGGGTGCGTCAGGTTGAGCTTTCCCGACGCCCAGTGGTTTTACGAGACAGTGCCCGACGGGACGCTGGTCGTCATCGACCGGACGTGAAGACGGGACGTGAAGGGTTTTGAGGCCGTTGATCGTCGTCGTTAACACCAAAGCCCGCGCGAAAACGCTGGCCCTCGTGTTGCTCCTCGCCAGCGGGCTGTTTGCCGCCTGGAGGAGCACGGCCCCCACCCTCGAGCGCGCCCGGAAGCCGCAGCATGGGGATATGATCTCGGTGGTCATCGTCGCGGAACCCCTTCGCCTCGACCCCCACGACGCCACTGACGCCCCGTCGGCGCTCATCAACTTCCACCTCTACGAACGTCTCGTCGAGCTCACGCCCGACGGAGAGGTCGTCCCTGGGCTTGCCGAATCTTGGACCATTTCGGACGACGGCACAACCTACGTCTTCAAGCTGCGTGAAAACGTCCGTTTCCACGACGGCCTCCCTCTGACCGCCGCCGCGGTCGTCGCCAACTTTGAGCGGCTCCTCTCTCCGGAAACAGCCTTGGCACGGGCTGATCTCATCAGCCCTTTCGTCCAATCAGCAGCTGCACTCGACACCTACACGGTTGAGATCCGCCTGCGCCAGCCGGTAGGTTCCTTCCTGCGCCTTCTCGCCCACGAGGCGCTTGGCATCGTCAGCCCATTGAGCATTCGGGCAAGCCAAGAAAACCGCTCCTTCCGCCCCGTGGGCACGGGTCCCTTCGTCCTTTACGAATGGGTGCCCGGCGACCGAGTGACGCTTGTGGCTTTCCAGGACCACTGGCGCGGCGCTCCAAGGGTGGCTGGGCTCGTCTTCAAGCCGATGCCCGACGGCAGCAGCCGGGCCATCGCTCTGGAAACGGGGGCGGCGGACGTCGCCTACCCCCTGGACCCCATCCACATGATCCGCTTGCGGGCCTTTCCCGAGATCGAGGTGCGTCACGCGCCCAGCCAACGGGTGATCTACGCCGCCTTCAATCTTGGCCGCCCGCCCCTCGACGACGTCGAGATCCGCCGGGCCCTCAATCACGCCGTCGACCGGGACGCCATCGCCCGCCATCTCCTTTTCGGGCTGGCCCGCCCCTTGGACTCGCCCGTCGCCCCTTCGACCTGGGGCCATTCGCCCGTCCTGGAGCTTCCTTACGACCCGGAGCGAGCCGTGGCACTCCTCAGCAAGAAAGGCGGCATTCACCGCCCCCTTCATTTGTGGAGCCCTTCAGCCCGGTACGTTCAAGACCGCGCGGTCGCAGAGGCCATCGCCGGGTATTGGCGAGCCGTCGGGATCGACGTCAACATCCGCTTGTTTGAGTGGGGGACCTACTTGAGCCTTCTTTCGACCAGCGATCAGTGGGACGTGGCGGTCCTGGGCTGGGTACCCGCGACCGGCGAAGCGGATATGGCCCTCCGCCCCATCTATCACAGCCTCGCCCGAGGAAATCATTCTGGGTACCGGTCGGCCGCGATTGACCGCCTGCTCGACCAGGCGATAGCCACAGGGGACGCCCGCGAGAGGCTCGAGCTCTACCGGCAAATTCAATCCCAGATCGCTTTCGACGCGCCCGTCCTCTTTTTGCACTCCCCGGACCTGACCTACGGGTACCGCAGCGACATCGCCGGAATCCGGGTTCACTCCACCGAGATCATCGACCTACGCGCTGCCTACCGGCGGAACCGAGGAGGATGAGGCCTACGTGCTCAGCCTGCTCCGAAATCTGACTGAGGTGACGACGGTGCTGGCCGGCGTGGTGCTCGCCTCCTTTCTATTAGTGTACTGGCTTCCGGGCGCCCCCGCCGAGCTGTACGGGGGTCAAGAGGCGAGCCAGCGCGATATCGAAAGGCTTCGCCAGCGGATGGGCCTCGATCAACCTGTGTGGGTGCAGATCACCAACTACGCCTACCGCCTCCTCGGGGGAGACCTCGGTGAGTCGCTCCGCTCGGGAAAACCCGTAAGCCAGGAGATCGCGGCCAGGCTTCCCACCACGCTCCGCCTCGCCGGCCTCGCGGTCTTGGTCAGTCTAGCGATCGCCATTCCAGCAGGCCTTGCCAGCGCCGCAAATCCTCAAGGCTTAGCCTCCCGCCTGGTCGATTGGGCAAGCCTCACCGTACTGGCCGTTCCGGTCTACTGGCTTGGGCTTATCCTGATCCTTCTCTTTGCCGTGACGCTGCGCTGGCTTCCCCCGAGCGGCTCCGAATCCTTCGCTCACCTCCTCCTGCCCGCTTTGGCCCTGGGAATGCACACGGGGGCAGCTTCGGCCCGCGTGCTCCAGGCCTCCCTCGACGACGCGATGAAGCAAGCGTATGTGCGCACCGCCCAAGGGAAAGGCCTTACGCCTTCGAGGGTCCTTTGGCTCCATGCGTTGCCCAACGCTCTAATTCCGGTTGTCACGTATTTTGGCATGGAGGTGGGGCGGCTGCTTGGGGGCACTGTCTTGACGGAGACGGTCTTTGCCGTTAACGGCATCGGGCGTTTCCTAGTCACTTCCATTGCGTTTCGCGACTACCCGGCGGTCGCCGGGGTCGTCTTGTTCATCGCTCTGGCAGTTACGATAACCAACGCGGCCGCGGACGTCTTGTGCCGCCTCCTCGACCCTCGCACGAGGAGGGAGCGATGACCCGATGATGCGTCATCCCGCTGGGCTTGGGAAACGGCACCGCTTGCTCCTTGGCGGATGCATGACGAGCTTGTTGATCGCGACGGCGCTCGTCGGCCCAAGCATCGTGAGCCAAGACCCCTTGGCCATCGCCCTTGACCAGGCCCTTGCTCCACCTTCTCTCGCGCACCCGTTGGGGCGAGACGCTTTGGGCCGCGACCTTTTGGCCCGCACCGTGTACGGTGCGCGCGTGGCCCTGCTGATCAGCTTTCTCGGCGTGATTTTGGGAGCATCGGCGGGAATTATGTTGGGGGTTTGGGCCGGCTATGCCGGGGGTTGGCGGGAAAGCGTGGCGATGCGGCTCGTCGACGTGTTGCTGGCTTTCCCGGGCTTTCTCCTCGCCCTGGTCGCCGCGACACTACTTGGACCCGGCACGATCAACCTGGCCGTCGCGGTGGGTTTCTTCTCGTTTCCTACCTTCGCCCGAGTGGCCCGGGCGATGACCCGCTCTCTGAAACAAGAGCTGTACGTCACTGCGGCCCGTTCGCTCGGAGCCTCCGATCTTTGGATCTTCTTCCGACACCTGTTGCGCAACGCTGCCGGGCCCTTGATCTCCCTTACGGCCCTCAGGATGGGCCTCAGCCTCGCCACGGCCTCGGGCTTGTCCTTCCTCGGCCTTGGGCCGCCTGCTCCGACCCCCGATTGGGGATCGATGCTCGATGCGGGCCGCGAGTACCTGTGGCTTGCCCCCCGCCTCGTACTGGCGCCCGGAGCCGCTCTCTTCTTCAGTTCCCTGGGACTTTACCTTTTGGGCGACGGCCTTCGGCGACCGGAAGACCGCCCCTAAGCGTCGTCGCCACTCCACTGAGGCTCGGGCGTGCCTGTCTGGTGATTGAGCCAACGGGCCGCGGCAAACAAAAAGTCCGAAAGGCGGTTGAGGTAGGCGCAGAGCACCGGCCTGGCCGCGGCGCCGCCCGGCAAGCGGACCACACTCCGCTCGGCGCGCCGGGCCACCGTGCGGGCAATGTGGCAGCACGCGGCCGCTCGGTGGCCTCCGGGAAGGATGAAGTGTTTGAGAGGCGGGACGCTCGCCGTGAGGTCGTCGATGGCCTTTTCAAGCCAGGAGAGCCGCTCTGGCCGGAGGCGAGGTTGTTCGCTCGAGGACGCGAGCTCCGCTCCCACCTCAAACAGGTCCTTTTGGCAGGCGAGCAGCAGGGAGCGCAGCGACAAATCACCGCACTCGGTCACAATGAGCCCAAGCCAGGCGTTGAGCTCGTCGACGTCGCCGATCGCCTCGATGAGAGGATCTGCTTTGGAGACCCTGCGATGACCGAGGAGATCTGTTTCGCCCTCGTCGCCGCGGCGGGTGTAAAGGCTCATCCGCCCGCCTCCCTCCCTTTTACATGTGGAGCAACGCCTGCCGATCGTCGACCGTCGCTCCCTCGCGGATCAGCTTGAGAAGCTCTCTTCTCGGGCTCATGTCGCCGATGAGGACGGCGCCCACAAGGCGCGAGCCGATGAAAAACAGCCTGCGATAGGTCCGGCTTTCCATGTCGAGCCGTGAGATCCCCTCGACCGCGGAGCTGATTTCGGGTGTGGCGCCCATCACGGCGAGCTTGGAATCGAAAAGGCCGCTGGTATAGGTGGGAACCGTCTCGTAGGGCTCTTGTTTCCCTTGCATGTTGTGGGCGGCAAGCTTTCCTTGAGACGCCGAGTTGTTCCACGTTCCCATGGTGTGGTGGCTTTCCGTCACCAGATCAAAAAATTCGGCCACGTCGCCTGCCGCGTAGATATGAGGATCATTGGTCCGCAGATACTGGTCCGTCAGCACGCCGGTTGCGACCTCGACGCCGGTGCCGTCAAGGATCTCGGTGTTGAGCGTGAGGCCCAAGCCGATCCCCACCAGGTCCGTCTCGATCTGCTCTCCTTTGGTGGTCACGATGGCGCTCACCGCGCCGCCCGACGATTTCACCTCTTGAACCTCGCGGCCATAAAGCATGGTCACCCCATGCTCGCGGGCGATGGTGTCGACCAACTTCCCACCCGCTTCATCCAATATGCGTCGCAGGAAATGCGGCCCCCGGATCAGCCAGATGGTCTCGAGTCCCCGGGAGCGAAAGCCCTCCGCCAGCTCATAGGCGATGAAGCTTCCGCCGACCACCACCGCTGTCTTCGCCTCCAGCGTGCGGGCGATGATCTCCTTGGTATCGTCCATGGTTTGAAATTGATAGATGTAACGAGTCCCCTCCGCCCCTGGCGCCCGGAGGGGATTG
>PKEU01000078.1 GCA_002919195.1 bacterium
CCGCCCGCCGGCCGCCTGCGGCGGTACCGCCAACTCCTTACGCTCCACGGCGATCCTCCCGGGGGTTCGCAGCCGCGTCCCGGCTGAAGAGTACGTACCAAATGAGGATGGCCGCACCCGCCACGATCGCGATGTCGGCCACGTTGAAGACTGGTAGCACGAGGACATCGATGAAGTCCACGACGGTGCCGCGGGCGACGCGGTCAATGAGGTTGCCCACCGCCCCGCCCAGGCCAAGGCCGATGCCGAGCCGCATGCCCGCAGGCAGGCGCTGGATGTCTCGCCGCCGCCACCAGGCCACAAGGAGCACCAAGGCTGCGCCGGCGGCCAGCAGTTCCTGGTGATAGGCAAACAAGCCAAACGCGGCGCCGGGGTTGTGTAACCGGGTTAGGTAGAGTAACCCGGGGAGGACAGGCCGGGATTCCCCTGGGGCCAGACGGCTGATGACCCACAGCTTGGAGAGCTGATCCAGCACCACCACCGCCAGCCCCAGCGTCACCATGCGCAACGGCGCCGCGACCTCCTGTCAGCGTGTCGCCCAAATTCTAGCACACGCGCCCAAGGCCCACAACGGACGCGGGCCGCGTGGGCCCGTGAGCCGGGGCGGTTTGCTCTGCCTTCTTAGACCAAAGGACCGGGGCGGGGATCGTCGGGTGCGGGGGCCCATTCCTCGGGCGCGTCCTGGGGGCTGTTGGCCGTGCCGTGCCGGGCTAGGTCGCGCCACACGTCTTCGCCGTCCAAGCCGCCGGGAGCGTCGAAAACGTGGGCAAAGGAAGCCCCGGGAGCGTCCCCCGGGCGGGGAGGCTCTTCATACGCTTCGCTCGCGGCCTGGCAGGGGGCGCAATACGTCGCCGCGGGTACGGCTTCCAGGCGTTCAAGCGGGATGGGATGCCCGCAGCGCTCGCACAGACCGTAGGTGCCGTCCTCCAGCCGGGCCAAAGCCTGTTCCACCTGTTGCAGCAAGTGCCCGGTGTTCTCAGCCAGGCCGAGGTCTACCTGGCGCGCTGCGAGTTCGCTGCCCAGGTCCGCCGGGTCCCGGCCGCGGCTTCGCCAGACGGTCTTGATGGCCAGGCTCCTAAGCGTCACGCCCGCCGCCCCCGATCATGGCCAGGACGTCCAAGATCCGCTGAAAGAAGGGCGCTCGGCTTTCGCCCCGGTAAAGCTCGTTGTAACGCTGACCGTCCCGGATAAACACGATCCGCCGGCAAAAGCTTGCGGCAAAGGGATCGTGCGTCACCATCAAGATCGTGGCGCCGTGCTCCTCGTTGAGGCGGGTCAAGATCTCCATCAGCTCCCGGGCAGCCTTAGAGTCCAGGTTGCCAGTGGGCTCGTCGGCCAAGAGCAGCGCCGGCCGGTGCACGATCGCCCGTGCCGCGGCGGCCCGTTGCTGCTGCCCGCCCGACACCTCGTGAGGATATTTCTCGAGGATCTCCCCGATGCGGAGAGCCTCGGCGACCTCTCGCACCCGCTCCTTAATCAAGGGCGCAGGCCTGCGATCCAACACCAGCGGCAGCGCGATGTTTTCGCCGATCGTCAGGGTGTCGAGGAGGTTGAAGTCTTGAAACACAAAGCCCAAGCGCCGGCGGCGAAACTCGGCGAGCCTCTCCCCCTTGAGCCGGGACGTGTCGACGCCCTCGATCAGCACCTTGCCCGAAGTGGGCTGGTCGATCGTCGCGATCAAATTAAGAAGCGTCGTCTTACCGCTGCCCGACGGTCCCATGATCCCGACAAATTCGCCCTGTTCCACCTCAAGGGTAAAGTTGGTGAGGGCTTGGGTGACCACTCGGCTCCGGCTGCCGTAGACCTTGGTCAAGCCTACTGTCTGCAGGACGACCAACGGGATTCCTCCCTTTTCTCACTGGGATGCTCGTCTCCACTGTACCGCCGGCGTAAGAAGCGTGCCATCGATGTGTCTTACAAAAAGAGGCCGCTAGCTTACATTCGCGTCACATGAGTCCATCCACGCCGGATTTTGGGAAGCAGAGGCAAGGCACAGGTCAAAGGAGACGGGCACAAGAGAGGCCGTGCCTTTAGGAGGATCCTGCGATGTCCCGGGGAGCGAGCTCCGCCGAAAGCTCCGTAAAGATCGTCGGAGCTTGTCCGAAATGGATCCGCACCTCGGTCCCTTCGCCCGGTCGAGAAGCGATACTGAGCTTGTGTCCCAAGTGCTTGCAGGCTTCATGGGCGAGGTAGAGGCCCATGCCGGTCGCCCGGGCGTCCATTCGCCCGTTGGCGCCGGTGTAAAAGGGCTCAAAGACGCGGGGCAAGTCCTCCGGGGCGATGCCGACGCCATCGTCGGCCACCGTGAGGACCAGCTCGTCCTCGCGCCGCTCAAAGCGGATGCGCACCCGCCCTTCCCGGTCAGGCCTGCTGGCGTACTTCACCGCGTTGGAGATGATCTGCTCGAGGACGAGCTGCAACCACTTGGGATCGCTTTCGACCCATAGGTAGCTTGGAGAAAGCTCCTTAGGATCTGGCTCGTCGATCTTGGGGTAGACCCGGTGGGCGATAAACGCCCGCCGGTGGTCGTTGATCACCTTTCGAACAAGAGCCAAGACATCGACCCGCTCGACGCGGAAGTCGGCGGCAAAATCGTCGAGCCGGTTGAGGTTGAGGAGCGTCTGCAACAGCGACTGGAGGCGGTCGTTCTCTTCGGCGATGCTTTCCAGCACCTCTTGGCAAAGGGGCGGAATCTCCATTTTGACCGCCTTCTGCAGCTCGAGGTCGATGACCGAAACGGGCGTCTTCATATGGTGGGCCCAGCGGCTGATCATGGCCACGCGCTTTTGCCCTCGATCCCGCTCCTTGAGGAGCTCACCTTGGAGCCGGGCCACCAGCCTGTTCCAGGCGGCGACGTAGAGGCGCTGCTCCAGGGTGCGCGGCTCATCGAGAAGAACCGTCTTTTGGCCGGCGTCGCTGGCAGCCTCCTCAAGGCGGCGAAAAAACGCCCGCTGCCTGTGGTAGTCCACCGCGAGAAAAAGAGAAAGCCCGACGCCGCTTAGCAGAAACATGTACCCGACGTTGACCCACCGCAAGGAGGCGCCCGAAAAGAGGAGATCAAACTGGACGATCGCGGCGGTGAGCGCCGCCGAAGCGACATAAACCCCGATATAGAGCGCCCGGTCGCGTAAGAAGGAGCGCAGATTCACCGATCGTCACCCACCACGGTCTTCACCCGCCCCGATCGTCCCCGAGGATCGTTTCCCGGCATCATCGACCCGGATCATTCCCCCGGTCGTGCCAGCGATCGTCACCCCGATCATCCCCCAGGTGGTCGCTCGGGATCGTCAACGAAGTTCGCCACCAACCACGAGGCGGTATCCCTGGCCTCGCTTCGTTTCGATCGCGTCCTCCAAGCCCAGCTCTTTCAGGCGGCGCCGCAGCCGCGCGACGTTGACCGTCAACGTGTTGTCGTCGACGAAATCGACATCGTCCCAAAGGGCTTCCAAAAGCTCGTCACGCTCGACGATCTGCCCGTGACGTTGGGCCAAGGCCAAAAGGAGGCGAAACTCCTTGGGAGCGAGCTCCACCTCACGGCCCTGGTAGTGGACGCGGTTTCGGCTCTTGTCAAGCCAGAGCTCGCCCGCCCAAAGCACCTGCGTCTCGGCGGCGATGGCGTATTCGCCGTAAGCGCGCCGGATGGCGCTTTGCACCTTGGCGACGGCCAACTCCAGGTTAAAGGGCTTGGTGATGTAATCATCACCGCCGTTTTCCAATGCCCGCACTTGATCCATATCGTCCGAACGAGCAGAGATAAAGATGATCGGCACTTTCGAGATGGTCCGGATCTGGCGGCACCAGTAAAAGCCGTCGTAGCGGGGCAGGTTGATGTCGAGGAGGACCAGGTCGGGTCGATGCGCGACGAACTCCTCCTTGACCCGATCGGGATCGACGGCCCGCACCACGTCGTACCCAAACCGCGCGAGCTCGTCCGACAGGATCGCAGCCAGCTTGTCGTCATCCTCGACCACCATGATCCGGTAACGAGGCCCGGGCACCGGTTTTCACGCTCCCGGCTCTTCCGAGTTTTCCGACTGCCGCGCCGCCTGCTCCACGAGGCGCTCGATGGCCTTTTTCCGGATGGCCCGCTCAAGGCGCCAGGTGTGCACCCTGCGGACGAGGCGAACAGGCGCCTGGACCAGCGCGACGGCGAGGTGCTTGGCGGCTCCCTTGGGCAGAGGCCAGAGCTCCCGCCAGACAAAAGGCAGATCGAAAGCGGTCTTGACCCGGAAGGCAAACAGACTCCATGCGAGCAACCGGACCAAGGTCGACGTGAAAAAGATGGGCCTCACCCCGAAAATGTCGGCAGCCACGCCACCGAGCAACGGTCCCGCGAAGTTAGCCACCCCGATCAAGGCGTTATATCCGGCGACAAAGGTCGCCCGCCCCCGGTCGGGCGTCACTTCCAACAAAAGGTTGAAAGCAGCGAGGTTAAACCCGGCCCATCCCAGCCCCGAAGCCAAGTTGATCCACAGGGCGTGCTCCGGACGAAAGGCGACGAACCAAAACCCTGGGATCATCGCAGCGAGCACGCCCGACGCGACCAGTACATTGCGCGTGCCGATCCGATCGGTCAGCCGCCCCCAATACCGTTGCCCCAGGATCGTCGTTACAAAGGTGGCGGCGGTGACGACTCCCCAAAAGCTCGCCGAGCCGCCCAAGCTCTCGACAAAGTAGACCGCGAAAAGGGGCTGCGGCAGGGTGACTCCAAAGTTCCAGAGGGCCGACGTCAAGGCGTACGCCGTGTAGCTCTTTTCCCGGCGCAACGCGGCAAGCCAGCTCCGTTCTCCTGCCTCGGCCGGCGCTTTCCTTTCCACACGCTGGCCGGAGCTGGCGGCCTCCTTTCGCTCCGGGGGCTTCGCCGGGGAGTTTGCCCGACGGGCCGCATCAACATCCGGGTCAGGAAACAGGCGAAAGACGTAGGCCGCAGCAGCGCCACACAAAGCGGCGGCAAGAAAGGTGACTTGGTAGCCCAACGGATCGCGAAAAACGCGCAAGATCAAGCCCGACAAGAGCGTAGCGCCCAGCGCGGCGAAGTTAATCAAAATGTTGCGGTTGCTGAAGTACGCGCCCCGCATGCGCCGGGGAATCATGTCGGCCATCAGCGACGTCCAGGCGGGCACCGCCAATGCGCCAAAGGCCGATCGCAAGACGAGAAAGACGATCAAGGCCAGCACGGCGCTCCAACCCTGCGGCACCACCAGCGGAATCAACGCGATCGGCAACCACGTAAACCGCAAGCCAAAGCCGCCGATGACGGTCAACGCTTTTCGCCGCCCGATCCGGTCGGTCAAGACCGCTGAGGGAATCTGGAGCACGTTGGTGAGCAAGGCCGGCACCGCGTTGACGAGCCCGATTTGGGCGTGGGTCGCGCCAAGCGCCAAGGCGTAGAGGGAAAGGTACGGCCCTGCGAAGTTGTCGCTGGCCGACGCCAAGACTCCTTCCGCGATGGCGACCCGCATCGCCCGGCGCATCCTGCCCTCGTGGTCAAATCGCTGTTTTTCGCGGCGGATCGGTTGTTGGGGCAGCGCGCTCATCGTGCCTGCCTCCTTTGCTCTGGGCAAGGTACCCTCGCGAGCGTACACCTCTTCGACTCCTCTGACAAGCGTTCTTGGGGCGCGAAGGCTGGGACATTGGTCAACTGGAAGCTCGGCTCGCCGGCCTTGATTTGGTCTTGGGAGCCACCGACTCCTTTGCCGTGGGCTCCATCCCGCTAAACACCCGGCCAAAGAGGACGCCGTACAGAAACTGCATCGCCGCAGCCACCAAGAAGGGAAGGGTGAGATGCCCCGCTTCGATCATCACCCCGGCGATGAGCGGACCTAGGGCGTTGGGGAAGCTGCCGGAAATGCTGTTGATCGCGCTGGCAAAGCCCCGGCGTTCATCACGCACGAGGCTGACCGTAAGCGCTTGCCGGGTGCCGATAGTGCCCCGGTTAAGCGCGGAGCGGACGATGTGAAGCGTCGAGGCCATCCAAAAGTACGGGACAATGGGAAGCAACAGGAGAAACAGGACCGCCAGCAGCCTGACCGACACCACCGAGCGGACAAGCCCGATGCGTTCGGCGACCCTGCCGGAGATCACCGAGGCGGCGCCTGTAGCCAAATAGGTGATCGCAAAGACAGGCCCCAAAGCCTCTGGACCCGCGCCAAACTTGATGTAAAACCAGTACGAAAGGAGGGGCGCCGTAAGGCCGATGCCAAGGCCGTTGATAGAGTTGATCGCCCCCAACTTGAGTATGCGAAGGTTTTCTTCGCGCCGCACCTGGATTTCGCGCTCGTCCAAAGCGCGTGTTGGCCAGAGCACGTTCCGGGCCTTGAGCGGCCTTGGAGCGCGCGGCTTTGCCGGAGCCGCAGCCACAGGCTTGTTTTCATAGGTCCGGCTCATCAGGATGATGTTGATGATTCCCGTCATGACGATGAGGACGAAAAAAGGCCGGTACGCCAGCTCTCCAGGGAGCACGCCGCTCCACAATGGCAAAAGCCCAGCCAGCACCGAACCGATCGCCATGCCCAAAAAGCCCAGCGCGGCATTGTTGCTGTAGACTCTGCCCCGCTCTCGCGGGTCGATCAGCTCGGCGATCCACGCCTGCTCGGCCGGCCCTGCGGGGCCTACCATGCCCACTTGACCCCGCCCAAACGCGCCGAGAAGGCTCGCCGCCGCCAAGACGGCCGGGTGGCTGGAAAGCGTCGCCGCCACCGCCGCAAGCACGATGACCGCTTCGTTGGCGATGACAAAGCGCTTGCGCCCCCAGCGGTCGCTGACCATGCCGACCGGAAGGCTGAGGGCGGCATTGAGAAAGCCTCCGGCGGAAAAGAGCAGCCCGATGCTGCTCGCTTGCCAGCCCAGTTCGTCGAGATAGAGGGCGAAAGTGACAAAAAGAGCACCCTGCCCCAGGCTTCGCAAGGTCTTGACGATCTGCAAACGGCGCACATCGGCCCGGTGACCCGTCACAGGACGGTCCATCGCCGGCGTCGCATCTTTCGCCGTCGCCATCATGGCCCTAACGCGACCCTTTCGTAAACGTTCCCTGTAGCCTTCGTTCCATCGTACGCCGCGATCTTCCTTCTCCCACCCTCTGCCTTTACTGATGCGGTACACTAGAAGCAGAAAAACGCCTAAACCGTCGACCCGCAAGGAGGCTCTCGCTTAATGGCACAAGGACAACCCCAGCTCTTTTCCCCACTCACCCTCCGCTCGGTTACCTTGCGCAACCGCGTCGGCATGTCACCCATGTGCCAGTACTCGTGCCAAGACGGTTTCGCGACCGACTGGCACCTCGTCCACCTGGGCAGCAGGGCCGTAGGCGGCGCTGGGCTCATCATCGTCGAAGCGACGGCGGTCGAACCCCGAGGAAGGATCAGCCCCGGCGATCTGGGCCTTTGGGACGACCGGCACGTCGAGCCCCTCGCCAGGATCACCCGCTTCATCGTGCAGCAGGGCGCCGTCGCCGCCATCCAGCTGGGACACGCCGGCCGCAAGGCCTCGACCAAAAGGCCCTGGGAAGGCGGTGGGCCCCTGCAGCCTGACGATCCCCAAGGCTGGCAGACGGTGGCGCCCAGCGCCGTGCCGTTTGCGCCAGACTACCCCGTCCCGCATGAGTTGACGCCCGATGAGATCCGCGGCGTCGTCCGCTCCTTTGGCGAAGCGGCAAGACGGGCTAAAGACGCCGGTTTCCAGATCGTCGAGATCCACGCCGCCCACGGTTACTTGATCCACCAGTTC
The DNA here is from genome assembly GCA_002919195.1 of bacterium. Classification (GTDB taxonomy): domain Bacteria; phylum Bacillota; class Limnochordia; order DTU080; family RSA5; genus RSA7. Next base: position 7,726 of record PKEU01000078.1, read on the forward strand.
CTCTCGCCGGTGAGCAACCGGCGCACCGACCAATACGGCGGCTCTTTCGAAAACCGCATCCGGTTTTTGCTCGAGATCGTCGACGAAGTGCGGCGGGTTTGGCCGGACCGGCTGCCCCTCTTTGTCCGGATTTCCGCGACCGATTGGCTGGAGAAGGAAAGCTGGGACCTCGACCAATCGGTCGAACTGGCGAAAGTGCTGAAAGATCGAGGCGTTGACCTCATCGACGTCTCTTCGGGAGGCACGGACCCAACGGCCGCGGTGCCCGCAGAACCCGGTTATCAAGTGCCTTTTGCCCAACGCATCCGCAAAGAAGCCGGCATCGCCACGGCGGCGGTGGGGCTCATCACCCAGCCGGAGCAAGCCGAGGAGATCCTGGCTCAAGGCAAAGCCGACCTGATCCTCCTCGGCCGGGAGCTTTTGAGAGACCCCTACTGGCCTCTGCGGGCGGCACAGCGCCTCGGCGCCCCGCTGCCCTACTGGCCTGTGCAGTACCACCGGGGAGTCTCTCGGGAGCTGCTGGGAAAGTGACCGTAGTGAGCTGTACCGGCCTAAAAAACCAGCTCGAGCGACAAGGGTAGAAAGGCGCAAAAGCCCGGTGGCACGAGGCCACCGGGCTTTTCCTTCCGCAACTTGCAGGCAAAACTCCGCGCGTGCGGTCTACGGCCTGGGACGACAGCCGTTTTCGCCCCCGGTCTAGGAGTACAGCGGATACTTCTGACAAAGCGCCGCGACGCGTGCTTTGAGCTCTGCCGCTTTTTGATCCAGGACACCTTTGACCGCCGCTTTGAGCGTCTCATCGATGAGAGCAGCGATCTCCCGCATGGCGTCTTCCTTCATCCCGCGGGTCGTCACAGCGGGAGTGCCGATGCGGATGCCGCTGGTGACAAAGGGGCTTTCCGTGTCAAAGGGGATGGTGTTTTTATTGACGGTGATGCCCACCTCGTCCAACGCTCGCTCGGCGTCTCTGCCAGTCAGGCCCGCGCGCTTGACGTCGACGAGGAGCAAGTGGTTGTCGGTGCCGCCCGAAACGATGCGATACCCCCGCTCCATGAGGGTCTCAGCCAACACCTTGGCGTTGGCGACCACCTGGCGCTGGTACTCCTTAAACGCGGGAGAGAGGGCCTCTTTTAGCGCCACCGCTTTGGCAGCGATCACGTGCATCAACGGTCCGCCCTGAATGCCGGGAAACACCGCCTTATCGACGGCCTTGGCGTACTCCTCTTTGCAGAGGATCATGCCGCCTCGCGGCCCCCGGAGCGTCTTGTGTGTGGTGGTCGTCACAAACTCCGCAAAAGGCACCGGGTTGGGGTGCAACCCCGCGGCCACCAGGCCGGCGATGTGCGCCATGTCGACCATGAGGAGAGCGCCCACCTCGTCACAAATCTCCCGGAAGGCCTGGAAGTCGATGATGCGAGGATACGCGCTGGCCCCCGCGATGATCAGCTTGGGCCGGTGCTCTTTTGCCAACGCCCGGAGGGTATCGTAATCGATGCGTTCGGTGACAGGGTCCACCTCATAAGAGACGACCTTAAACCACTTGCCAGAGAAGTTGACCGGCGAGCCGTGCGTGAGGTGTCCGCCGTGGGGCAGGCTCATGCCCATCACGGTATCGCCCGGGTTGAGCGCGGCGTAAAAGACCGCCTGGTTGGCTTGAGCGCCCGAGTGGGGCTGCACGTTGGCGTGGTCCGCGCCAAAGAGTTCTTTCGCCCGCTGGATCGCAAGCTTTTCCGCGATGTCGACGTACTCGCAACCGCCGTAATACCGCCTGTCGGGCAGCCCCTCGGCGTACTTGTTGGTCAGTACCGACCCTTGGGCTTCGAGCACCGCCTCGCTGACGAAGTTTTCGGAGGCGATGAGCTCGATCTTGTTATTTTGCCGGCCCTTTTCCAGCTCAATGGCCTCGTAAATCTCGGGGTCGACGTCTTTGAGCGACGCTCGCCTCGAGTAAGTCAGCTGCTCCATCATGATGGGACGCGCTCCTTTCTCACCTCGAGACCTGAGGCAGATCTTGGAGAGCCTCTTGGATCAACTCCTCGGGATACTCGTAGTCCTCAAGCTTTCCGGCCAGGTAAGCATCGTACGCCGCCAGGTCGAAATGGCCGTGTCCCGACAGGCCGAAGAGGATGGTGCGCGGCTCGCCCGCCTCTTTGGCCTCGAGGGCTTCCTCGATGGCGGCTTGCACGGCGTGCGCCGATTCGGGCGCCGGCAAGATCCCCTCATTTTGGGCAAAGAGGACGGCGCCTTGGAAGATCGCCCGCTGGGGCAAAGCCTTGGCTTCGATCAACCCTTCGTGATACAGCTGGCTGACGAGTGGTGAATCCCCGTGGTAGCGCAAGCCACCCGCGTGGATGCCCGGCGGTACAAAGGTATGCCCCAGGGTGTACATCAGCATCATCGGAGCGAGTTTGGCCGTGTCGCCGTAGTCGTACGCATAATGGCCCTTGGTGAGCGTGGGGCATGCCGTGGGCTCGACGGCCAGCGCCCGCACCTCTTTGCCGGCAAACTTGTCGGCGAGGAACGGAAAGGCGAGGCCGCCAAAGTTGCTGCCGCCGCCGCAGGCGCCGATGACGACGTCGGGGTAGTCGCCCACCAGCTCCAGCTGGGCCTTGGCCTCGAGGCCGATCACCGTCTGGTGCATGAGGACGTGGTTGAGCACGCTGCCCAGAGCGTACTTGGTATCCTCGTGCGTCGCGGCGTCTTCGGCCGCTTCGCTGATCGCGATGCCGAGGCTCCCGGGCGAATCGGGGTCGGCTTCGAGGATCTTGCGGCCCGCCTCAGTGCGGGTGCTGGGCGACGGGATCACTTCCGCCCCCCACACTTGCATGAGCGAACGCCGGTAGGGCTTTTGCTCGTAGCTCACCTTGACCATGTACACCGTGCACTCGAGGCCAAAGAGGCTGCACGCCAAGCTCAAAGCGCTGCCCCACTGCCCCGCCCCCGTCTCGGTGGCAAGCCGCTTCACGCCTTCCTTCTTGTTGTAATAGGCCTGTGCCACCGCAGTGTTGGGCTTATGGCTGCCGGCGGGGCTCACGCCCTCGTACTTATAGTAGATCTTGGCGGGCGTGCCCAGAGCCTTTTCAAGCCGGCGGGCCCGGTAAAGGGGCGTCGGCCTCCAAAGCCGGTAGATGTCGAGCACTTCCTCAGGGATGTCGATCCAGCGCTCCTGGCTTACTTCTTGCTCGATGATCGCCATCGGGAAAAGGGGAGCGAGATCGTCTGGTTTCACCGGCTCGCCCGTCGCCGGATGCAGCGGAGGCGCCGGCGGGTTAGGCATGTCGGCCATGATGTTGTACCACTGGCGGGGCATCTGCTTTTCGTCGAGCAAAATCTTGGTCACGCTCATCTGGACGGCCTCTCCCTTTGCTTCAATTTTTCACGTGTTAACATGACCAGCGGTCATGGGATCTCCCACAACGAGCGGCGATGGCGACACGGACCCTATCGACGAATCAATACCGCGACGGCCCACCGGCAACAGATGATGACGACGATGCTCTCGACTCGATGACGGTCATCATTTCGCTTCTATTGAAATGGCATCCTACTTCTCCGTCAACCCCTTGCATCCTGCCTCGAAAGGCGCCTTACCCCTTGGCCGGCTTGCCCGCGCTCAAAGGCTGCTTTCGAAGACATGCGCATCCTCCTCGCGCGCCAGCTTTCCCCAGTAGGTGGCATAGTACGGCAATGAAGAACGTAGCGTAGGAGAGACGATGACCCAAACGGCAGTGGCGCACGTTCGTATCACACTTTCAAGGTCGGATGCGCATGTGGAGCGACGAATCCCGCCTTGTGACCAGCATGGCGCTGTTTCGAGTGCTTTCCGGGACGGTCGAGGTGGCCGCAGCCTTGCTCATGCTCCACTTCGGGCGACTTGAGACAGCGTTTCAAATCAACGCCGCATTGGGGCTCTTTGGCCCGACGATCATGGTCATTGTCAGCATGCTGGGCCTCGTGGGTCTTGCAGGAAAGATCTCCTACGGCCGGTTGGGCCTGATCGCCGCCGGAGTCTTGCTAATCCTGTACGCTGCGCGAAAGTAGGGCGGGGGAGAGAGCCATGCAGCGGGAGCTAATCTAAAACGGCGGCGGGCCTGACATGGCCCCGCCGCTCGCTTTTTGTGACAGTTGGCATCGTATAAGATGGAGTCCCGATCGCGATCCGTGTCGTAGATCGACACCAACAAGATTGGCGCACGACGCAGGCGTTGGCGTGCCAAACGACGCAGGTGCGCCCCAGCAGCGCCGGTGTGACCAACACCGCAAGCGTGCCTGCTTTTGGCCGATCGCTTATCCCCACGTCCCGTCTTTTCTCCGGTGAATGACAAAGAGGTGGCCCCAAGGATCCTCGATGACACACATGGTGCAAGGCTCAAATTCCTCGGGCCCGTAGAGAATCTTGACGCCTTTGGCCCGCAGCTCCTCGGCGGCCTGAAAGACATCTTCGACGGCCAAGGCGATCGCCGTTTGCCCCGGATGTCCCCACTTGCCCAGCGCCAGAGCCACCGGCTTGGTGTCAAACTCGGTCCACACTTCGCTATGCCCGTCGCCGGTGATGATAGGGTCTTCGATGCCCAAGGTCTCTCTGTAAAACCGCACCGCGTCACTCATCTTCTCCTCGCCAAACCCGCAGACGACAAAGTCAATGCCCAGTACCCGCATGTTTTTCTACCTCCAATCTCTCGATCGACTTGTAGGGGTGGGAACATCTGTTCGATATATTATCGGCGCTTCGACCAAGAGATTCCAATTCCTCTCTTTCCCAAAACACATTCATGCATTTTTTTGCCGCGCCGAGTGACACCGGTCGGCAAATTTTTGCCCGAATGTCGCGACCCGGGTGCGGCAAGTAGATTTTCGACGGCAACACCTGATTGAAATCCGGTCGAAATGGAAATTCCTGCCTATAAAATCCGTTGGAAACGTGGCCCGCCGAGCGAATCTGCAAATTTTTGCCGTGCGACCTGGCGGAAAGCGGCAAAAAAGTGCACGAACAGTGTTGCAACCACCTCTGGCCCTACCCCGCAGCGACCTCGTCGCTCTCATCTGCGAACTGCAGGCGATAAAAGGCGGCGTATTCGCCATCCAGTGCGAGCAACTCGTCGTGGGTCCCGCTTTCGACGATCCTCCCGCCCCGCATAAAGACGATGCGATCCGCCCGGCGGATGGTCGACGCAAGGGCCAGTATCTTACGATCAGCTTCAACAGTCGCGCCATCACCACCGCCCCCCGTGTCTACGATCGGTATTTTCCCACTAATGCGACACTTACGCCGATAGAACGCCCCGGGCGCGCATGGACTGGAGCCTCGCCCCCGGTCTATCAACCCGAATCCCAATGCGGGTCCGCGCCCCGAGGTTTTCGTGTCACTCGATGGATCGACGCCCAAGGTCCTTACATCGACCCCAGCCCCAAAAAAACTGTCAACGCCCCGGCACCCAAAGGCGGCTTCGCGCCGAACCGCCATCGTCCGGCTTTTTGTCTTGCCCGCCCGCCGCGGACCCACCAGCGCCGGTTGCACCGGCTGAGCCACGGGCAAACAACGCGTCGTCCGGCAGCTCGACGCCCACCGCCGCCGCCAAAATCCGCTGTACCTCCGCCATCATGGCTGCAAACGCCACCTCTGCCTCGATCAACTTGCGGATGTACGGGTTGAGCGCGACGATCTGATAGGCCTGCTGCAGGGCGTTGACCTCTTCTTCGCTGGGCGTTTCGCCCGAAAGCATCTTGCGCTCCAGCGCCGCCTGCTTTTGGCGGAAGTCCCGGAGCATGATCTTGGCCGCCTCGTGTTGCTCGACTTCATCCTGGGCCGCCTTCAAGGCCGCATACTCCTCAGATCTTGCCAACGCCTCGGCCAGTGCTTCCGCCTTGGCTTTCACCTCAGGGTTCACCGGCATTCGCCTCCCAAATCCCTCTTACAAAATCGACCCGACAAAAACGAAACCAAATTTGGATCGACGTGATTGAACACCGCCGCAATCAATGATCAAGATCGATTACAAAACCGTCCGAGCACCATCACGATACAGGCCTCTTCGGCGCCCGCGGCCGTCGACCTTCTTCGCGAGCCCCCATCGCGCAAGGACTCGCCCGCGGCCAGACCGAATTCCAACGACAATCCCGATCCCCCCGAGGTGACTTGCCATGAAACTCGCCAACAAGACCGCTGTCGTCACCGGAGCCGCTTCCGGCATCGGTCAAGCGATCGCTTTGCTCTTTGCTTCTGAAGGGGCCACAGTCTACGCTTTCGACATCGACGAGGCCGGCCTCAAGGAGACCGAGGCCAAAGCGCCCTACGGGGCCAAGCTCACCACCGCCGTCGTCGATGTCACCCAGGCGGATCAAGTGCGAGACGCCCTCGAACGGGTCGCGCAAGAAGCCGGCCGTCTCGACATCCTCGTCAACAACGCCGGCATCGGGATCGCCGCCACCGTTGACGAGACCGACGAAGACGACTGGGACCGCCTGATGGCGGTCAATTTGCGCGGTGTCTTCCTCGGCTGCAAGTACGCCGTGCGCATTATGAAACGCCAGGGCGGGGGCGTGATCATCAACATGGCGTCGGTCGCCGGCATCGTCGGCGTGAAAAACCGGGCGGCCTACAGCGCCTCCAAGGCAGGCGTCTACGGTCTCACCAAGGCTATGGCCGTCGACCACGCTGCCGACGGCATCCGCGTCAACTGCATCTGCCCGGGCACCGTCGACTCCCCCTGGATCGGAAAGATCATCGCGGGCCAGCCCGACCCCGACGCTGTCCGCAAGAGCATGGAAGCCAGGCAGCTCCTAGGCAGAATGGGCACGCCCGAGGAGATCGCCCACGCCGCGCTCTATCTCGCGCAAGACGAGTCGGCCTTTGTCCACGGGACAGCGCTCATCATCGACGGGGGCCTTACGGCGCAATGACGCCGGGAACGCCCGTGTGGAGGGTTTTGACCGCTGGAGCGTGAATCCATTTCGTACGGAAAATTCAACTGTTACCAAGGAGGCGTGTTGAGTTGGCGCTTGGCAGAAAGATTCGCTACGGCATGGTCGGCGGCGGACCTGGCGCGTTTATCGGCGCCGTGCACAGGAAAGCTGCGGCGCTCGACGGCGAGATCGAGCTGGTAGCCGGATGCTTTTCCTCCTCGCCTGAAAAATCGCAGGCCCAAGGGCGGGAGCTCTTGCTCGATCCCAGCCGCGTGTACAATTCGTATCAAGAGATGGCCGAGAAAGAGAGCAAGCTGCCTCCGGGCGAGCGGATCGACTTTGTCGCGATCGTCACGCCCAACAACACCCACTTTGAGATCGCCAAGACCTTTATCGAAGCGGGCTTTCACGTCGTCTGCGACAAGCCCATGACCACGACCATCGAAGAGGCCGAAGAGCTGGTCCGGCTCGTCCAAAAGCACGACGTGGTCTTTGCCCTCACCCACAACTACACCGGCTATCCCATGGTCAAGCAGGCCCGGGAGCTGGTGCGTTCGGGGCATCTGGGCGAGATTCGCAAGATCGTGGTCGAATACCCGCAAGGGTGGCTGGCCAAGCTGGTCGAAGGCGAGTCCAAGCAGGCCAGCTGGCGGACCGATCCCAAGCAGGCGGGCGTCTCTTCGTGCATCGGCGACATCGGTTCCCACGCGGAAAACCTCGCGCACTACATCACGGGCTTGGAGATGGCCGAGATCTGCGCCGACTTGACCACCTTTGTTTCTGGGCGCCAGCTCGACGACGACGGCAACATCTTGGTCCGCTACGAAAACGGCGCCCGCGGGATCCTCTATGCGTCGCAGATTTCTGTCGGTGAGGAAAACAACCTGCGCATCCGGGTCTACGGCACTGAGGCGTCTCTCGAGTGGCACCAGGAGTATCCGACCGACCTGTGGGTGCGCTACAACGACCAGCCCGCGCGCCTCTACCGCATGGGCAATCCCTACAACTCCGACATCGCCAAGCACTTCACCCGGCTTCCGGCCGGTCACCCCGAGGCCTTTATCGAGGCTTTCGCCAACATCTACCGCAGCGCAGCCCGCACCATGGCGGCCAAGATCGCTGGCACGGAGCCGCATCCGTTCGATACCGACTTCCCGACGGTGATCGACGGCGCCCGGGGGGTGCACTTCATCCACAAGGCGGTCGAGAGCGCGAGGTCCAACGCCAAGTGGCTCGACGTGCGCTACACGCCGCCGGCGTGATCGTGCGCGCGTAAACGTCGGACGTTTAGCCCGGCGTCTCGCCGGGCATCGCATACAAGAAAACGGGGTGGAGGTTAAGCCTCCCCCCCGTCGTTTCGTTCAGCACAGCCAGCGGAAACGCTCCGTCTTGTGCGCCCACTTAACATCGATTCCAATTGGAGACATCTCTCACGAGTTCGATCTCACTCGGCACTTTATTTCTTCAAGAAACATCGGAAAGGCAACGGCGATTAGCCGCTCGTCGCCGGATTTGAAAGACCGACGGTAAAAACGCGTCGCCGCTTCAACGATCGCATGGTACTCCCGCGGGAGGCGCTCCAACGCCCATGCTGCCGAATCGAGCTTCGAGCGCACGACGTCACGCGTTTCAAGGCTCGCCCATACACGTACCAGCTGAAGCACCCAGTACGGAGATGGATCCGAAGGGGCAGGCCGCTCCAGTTCGCGCCGCAGCGTCGACTCAAGCTGCTGCCATGTGGGTGGCTGGACGATATTTTCAGGGTCAGGACCGTGTATGATTTTGCGTTGACCGGCCAGCCAGTGGGCACGATGCAGGGCCCAGTGTTCGTCCATCAAACCGTTGGCCCACGGCGCAAGATGGCGGGGATTCGACGAGCCCTTGGCGTCGCTCAGCAAAATGTACCAAAAATCCAGGTCTTCATGGGGAAACGAGCTCTTTTCGACGAGATGATCGTGGATCGTTCGGACGGCATTCCACTCGTCCGGGGTCAACTGCCGTTCGAGCACGATATGAAGGTCCACGTCGATGGCTTGATGGCCAAACGTGGTGGCACCATAGAGCCAAATGGCCGCCACATCGGATCCCAGTCGCTCAATCAGCAAATCCCGCAGCCTGCAGGCAACAGCCTCCGGCGACACTGGGCGATCTCCCCTTTCTCCCCTCAAAAGCCCTTTCTTCATCCGCCCTTCCATTTCCTAGGCCGGATCGGCCGGTACACGCCCTTGACGTTCGCCCCAAAGTGTGCATAATGGTTATTGACACTTATAACATTATGATCACTGAAACGGTAGCGATGGACGTGACCGCATGTGCCCATGAAGATCGTCATCTCCAACAGTTCCAAAGAGCCCATTTATGAACAGATCAAAAGACAGATCAAAGAGAGCATCCTGAGGGGCGACCTTAAAGAAAACGAACTCCTCCCTTCCATCCGGCAACTGGCCAAGGATCTGCAAATCAGCGTCATCACGACCAAACGGGCCTACGACGACCTGGAGCGGGAAGGATTCATTGTCTCGGTCGTGGGCAAAGGCTCCTTTGTCGCTGGGCAAAACCGGGAGTTTTTGCGTGAGATGCGCCTGCGGTGGATTGAAGAGCGCCTGGCCGAGGTGGTCGCCGAGGGCAAAGCGCTCGGCGTCACATTGTCGGAGCTTGTGGAGATGTTGCGGCTCCTTTACGAGGAGCCGCCCGCCGGCACCGACGACGCATGAGTCGATGATTCGAAAGTGTCAAGGCCGGCCCGGCGATGACAAAAGGAGGAACACCGCCGTGGAAGACGTCGTCGTCTTGGATCAAGTCAGCAAAAGCTATAAGGACTTTAAACTGGACCGTGTCTCGTTTACCGTCAAAAGGAGCTACATCCACGGCTTTATCGGCCGCAACGGGGCCGGAAAGACCACCACGATCAAGCTGATGATGAACCTGACCAAACTGGACGAGGGCTCGATCCGGATCTTTGGCCTCGACCACCGGGAGCATGAAAAGGAGATCAAGCAGCGCATCGGGTCATCAAGTTTGGAAAAGACGCCGCTTACAGCGAAATTGCGAGGTAGATCCAACGATGCTTACGCTGGTGTACAAAGATTTCGTAGTGCAGCGAATGGTCATCGTGACCTATTTGGCGGTCACCGTCCTATTTGCGATCCAGATCATTTCCGTCGACGCGCCCTTTGTGATCGTCGCGATGCTGGCCATGGCGTTTACCTTTGCCAGCGCCGGACAGGACGATCGAGCCAACAGTCACCTGCTGCTCAACAGCCTGCCCGTCACCCGTCAAGAGATCGTCACGGCCAAGTATGTGTATCATATCGCCTCCAGCCTAGGTCTCGTCGGGTTCGCCGTGATCGTCAGGACGCTCTTTAGCATGATGTCGCCGCTTACCGCCCTGTACCAAACGCTGATCACCATGGCGGTCATCGCATGGTATCTCTCGGTCTTTTTCCCGATGTATTACTGGCTCGGCCCCCGCTTTGTTCAAGTCGGCATGATCGTCTTTTTTATCAGCCTCTTCACCGCCGCCCCGATCGTCGCCAACATGGCTGTCAGGCACGACTTCTGGGGGTTCCTTGAGCTCATCGCATCTTTGCCGGCGATGCCACTCTATCTCCTGTTTACGGCCGTGACGCTCGCGGCGTTATGGGCATCGTGGCGCGTGTCGGTGTGGCTGTACGAGAGAAAAAGCTTTTGACAGCTGTACCGAGCCCCCACGCTCAAGAATCTGTCGACGGCACATTCGCCTACATTACATTCGTCTACATAAAAAACGGTCGGGCGAGATCCTCGCCCGACCGCCAGACGCTATGCTTTGGGATCAACGGCCACCCTCATCGGGTCGGGGGAGTATACCGGCGCTCCACGATCCACTTGGGCGGCTGCTCCTTAAAGAGAGCATTGCCCACGTCCACCGAGTTCTCCAGCGCCACCAAGGGATCCACCCTCTGGTTTAACACGTCGTCCCACGCCGCATAGAGCACGTCCCAAGTCCAGCCGGGGATCGTGCCGGCGTACACGGTGTAGGGCGCGACTTCGGCCAACGTCCGCATCACCTTGTCCTCCATCACTTCCGGCAATTGCCAGACGCTTACCTTGGCCGGGACGCGGCCCAGGGTCTTATTGTCCACCACGTTAAACTCGTCGTCGTCCCAGAGCCACTTGATAAACTCAAACGCGAGGCGCTGCTTTTCCGGGGTCGTGGTCCCAAGAACGGCAAGGCCCACCTCGTAGTTGTTGCGGCCCCTGGCCGGAAGACCCGTTCCGCTGGGGGTGGGAAGCGGCGCTACGTCCCAGCTCACGTCGGAGTAAGAGAGGTTGGCGCCGTACCAGGTCCAATTGTAGCGCATCGCGACCTGCCCACCTTCGAAGCTGCCGCTGACGGGCTGCGCCGGCGTGTCGCTCACGCCGGAACTGTAAATCCTGTTGAGCATCAGCATCGCTTCCCGCCCCGCGGCGTCACCCCACGTCACCCCTTCCTCGCCGTAGAGAAAGCCGCCGTGCTGGTAAAGCAGATCGAGAAAAAGGCCCAAGTCCTGAGCCGAAAACCCGGCTTGCGTCATGGTGCCGCTCCCGTCGATCCGCGTCAGCTTCCTCGCCATCTCGAGCATCTCGTCCCAAGAGCCCGGCACGCCCGGGAAACCCGCGGAGGTGACCAGGTCGACGTTGTAAAAGACGGCGCCCGTCATGATGCCCGCCGGCATGTAGTAAAAGTGGCCGTCGAGGTTGAAGGCCTGGTCAAACATGAGGTACTCGGCGTTCATCTCTTCCATGGGGAAAAGGTCGTCGGGGAAAGGAGCGAGTTGCCCTTCAAACTTCTCGTACTGCTCATTGTGGAACTGCGTCATGTCCGGGCCGACGCCGGTCACGCTGGCCAGGGCCAGCTTGGTCCAAAACTCGTCCCAAGGATACACTTCAACGACCACTTCGACGTCGGGCCGAACGCTCTTATACCGCTCCGCGGCTTGTTTATAAAGCTCTGCGCGGGCGTCAAACCAATCCCATAAGACCAGCTTCGTCGCCGCCTGCGCCGGCACTGCGAAAAGCACCATAAGCGCTATGACTAGGACGAAAACCTTGCGATAAACCGGATTCATGCGCATCTCCTTTCCAAAAGATCTCTCCGCACCTGAACTGTCTGTCGCTGTCATCAAGCCTTCGTCACTTGCTCCAGCGCTTTACCTGCAAGGTGAGCCGGCGCCGGTGCGCCGCCGTATCCCCGAGAAGCCCTAAGGCCGGCCGTCGTCCCGCCGTATTTTAAAGACGCCGCCGCTGAACGGCTGGGCCTCGGCCATGCATGCGCCTTGAGGGCCGCACTGGACCGAGATGCCGTTGCCCTGCCACACCGTCTCCCCGAGCGACCACTCCCCGAGGGAAAACGACAGGGACACGGTGCGATCAGACAGGTTGACTACGATCAGCATGGCCTCCGCGGCTTCTTGGTCGGCTCCCCTCAGATATACCAACGCCCGGTCCGAGCCTTGCACCGGGAGAAACCTCAGGGAACCTCTCCGCAGCTCCCCATGGGCAGCCCTCACCGCCAGGAGCTCCCGGTACACCCGGTATACGGCCTCGTCGCCCGGGGTGACGAGGCGGTCGGGGTCAAAAAGCGAGAGCCGGCGTGTCGCCCCCTCCTCCTGCCCGGCTTGGATCATCGGAATCCCGGGGACGGTGGTGAGAAGCAGCGCCGCCGGGACGGTGGTCGCCCGGCTGTGGCGCCCAAGCCACCTCGGGTGATCGTGGTTTTCGAGATACCTCACTTTGAGAAAAGGCTGCCTGTCCGAGGCGAGATGCAGCATCAAGAGAGCGGCGCTCTCGCCCTGGAGGACGCGGCTTACGAGCCGCTCAAACTCCCAGTCGTACTGGGCATCAAAAGCTTGAAGCAGCCACGACTCACCCGATTCGGAGAGGAGAAAAGCCTCGGGGTACGCCTCCTTGACGGCCTGGTAAAACTCCCGCCAGAAACTCAAGGGCACGTAGACCGACGCGTCCACCCTAAACCCGTCGATACCCGCGACGCCAAGCCAGTAGAGAGCGACTCGAGTCATGTAGTCCCTAAGCTCGGGAACCGAGTAATCCAATTGGGCCACGTCTTGCCAGTCGGGGTTAGGCGGCATCGGGTTTCCCTGGGCGTCTCGGCGGTACCAGTGGGGATACTGGACGATGAGCGGATTGTCAAACGACGTGTGGTTGGGTACCAGATCCATGAGGACGCGCATACCCAGCGAATGGGCCTGGTCCACCAGCGCCGTGAGGTCTTCCAGGTCGCCCAGAGCCGGATCGATGGAGAGATGATCTCGAATGCTGTACGGGCTGCCCAACCTGCCTATCCGCCGCACCGTGCCGATCTCGTGGATCGGCATGAGGTAGAGCGTGTTGACGCCCAGCTCACGGATAGAAGGCAAGGCGTTGGTTATGTCCCGAAACGTTCCCTCTTGGCCAAAGGTCCTGGGAAACACTTGGTAGATGACGGCGTCGTAGATCCAATCGGGCGGTTGGACACTGACGGACGAGGCGCTCACCACAGCCACCCCCGGCGAGGCGATCCCAAGTAGTGCGACGAGCATCCAGCCTGCCGCTAACAACCACAGGCTGGATCGCCCGGAGGACAGAGAGCAGGCGCTTGCTCCGCGCGGCACGTCGGCGACACCTCGAGTCTAAAGCATCTAGGCGTCTCTCATCATTCGAACCCACCGGGTATCTTAGCTGCTTCTAGCAGAGCTGTCAATCGCGCGCGATCCAGGTCATGCTATTGGTAATGAGTGGATGGACCGCTCGACAGGGTTCACGCGATCCGTTCGGCAATTCTGTGTGTCAAGGCCGGAACGAAATGCCCCAAGAGGGTGTGCGGACGTTTTCTTGGACTTCATGAAGCCTCACTTAGACTCTCACGATACTCCATCGGACTCATCGCGCCTAGAGACATCTTGATGCGACGTTGATTGTACCAGCGAAGATAATCATCGAGGATCTCGATGAACTGTCTGACGCTGACCCCGCGCCAGGAGCGCCCGTAGAACATCTCACTCTTGATGCGTCCAAAGAAGCCTTCGCAGGCGGCATTGTCCGCGGTACAAGCTTTCCTGGACATGGAACGGACCAGTCCCGCTGCTTCTACCCGCTGGAGCCAGCCCGGCCAGCGGTAATGAGCGCCTCGGTCCGTGTGCAACACCGGCCTCTCGCCGGGACGGAGGGTGGCCAGTGCGTGGTCCAGCATGGTGTTGACCATCTCCGCGTTAGGGCGGGTGCCGATGCTCCAGGTTACCACCATGCCGTCAAAGCAATCGATAATCGGTGAGAGGTATACCTTCCCGGCAGGGAGAGGAAACTCCGTAATATCCGTAACCCACTTCTCGTTGGGCGCATCAGCGGAGAAGTCGCGGTCGATGACGTTGGGCACCGCGGGGCTGAGTTCACCTCGGTAGGATGCGTATTTGCGCCGCTTGCGGCCCACTGTGACGAGACCGCCTTCTCGCATGAGGCGGCGAACGACCTTTTCAGAAATGGTGATGCCGTCTCGCCTGAGAACGGCATGAATTCGCCTGTATCCGTAGCGGCGTTCGGATTGAGTGAACGCAATGCGAATCCGTTCACGGACGGCGGCAAGCTTGTCTGGGGCTGCCATCGCCGCCTTCTGATAAAAGTAGCTGCTCTTGGCCAAGCCCAGGCTTCGCAGCAGGTCCCTAAGTCGGTACTTGCCAAGCAGAGCACTAGAGCGTTTCATAAGTTCGTATCAGTATTACAAGGCCGCCAATCGTTCTTTGAGATCACGCACGGTAAACCTCCAGTCGAACGGTTTGGCGATTCGATTGTAGTATTGCTGAAAGTCCAAGATGACGCCGGCAAGCGCGTTCGGGCTCGTGAAATGTCCTCGAGCGAGCACCTTGCGTTGCAGAATCGAAAAGTACAGCTCCACTTGGTTGAGCCAACTCGCATGTTTGGGCAGGTGAACCGCGATCGCGTTCGGATAGCGCCGGCGCAATCGCTCGGGAAAGGTGGCGGGCTGGTGGGAGCTCCCGTTGTCCACGATCCAGAAAACGCGTCGCGCCTTTCGATACGGTCGGCGACGCATCACGTCGTGGACCAGCCTCCCAAAGGGTTG
>PKEU01000059.1 GCA_002919195.1 bacterium
TCGGAACACCCGCTGGCCGAGGCCATCGTCGAGGGCGCCAAGGCCCGGGGGGTCTCCGTGGGTGAGCCCGAGGAGTTTGAAGCGATGCCTGGAAAAGGAGTGCGGGCGAGGGTCCAAGGGCGCGCCGTCCACGTCGGCACCCGCAAACTCCTCCAGGAGGCTGGCGTCGACGTCGAGCCCCTTCAAGAGGCGCTGGAGCGCTTGGAGCGCGAGGGGAAAACCGCCATGGGCGTCGCGATTGACGGCCGGCCCGCCGGGGTGCTGGCAGTGGCCGACACCCTCAAACCCCACGCCGCCCAGGCCATCAGGGCGCTCAAGGAGCGCGGGCTCAACGTGTACATGCTCACCGGCGACAACGCCCGCACCGCGGCCGCCATCGCCCGGCAGGTGGGCATTGAGGAGGACCGGGTCTTTTCCGAGGTCCTCCCTGAAGAAAAGGCGGCCACCGTGGCCCGGCTCCAGCAGGCGGGCGAGGTGGTGGGCATGGTGGGCGACGGGATCAACGACGCTCCTGCCCTGGCCACAGCGGACCTCGGCATCGCCATCGGCACCGGGGCCGACGTGGCCATAGAGACCGCGGGCGTCGCCTTGATGGGCGGCGATCTGAGGGGCCTTGTGGCCGCCATCGAGCTTTCCGAAATGACGATGCGCAAGATCAAGCAAAACCTCTTTTGGGCGCTGATCTACAACTCGCTGGGCATCCCGCTGGCGGCTCTTGGCATGCTCTCGCCGATCCTCGCCGGCGCGGCGATGGCGCTCAGCTCGGTCTCTGTCGTAACCAATTCGACCCTGCTCAAAAGGTATATCCCCGCGGCCCGGCTCTTTGCCCAAGAGCCCTCCGCCAAGCCCGCGCCAGCGGCGTCCTAGGCGCCGTGAGCGCCGGGATCCGCGCCGTCGCCCGGCCGGCAGAGGCTCCGGCGGCGGACGCGGCAGCGACATGAATGCAAGGCCGCGGAAAAGTAAGCGACATTCCCCGAGGTCCCGCTAGCCCAGCCGGGGCCTTTGCGAGGAGGTGAGAGCATGGCAACGGAGCAGGTGATCTCCGTCCCCGATATGAGTTGCAGCCACTGCGAGGCGACGGTCACCCAGGCGGTTCGCTCCGTCGCGGGCGTGGTCGATGTCCAAGTGGACCTCGAAAGCAAAAAGGTGACGGTCAAGTTTGACGAGTCTAAGACCAGCTTGGAAGCGATCAAGCAGGCGATCGCGGAGAGCGGCTACGACGTGGAGTGAGCCGGCGCTTTCTCACTCCTCGGTTCGCGCGCGAGCTCGTTGCTCCGACGAGTCTCGCCGTGAGACGAAAAAAACCGGCCCGCCTCAAAAAGGCGAGCCGGTTTTACTTTCCTCTTTTGCCCCGGTCGAGCAGGCGGTATGTCCCGTCGACGGCGCCGGGCGCAATGCCCGCCAGCCAGGCCGTCACCGCGAGGCGCCGGGGGACAAACACCTCTCGGCGGCCCTTTTGAATCCCGCGCCAGACGGCCCGCGCCACCTGGTCTGGCGAGATCACCGGCACACCCGGCGGCACCGGGTAATACTCCCCGCCGATGTAACCGTCGACCAAGGGAGTGGCCGCAGGTCCAGGATGCACCAGCGTCACCCGGATGCCCTCCCGTGCCAGCTCTTGACGGAGCGCGTGAGCAAAGCCCGTCACCGCGGCCTTGCTGGCCGAGTACGCGCCAAAGTAGGGCGGGGAAACCCTGGCCGCCAGGGACGAAACAATGGCGATCCTCTTCCAGCGGCCCTCTTTCACCAGCGGGAGAAAACTCTGCACAGTGCTGACGACGCCCAGGTAGTTGACGCGCATCATCGCTTCGTACTGTGAAAGCGGCATCTGGTCGGCCGGGCCCAGGTCCATAATCCCGGCGCCTGCGATCAGGATGTCGACGCTTTCCCCGGCCGCCCGGACCTTTGCGGCCGCCTGGGCCAGCTCTTCGGGCGATGCCACGTCCGCGACCAACACCTCGCCAAAGCCGCCTGCCTGCTCGATCTCCTCCACAGCCGCCGCTAAGCGCTCCTTGGAGCGAGCCAGCACGTACACCTTGGCGCCCCGGGCGGCAAGGAGCCGGGCACACGCCCTCCCGATCCCGCTGGACCCGCCGGTCACCACGGCGACGGCGCCCGCCAACTCTTTTGCCATACCGCCCCACCCTCCAGCGATGCGTCGTGCGTCGAGGCCTGAAGCTTGTCCCAGCTGGCGCTCCCCTTGGAAGGAGAAAACCGCGCCGGAAACAAAGAAGGTGAAGAAGATTTCGAAACACGCTTCCTCAAGGACTACGATATACTTCAGCGCAGCGACTGATCCTTGTGGTGCGAGGGGGATGGAAGGTGATCATCACAGGGTTTCTCTTGGCGAGTCTCGGCATAGGCCTCGCGCTCGGTTACCCCGTGCCAGCGCTGCTGGTGGGCCTCGGCCTGGGACTCGTCATCCACTACTTGATCGAAAACGGCTGGATTCAAAAGCCCGGCAGAGAAAAGGCAGAAGAGTAAAGACCCTCAAAAGCCGGCTCATACGTTAACGATCTACCAGAGCCAGGCTGATGCGGCCCCGCTCCCGGTCGACCTGGATCACCCGGACCGTGACGATATCTCCGACAGCCAGCACTTCGTGCGGGTTTTTGACGTAGCCCTTTCCCATCTGAGAGACGTGGATCAGCCCCGCCCGCTCGACGCCGATGTCGACAAAAGCGCCGAAATCGACCACGTTGGTGACGGTCCCTTCCAAAGTCATCCCCGGCTCGAGGTCATCGAGTTCAAAGACGTCGGCCCGAAAAAGCGGCTGCGGCAGCTCTTCGCGGGGATCCCGTCCAGGCTTTGCCAAGGCTTCGCAGATGTCACGCAAAGTGGGCGCCCCAACGCCCAGCTGGGCCGCGACAGCCTCCGGATCCAGCCCCTTCAGCCGCTCCGCCACCGCTTGAACCCCTTGGGAGCTCGCCAGATCCTCAGGCCGGGCGCCGATCATCCGCAGGACCGCTCGCGCCGTCTCGTACGATTCAGGATGGACCGCCGTCCGGTCCAAGGGTTCCGCCCCCTCCTGAATCCTCAAGAAGCCCGCGCACTGTTCAAAGGTCTTAGGGCCCAACCCGGGCACGTCGAGGAGCTGAGCGCGGCTCGTAAAACGGCCAAGGGCGGACCGGTGCGCTACGATCGCCTGCGCGACCCGCTCGGAGATGCCGGCGACGTGCCGCAGCAAGGCGGCCGAGGCCGTGTTGAGCTCGACGCCCACGTAGTTGACGCACGATTCGACCACATCTGCCAGGGCCTGCCCGAGCCTCTTGGGGTTGACGTCGTGCTGGTAGAGGCCGACACCGATCGACTGCGGGTCGATCTTGACCAGCTCAGCGAGGGGATCGAGGAGCCGCCGGGCGATCGAAACGGCCCCTCGCATCGACACGTCCAAGCCGGGAAGCTCCTTCTTGGCCAGCGGCGACGCCGAGTAGACGGAAGCGCCGGCTTCATTGACGACGATGTATCGAACGTGCGGGCGCGTCTGGATCAGCTCGGCGACCAGGCGCTCGGTCTCGCGCGAGGCGGTGCCGTTTCCGATGGCGATGATCGCCGCCTGGTGCCGGTCCACCAGGTCCGCCAGCGCCGATCGCGCTTCGCTCCAGCGGCTTTGCGGCGGGTGCGGGTAGATCGTCTCGACCGCCAAAACCGCGCCCGTCGGGTCGACGACCGCCACCTTGCAACCGGTGCGGTAGCCCGGATCGATGCCGATGACGCTCGCCGGGCTTCGCACGGGCGGCTGCAAGAGGAGCTTCCGCAGGTTTTGCGCGAAGACGCCGATAGCGTGCTCTTCGGCCTCCTCGGTCAAAGCCGAACGGAGCTCGCGCTCCACGGCGGGTCCGAGAAGCCGGCGGTACCCATCCTCCACGGCTCGAAGGAGCAACGGCAAGAGGACCCGGGCCACCGGGTCGGGACCGCCCTGCAGATCGCTCTTGGCGGAAAGCGAAAGGCCGTGCCGGCGAGTCCAAAGCCGGCCAATCGCCTCGACCACCGCTTGCGCATCCATCTCGACGCGGACTTTGAGAGCGCCTTGGCGCTCTCCCCGGTTGATGGCCAAGACCTGGTGGGGCCGCAAGCGGCTGATCTTTTCCGCAAACGCAAAGTAGATCTCATACTCCCGGGCGATCTCGGGATCCGCATCTTTCGCCTGCTCCACCGACAGCATGCCGCGGCGGCTCGTCAGCTCGCGCGCCAAAGCCCGCACATCAGGGTCGTCCGAGATGACCTCCGCGACGATGTCGAGCGCTCCCGCGAGCGCGTCCTCGACCTGTTCGACCCCTTTTTCGGGATCGACAAACCTTGCCGCCAACTCCTCGGCCGAGGCTCCGGGTGAGATGTCCGGGGGCCACGTCAGGGTCAAAACAGCCTCGGCCAGAGGCTCGAGCCCCTTCTCCCGGGCGATCTGGGCCCGGGTGCGCCGCCTGGGGCGGTAGGGCCGGTAGAGGTCTTCGATCCTTTGCATGCTCTCGGCCGTGGCCAAAGCGGCGTCCAGCTCGGGTGTGAGATTTCCTTGCTCGGCGAGGAGCCGGCGCACCTCCTGGCGCCGCTCCTCGAGGGCCCGCAGGGCGGCCGCTCGCTCTTTCAGCCGCCGGAGGGTCTCCTCGTCGAGCTCTCCGGTCCTTTCTTTGCGGTACCGGGCGATAAAAGGCACGGTATTTCCTTGGTCGAGCAGGAGGAGGGTGTTGGCCGCTTGCCACCGGGCGATCCCCAGCTCGTCGGCGAGCCTTTGGGCCAGGTCAAAGGCGCCCGGTGTCAGCTCGGTTGCCGTCGTCGTCAAGGATCCGTCACCGCCGCTCACGTTAAGTCGGGTAAAGCCTTGAGGTCGTCCCTCAATTTCAGCGCGGCCAGATCTTTCATCTTGGCTTCGACCATGATGTCGAGGTGGTCGAGGCCTAGGGACCGCACGAGCTGAAAAAAGGGAACGACAAACTCGACATCCACGAAATCGGCGTGCGCCCGCTGCTGCTTGGCGCTCTTAGGACTCGAAAGATGCACTTTGGCCGGCCGGTCCTGCCACGTGGCGGCCGCCCGGGCGATGAGCTCGGAGGCCAAAGGCCCGGTGCGATCGCCGTCGTGTTTGACCCAGTGGTGATGCCAATCAAACACGACCGGCACACCGGTCTCTTCGGCCAATTGTACCACATCCTTCGCGGTGAAGACACGGTCGTCGTTTTCGAGGACGATGCGCTCCCTCGCCCAAGACGAGAGCTCCTCGATGTGGCGCCGGGCCCGCTGGAGAGCCTCTCGTTTCTCCTTTCCCGCCCCGCCGAGATGCAGGATGATCTTGGCGTTGCGGTCGAGTCCCAAGAGCTCAAAGAGGCGGCGGTGGTACTCCAGGTACTGCTCGGCCCAGTAAAACGTCCGCTCGCCCGTCAGCCCGCAGAGTTCGGGCAGGTGGGAGCTGAGGCGATACCCTTTTTCCCTTGCCACTTGGCCGATCCGGGCGCCGGTGGCAAGCAGTTCCTCCTCTTCCCACCAGGCCCAGCCCCGCGTGATCTCGTGGGTGGCCAGCGGCACCAGGTTGGCCGAGAGGCGGTACACCTTGAAGCCGTGGGCGTCGAGAAACCACATGATGCGAAGCGTGTTTTCCAAGTTTCTCTTGGCCACCCGGAGGATGCGGGCCCGCCGTTGCTCGGGCTCCAGTGTTTTTACCTGCTTGACGGTGACATTTCCCGCGGGCGAACAGTCCTTTTCGCTCAAACAGATCGAGACGAAACCAAAGTCGAGCTGCACGCCATCGAGCCCTCCACAAAAAAAGACGCTTCACCCGCGTTAGCTTGCGCGTGAAGCGTCCAAGCGCCTTGTCCGTCAATCCGTCGACTTGGCGTGGGGCTACTGGCGGAAGGGCTGGCCGAAGCCCGTCGTGCCCACGCCGGCAAACGAGGTATGCGAGGTGTGACCGGTGTACTGCTGCCCCATGTGCGCCGTCCCCTGCTGGTAAGAAGGCGACGGGACCCCTTGCGCCTGTCCAAAAAACGTCTGGGCCTGGCCGGTGTGCGCCTGGGCCGCCTGCTGCCCGGCTTGCGCGATCTGGCGGAGTTTGTGGCTGTATTCCGCGGTCGACTGGTGATCCGCTTTGGGCGAAGCGTAGATCCCCCGCTGCTCGAGCCACCGGTAATGCTGGTCCGCCATCTGCAAGTGTTCGCCGGCCAGCTGATACAAGGTATTGCGGGCGGGTTGGGACGACTCCGTCGCGCCCCTCACGGCTGCGATGGCAAGGTGCTTAAAATCCTTCAGGGCCTCGCCCGCGGCCAAGATGTCGACGCTCTGGCCGCCCTGCCCGAGGGAAGCCGAAGGCGCGCCGTACTGCTGGCTATAGGATGGAGCCGACTGGAACTGGGCAAACTGCTGGCTGGACTGGTGGGCCGACTGCATGCTCCCATGGGCGTTGTGCCCTTGAAACCCTGGGCTCTCTTGACCGAGAAAGCCTGCCACCTGCTGGCCCACCTGCAAGAGGCGGCGGGAATGCTGCTCCAGCATCGAACGAAGCTGGGTGTCTTGGACGTGTTGGCAGAGAAACTGCAACTTGGCGCCGGTCGTATAGTGATCCCGGGCGATCTCCCACAGCTCGGCCGCTTCGTGCTGCGAGATGTTTGGCATGCGTGGACACCTCCGCAAATTTGCTGTCGCGGCCTAGAATGCCCGGGAGAGGTGAAAGGTATCAAAAAATTTCATGGAAGGATTTGCATGGGGACGGCACAAGAAAGGGCCGGCCAACAGCCGGCCACAAGGTGCGTGGTGCCGGAGGCGGGATTCGAACCCGCACGGGCAAGAGTTTGCCCAGAGGATTTTAAGTCCGCCGTGTCTGCCATTCCACCACTCCGGCCCGGTGCACGACGATTATATAACGCGACGAAAAGCGCGTCAACCGAGGCGGCTCCAAAGGAGCCCCTGCAAGAGGTCCGCTTCACTCACCCAAAAGATCTCCCGCTGCAAAGCGACGAGGCTCTGTTCCAAAATGACGAGACCCGCGACGATCACGTCGGCCCGCTCTGGCTGGAGCCCCGTGACGCTGCGCCGCTCCTTAAGGGGCATCGCCGAAAGGCGCCGGATGAGCGCCGTCACATCGTCCAGCTTCCAGGCGCTTTGGTGCACCGCGCTGGGGTCGTAGGTTTCAAGACCGAGGCCGATGGCAGCCAGGGTCGTCGCCGTGCCTCCCACCGCCGCCACCCAAAGCGGCTCCGGCCGCTGGCCGAGCGCTTTCCACGCCTCCTCTGCCTCAACCAGCAGCGCCCGGGCCTTCTTTCGCATCGCGTCGATCTCTTGCGGTGCAATCGGATCCGTCGTCACGCACGCCTCGGTGAGGCGCACCGCTCCTAAAGGGAAGCTGCCCTTCCAGAGGATCTCGCCGCTCGCGTCGCCGATCACGATCTCCGTCGAACGCCCGCCGACGTCGACCACCGCCAAGGAGTGCGGTCCCTGCTGCTCAAGGCCCCGCAACACCCCAAGAAAGGCCAGCTCCGCCTCGCGCTCGGCGGCGAGCAGCGGAACGCTGAGCCCCGTCTTTTCCCAGATTTGAACCAAAAACTCGCCGCCGTCGGCCGCATCGCGCACCGCCGCTGTCGCTCCCCCGACGGGAGCTGCCGCGCCGAGCTCTGCCGCTTTCTCAGCGAAGCGGGCGAGGGCGGCAAACGTCTTTTCCACCGCCTCCTCCCGGAGCCGGCCGCCCGGCCCGGCGTCCTGCTCCGCCTGACGGGCGACGCCTGCCGCAAGCCGCGTCATATCCAGATCGCAGTGGACCGGCTCAAGGCGTGGCCTTGCGCCTTGGGTTTTCTCCTCGGCCTGCCACTCACCGACAAAGAGCCGCACGGAGTTGCTGCCCACGTCGATGGCGGCCACCCGGCCCGACCCCGGCAGGCAGTCGCCTTTCAAGTCAACCCCCCGGCTGAGGAGCAGCTGGGCCACGGCCCTCCCGATGGGGTTGACCGCGTCGGGATTGGCCTGGGAGCGGCCCAAGTAATCCGCCAGGTGCGCGTGGAGGCATTTGACCCCGTCAAAGGCCCGCATCCCCGCCACCCCGCTCTCGGCCAGCACCCGGTACTGCCCCGGGCTCGCCTCTCGGAGCGCTTCCACCTCCTCAGGCGTGACGAGGCGGAGGCGAAGCCGGGCGGTGGCGGCATGAGACGCTTGCATCGCCCGGGCGATCGTGGGATCTTCCAGGTGCCTACGCAACCGGCCGATCCACCCGGCGGCCTCAAGGACGCTCACCTCGCGCACCAGGTACGGCGAAGTGAGCCAAAACACGGTGGGAAAAATCGTCCAGCGGCCCGACTCGTCGGGTGAAAGCGGGCGATTGACGATCACTTGGGGCTTGCCGCAGCGGCACCGGGCCGCGACGGCGATGACGCTTCTGGGCTCGCGCCCCAATTGCTCTTTGAGCGATTGCAAGTCGTCCGGGGTGACCGGCGTCCATCCCCAAGCCTCGTACTCCGGCGGAAACTGCGTCATCCTGCGATGATCCTCCGAGCTTGCTTTTTGAGTGAAACGCACAAAAAGCCCTCCACGCCGCGGGCTTTGCCGGTCCCTGGGATGGAGGGCCACTCGATCAGGGTTTCAGTTGGTCATTAGAAGTCGCGCCTTGTGCCTCGGCCTCCCCGCTTCGAATCCAAACTGCGGCGGAGCGATGCCAACCGCTCGTCGCTTTCGCGCATAAACCCCCGAAGCTTCTCTTCGAAGGATTTGTTGCGCCCGGCTTGGCGCCTGGCACCACCGCGGGCCCTGCCCCGGATATCACCGTCTTGGGAGCCTTGGTTGACCTGGCGGATCGAGAGCCCGATCTTACCGTCCCGCATATTGATGATCTTGACTTTGACGGTATCATTTTCTTTGAGGTAGTCTTTGATGTCGTGGACGTAGGCGTCGGCGACTTCGGAGATGTGCACGAGGCCGGTAACGCCCTCGGACAGCTCCACAAAGGCTCCGAAGTTGGTGATGCCAGTCACCTTACCCTCGACAATACTGCCGACTTCCAATGACATACGATGAAAGATCCTCCTGTTAATTTTTGCCTGCAAGAGACACTGCGGCAAGTTGATTATACCGGAGTCTCGTTTTTGTGTCAATAAGACCTAATAGTATCTACAGTCTGAAAGTTTTTGGCACAAATTCCGTTTTGTCGAAACCCGCGGGATTTAGCGGCCGGTGACGCCCGACTCGCCCGGAGCCGGCGGAGCGATGATCACCGCGGTCTCGCCCGGCATGACCAAGCCCAGCTCTTCCCGGGCCACCTTTTCGATATACTCGTCGCTTTGCAAATAGGCCAGCTCCTCCCGGAGAGCCTGGTTGTGCGCCTCAATCGCCTCGATCTCGGCCCGGACACGAGCGATCTCTTTCTTGACCCGCCAGATCTGGACAAATCCCGTCGCGTAGGAGACCGTCATGTAAAGGACAAACACCGCGACCAAGAGGGTCCAAAACCGGGGCGTCACCCGCCATCGTTTACGGCTCTGGCCGGTTTTCACTTGTTGTACGCCGCTCGCCATTGACCCGCCTCCAAGAGCTCTCCAGCGTGCGCAAGAAGTTCCACACGCCGGCTCCGATCCCTTCCGCCCTAGCCCCGATGAAAGGGACGGGGCCAAGAAAAGCGTTGCCATGCCATGCGGATCGCAGGGCGGAAAGGACGCGGCGCGCCAAACCCGCTCCAGCCCCGCCGCCGTCCAAAGGGCCGCAGGGCGCCCCCGATCAGGAGAAAGGGATGAGCGACCACTTTGAACAGCCCAAAAACCAGCGTCGACAAGACGTGGCCGATCCCGCGAAAAAGGCCCGCCAAGGCCCAGATGACAAGAGAGCTCAGCGCTTGAAAGTAGAGCAAGAGGCCGATGCCGAGGCCGATGAGCACATAGAGGCGGAGTTCTCCCCAGTTGCCGGCCAAAAGCATCGCAAAGACGATTGGGGTGACGACGATCCAATAGAGGAGGTCCGTGAGCGCAGTCGCCAGCTGGCGGGGGCGAAAGGCCGAGCGGAGCACCCGGTAAGCGTCAAAGAGAAAGCCGACGATCCCACCGGCCAAAATGGTCATCAAAAACGCGTACGTCTGCCCGGCAAGACTCATCATGGTAGGATCACCTCGCGGCCTGAGTCCCCTCGTGGAGTCGGGGGAGAAAGACCCTACCATGATATGAACGGGGCAAGGATGTGTGCAAGGTGGGCGCTGGCCCGCGATCTACCTAAAGATCTTGCCCAAAAGCCCTTTACCCCTCCCCTTAGGGCGCGGGCCGTCGCCTATGTATTCGATGCTTTGCACAAAGCCGTCGACGAGCAAACTCCCGCCTTCGAGGTTGAGCTCTTTGATGTGAAGACCGTCGCCGCGGACGATCATCATCCCTTGATCGGTCTCGAGCAGCACCTGTTGGTTGTCAAAACTCTCGACGTTGATCACACCCTCGACGCTCATCGACTCCCGGTGCTTGAGGGTGAGTTGATGGCGTTTTCGCACCGTCGTCCCCTCGGCGCCCGGCGGCCGCTCGTCGATCCCGTCCAGCGCGCGTCGCTTCACCGAGATCGCCTCCTTGTGCCCAACCCAAAGGATCGCGCGGGCAAACGCTTGGTCATCTCAAACCTATGCGGGACGACCCTCTTACATGCCCTCTTTGCTCGCGTCGAAGTACTCGCATGCTGGGTGGTGAAACACCACGGCGGTGACGGAGGCCTCGGGATCCATCATCCAGTCTTCCGTCAGGCTGATCCCGATCTCTTCCGGCCGCAGCAGCTTAAACAAGGTCTCTTGCAGCGCGAGATCCGGACAGGCCGGATACCCAAAGGAGTAGCGCCGCCCCCGGTAACGGGCTTGGAAGCGCTCCTTCATCGTCATCCGGGGATGATCCGGAAAACCCCAAAAGGCGCGGATCTTGCTATGCAGCCATTCGGCGCAGGCCTCGGCGGTCTCAAGCGCCAGCGCCTGGATGGCGTGGCTCTTGAGGTACTCGCCGGCATCCCGGTATTCCTGGTAAAGCTCGCGGATCCCCTTTCCTGCCGTCACCGCAAAGAGACAGACGTTGTCGCGGGCTTTCGCCTCCCGGGGGTTGGCGTAATCGGCGAGGCAAAGCCCATCAGCCCCCGGCTGGCGGGGAAACTCCAGGCTCGCCAGCTCCCGCTGTTTTTCATCCAGCAAGTAGAGCGTGTTGCCCTCACTGTACGCGGGAAAGAACTGCCACACGGCGTGGACCTCCATCGCTCCCGTGCGGCAGACCGCTTTGAGCTCGTCAACGAGTTCCTTAAGCTTGAGGGCCTTGGGATCGTTTCTCGCCAGCAGTTCTTCGGCCCGGCCGCCCCGCAGTCCCAGGTGACGGGAGTACAGCATCGCCGGGTTGATGTACGCCCAGACTTCATCCAGGTTGATGTGGCGGAGCACATGCCGGTCGAAGTCAGGGGGCTGCGGCACCTGGTCCAAAACGGGCACCCGGCTCGAACGCCGCGTGGAGGCGGAGGCCCCGCTCCTTTGGCGATCGGCTTTGCCCAAGAGCCGCTGGTCTTCTTGTTGGAGCTTTTGCACGAGCCGCGCCCGCCGCTCAGGGTCGACGATCTGGAGCGCGAGCTCCAGCCCCTTCATGGCGTCCTCGGCGTAGGCGACCAGGTTGCCGTAGGCCGGCGCGATCTTGCGCCGGGTAAACCCGTTGGAAAGAGCCGCGCCGCCGACGAGCATGGGCGGGCACATGCCGGCCGCCGTGAGCTCCTGAGCGGTCACCACCATCTGCTGCGCCGACTTGACCAAAAGGCCCGAAAGGCCGACGATGTCCGGGTGATGCTCCTGGATCGCCCGGATGAGTTCCGCTGGGGGCACTTTGATCCCAAGGTCGATCACTTCAAAGCCGTTGTTGGCCAGGATGATCCCCACCAGGTTTTTTCCGATGTCGTGGACGTCGCCCTTGACCGTCGCGAGGATGACCTTGCCCCGGCTTTGGCTCTTTTCCTTTTCCATCAAAGGTTCGAGGTAAGCCACGGCCGCCTTCATCGCCTCGGCGCTCTGCAGCACTTCGGCGACGATCAGCTCGTTGTTGTTAAAAAGCCGGCCCACCTCGTCCATTCCCGCCATGAGCGGGCCATTGATGATCTCGAGGGGCGTCGCCTCCTTCAGCTTGAGCTCAAGGTCCTCGATGAGGCCGTCTTTGCTCCCCTCGATGATGTAACGAGCCAGCCGCTCATCCAGGCTCAGCTCGCGGGCTGGCCCCTCCTTTTGCCGGCGCGCGCCGCGGAAGTGGGCCACAAACCGTTGGATGGCCTCCTCCGTCGTCTCAAACAGGAGCTTCTCTGCGAGCTCGCGCTCCTCTTGGGGAATGCTGGCGTATCGCTCGAGCCTCTCCGCGTTGACGATGGCCATATCGAGGCCGGCCTGGGTCGCGTGGTAGAGAAAGACGGAGTTGAGCACCTCCCGGCCCGCCGGGGGCAAGCCAAACGAGACATTGCTGATGCCGAGGATCGTCTTGCACTCAGGCAGCGCCTGTTTGATCAGCCGGATCCCCTCGATCGTCTCAAGAGCCGACCCCAGGTACTGCTGATCGCCCGTCGCGCACGGGAAGACCAGGGGATCAAAGATCAGGTCGGACGGGGGCACCCCGTACTTGTTGACGAGGAGATCGTAGGAGCGCAAAGCGATCTCGAGTTTCCGCTCCCGGGTGAGGGCCATGCCCTGCTCCTTATGCTCGTCGATGCAGCCGACGACAAGGGCAGCGCCGTATTTTTTCGCCAGGGGAACGACCTGGCGAAACCGCTCTTCGCCCTCTTCGAGGTTGATGGAGTTGATGATCGCTTTCCCTTGGGAATAGGTGAGCGCCCGCTCGATCACCTTGGGATCGGTGGAGTCGATCATCAGCGGGACTTTCACCTTGCGGATCACGTGTTGGAGGAAGTTTTCCATATCGGCCAGCTCGTCCCGGTCGGGGTCGGCAAGGCAGATGTCGATCACCTGCGCGCCGCTTTTCACCTGCCGGCGGGCAATCTCGCTGGCCTCTTCATACTTTCCGGCCGCGACCAGCTCACGGAACTGGCGGGAGCCGATGACGTTGGTCCGTTCGCCGACGATCACCGGCCTCTTTTCGTCGGAGATCTCGAGGGCCTCGATGCCTGAGACAAACGTGCCCCGCCGCCTGGGCGGTATCCGGGGCTTTGCCCCTTCGGCGAGCCGGGAAAAGGCGCGTATGTGCGCCGCCGTCGTGCCGCAGCAACCGCCGATCAAGTTGAGCCATCCTTCGGCGATAAACCGCTCGAGGACAGCGGCCATCATCTCCGGCGTCTCGAGGTACCGGCCTTCTTGGTCGGGAAGCCCGGCGTTGGGCACGCAGGCGACGGGGACGGCCGCGAGCTCATGCATCGCCCGGATGTGGTCGGCCATAAACTGGGGGCCGGTCGCGCAGTTGAGGCCGATGTAGAGGAGGTCGACGTGCTCGAGGCTCACGACAAAGGCCTCCACATCCTGCCCGGCGAGCATTGTCCCCATCGGCTCGATGGTGCCCGACACGGCTACGGGCACCGAAACGCCCAAAGCGTCGAGAGCGCGTTGGATGCCGATCAGGGCCGCCTTGACGTTGCGGGTGTCCTGCGCCGTTTCGATGAGGAGGTAATCGACGCCCCCATCGATGAGGCCCCGGGCCTGTTCCTCGTAGGTCTCGACCAGCTCCTCAAAGGTGACGCCGCCGGTGACGGAGATAGCCTTGGTCGTCGGCCCCATCGCGCCGGCCACAAAGCGGGGTTTTTCGGGGGTGCTGTACTGGTCGGCCATCCGGCGGGCGATCTCGGCTCCCCGCCGGGTGATCTCGTAGGCTTTTTCGTTGAGTGGGGGGTACTCCGCGAGGACGAGCGCGGTCGAGCCAAAGGTGTTGGTCTCGATGATATCGGCGCCCGCCTCGAGGTACCCGCGGTGAATCGCTTCGACCACGTCGGGGCGCGTGAGGTTGAGCACTTCATTGCAACCTTCAAAGGCCTCTCCACCAAAATCCTGGGCGGAGAGGCCTGCGCTTTGCAAAGCTGTCCCCATCGCCCCGTCGAGCACGAGGATCTTTTCCTTGAGCAACTCCTTGAGCCGTTGGCTTCTCTCCATCGTGCGCCGCTCCTTTAAGGCCCATTATCGGGGAGGAAGCGGCGCTTGTCCAGCCATTCAATCCCACAAGCGCTCGATTTCGATCTCCTGGAAAAAGGCGTGCAAGATATCTTCGGCGCTCTTTCCCTCTTGGGCCATCTTATAGGCGTCCCACTGGCTCAGGCCGACGCCGTGGCCAAAGCCCCGGCCCCGCATGACCAGCGCATCGCCTTCGATCCTCAGCTCCTCCAAGAGCGTCGACTTCATCTCCTCCGCGCCCAGCGCGAGCCGCAAGTCGGCTGCGTGCACCTGCTCCTTTCTCCCGCTCGTGCCCATCACTTGCAGCATCGTCGCCCTGCCCGAAGGTCCACGTTCCAGGATCTCCACATCGGTCACGTTCCCTACGGCGACGCCCAGCTCCGCCAGAGCTTCGCTCACCCGCTCCAGCGGGATGCGGGCCGACCACGAGCGGTGCTCCTCGGGGACGTACTCGTTTTCGGGCAGCTCGACGGCTTTGACAAAACCGGGCTCCTCACGTTGGTAGTTGAGCCCCTCCTTGGCTGTGGCCGTATGCCCTCCGCTGTAGGAGTGAAACCACGCCTTGACGTAGTCGCCGCGGTGGATCATCACCTGGCCCCGGGTGTCCTCGACCGCCCTGCGGATGGCCGGCGTGATGTTTTCTGGCCGGTAAGCCTGGGCCTCCTCAACGTCGGCGGTGATCTTGACGACTCCGTCCTCGTCGAGAAAGCTCAGCGCGAAGCTGCGCGCCAAAATGGCCTGGGCGGCATAGGCTTCATGCGGCCAGTCCCGCTCTTCGCCGTTTTCCGGAGGGAGCTTGCCCATCTCGCCTCCCACGACGCCCTGGATATACTCCTCCATCTTGAGCTCCCGAGTCTCGCCTCGCTCTGGGTCGACGACCAAGTGGACGGCCGGCTCCTCGTCAAAGGCGCGGGCGCCGGTGCGCGTGCCGCCCGAAAAAAAGAAGAGCGCGGCGACGACAGCCAGTGCCGCGAGCAGGGCGATCCAAGTGGTGGTGCGGTTCATGGCGATCCCTCCTAAAGGGTGCAACCGGTGGCTTCCGGCGCCTCAAAAGGGCGCCGCGGGCCGCTTTTGTGTTATTTTGCAGCCGAAATGGGAGAGGTTATACCCGCCACGTTGCAAGACCCGCCGTCGGAAAACTGCGTCACGATGGGCTTTATCGGCTAGAAACGGCAAAAGACCTGGCAGGAATTCCAAAGGTGGCCGAGAACATACTGAGACGAAATTCCTGGAAAGGGGGCGCAACCATGAATAAGAGCGAGCTGATCGCACAAGTCGCCGAAAAAACCGGCCTCACCAAGCGGGCTGCCGGCGAGAGCGTCGAAGCCGTTTTGAGCACCATCGAAGAGGCTCTCAAGCGCGGCGAAAAGGTGACTCTCGTCGGGTTTGGCACCTTTGAGGTGCGCAACCGTGCCGCCCGCAAAGGCGTCAACCCAGCCACGGGAGAGACCATTGAAATCCCCGAGAGCAAGGTGCCTGCCTTCAAAGCGGGCAAGGCGCTTAAGGAGGCTGTTTCCAGGTAAGTCTCCGCTTTTGACTTCGCTTGGAAAGAGGGCCTGGAAGTCCCACGTCGTCCGGGCCCCTTTTCTATTCCACGAAAAGGTGTCGTGCCGATGCGTAAACCGCTCACGCCAGCCCAGCATCCCCTCGACCCTCTGGTCTCGGTCATGGCCAAGCTCCGGGGCCCCGGCGGCTGCCCTTGGGACCGCGAGCAAGATCACCACACCCTCAAGAAATACCTGATCGAAGAGGCCTACGAAGTGCTGGACGCGATCGATCAGGGCGACGACAGGGCCCTGGTCGAAGAGCTGGGCGACGTCCTCTTGCAAGTGGTCTTCCACAGTCAAATCGCAAGCGAGACGGGCCGGTTTGACATCGACGACGTCGTCGCGGCCATCACAGAAAAGCTCATCCGCAGGCACCCGCACGTCTTTGGCGACGCCGACGCGCCTGATGCCGAGACCGTCCTCCAAAATTGGGAGAAGCTCAAGCAGGCCGAAAAGGCCGGGCAGGGACAAAGGGACAAGGAGAGCGTTCCTTCGCTTTTGGACGGCATCCCCAAGCACCTTCCCGCCCTGATGCTGGCGGCGGATGTGCAAAAACGGGCCGCGAAGGTGGGCTTTGAGTGGGAGGACGCTCAAGGCGCGTTGGACAAGGTGGAAGAGGAGTGGCGCGAGCTCAACGACGCGCGGGAAAGCGGCGACAGGGCGCGCCTTTTCGAAGAGTGGGGCGACCTCTTTTTCGCGCTGGTCAACGTCGCCCGCTACGACGGGATCGATCCCGAGGAGGCGCTCCGGCAAGCGACGAAGAAGTTTGAGCGCCGCTTCCGGTTTATCGAAGCCCAAGCCGCCAAGAGCCAAAGGGACCTCGCCGAGATGAGCCTCGAGGAGATGGACGCGCTCTGGGACGAGGCGAAAAGGCTCGAAGACAAGGAGAGC
Organism: bacterium; assembly: GCA_002919195.1. Lineage (GTDB taxonomy): Bacteria > Bacillota > Limnochordia > DTU080 > RSA5 > RSA7. The sequence continues at coordinate 16,489 of PKEU01000059.1, forward strand.
TCACCCCGTTCCTGACCGCCTGCAAGCCCGGCCCTTGCAAAGCCGTAAAGCGCCTACAGCGTCCGGCGCATCGGCCTTCATCCCGCGCCAAAGGCCGCTGGATGCACCAAGCGGCCGTCCTTTCCTTGAGATCTACTGCTCCATTTGCCTTGCCAAAAAGCCTGCCGCGGTCTCGACCAGCTTGAGCTCGAGCTGCCCCATCTCCACTCCAGGCTCTTCGGTCGCAAGGATCACCGCGCCGATAGGGTCGCCCTCGGCGATAATGGGAGCGACGGCCATCGCCGCGAGATTCCAGCCTTCCTCCTCGGTGTCGTCGCGCCGGTCGCGAGCTGACGGCAGCACGAAAGACCTGCGGTTGTTCATCGCGCGCTCGATCTCCGGCGTGACTTCCCGCCCAAGCCACTGTTTTTTGGGCGCCCCTGCGATCGCAACCACCGCGTCGCGGTCGGTGATGATCGCGATGTGTCCCGTCGACTGCTGGAGGGACTCAGCGTACTCCTGGGCGAAATCGCTGAGCTCGCCGATGGGGGAGTACTTTTTGAGGATGACCTCCCCTTCGCGGTCGACAAAGATCTCAAGGGGGTCGCCCTCGCGGATGCGAAGCGTCCGCCGGATCTCCTTGGGGATCACCACGCGGCCAAGATCGTCAATGCGCCGGACAATTCCTGTGGCTTTCACTCGGGCATCCTCCTTACCCAGGACCTGGCGTCATCGACGTATAACGTTCCCCCTGACCGGCGGTTTAAACCATCATCCCATCAATTTGACCAAGTCTCTCAGCACGTCTTCGATGATCCCCACAAGCTCAGGCTCCGACAGCCCTCGCGTCCTGATTTTGAGGCCGTTGCGGGGCAAGACGATCACCCTGCCCCTGTATTGGCGGGTGAGGGAAACCGCCTCCCGGGGCAGCGAAAGGCCTGCCAAGAGCTTGATGCTCACCCCGTCTTTTTGCATCGAGATCGAGGCGACGCCCGCCTGCCGCGCCAAGATCTTGATCCTTGCGACGGCGAGAAGGTTTCTCACCGACTCGGGCGGGTCGCCAAAGCGGTCGACCAGCTCCTCTTCGAGATCGGCGACCTCCTCGAGGGCGCCGGTGGCCGCCACTTTCTTGTAGATCTCCACCTTTTGCTGCGAATCCTCGATGTACTGCTCGGAGATGTACGCGTTGATGTTGAGGTCGATCACAGGATCGGGCGGGCGGGCCATCACTTCGCCCTTGAGCTCCCGGATGGACTCGTCGAGCAGGCGGCAATAGAGCTCAAACCCGACCGACGCGATAAAGCCGTGCTGCTCAGGACCCAAAAGGTTGCCCGCACCCCGGATCTCGAGGTCCCGCATCGCGATCTTAAAGCCCGATCCCAGTTCGGTAAACTCCTTGATAGCCTGCAACCGCTTTTCGGCGTCTTCGCCCAGCACCCTGTCCCGCCGGTAGGTGAAGTAGGCGTAGGCCACGCGGTTGGAGCGGCCGACTCTGCCCCGCAGCTGGTACAGCTGGGCCAGGCCGAGGCGATCCGCGTCGTAGACGATCAGGGTGTTGACGTTGGAGATGTCCATCCCGGTCTCGATGATGGTGCTGCACAAAAGGACGTCGTATTCCCCGTGGAGGAAGTCGAGCATCACCCGCTCGAGCTCGTCCTCTTCCATCTGGCCGTGGGCGATGGCGATCCGGGCTTCCGGCACGATCTCCATGAGGCGCGAGGCCATCCGGTCGATGGTCTGCACCTGGTTGTACACGAAGTACACCTGTCCCTGCCGGCCCAGCTCGCGCATGATCGCCTCGCGCACCAGATCCTCGTCGTACTCCACCACGTAGGTGCGGATGGGGAAACGGTCCTCAGGAGGCGTCTCGATGATGCTCATGTCCCGCACGCCGATCATCGACATGTGGAGGGTGCGGGGGATGGGCGTCGCCGTCAAGGTGAGGACGTCGACGTTGTGCCGCAGCTCTTTGAGGCGCTCTTTCTGGGCGACGCCGAAGCGTTGCTCCTCGTCGACGATCACAAGCCCGAGGTCCTTAAAGACCACGTCTTTTGAAAGCAGGCGGTGGGTGCCGATGACGATGTCGACCGTCCCGGCGGCAAGCCCTTTTAAGATCTCCGTTTGCTCTGCTTGGCTTTGAAAGCGGGAAAGCACGCGGATCTTGACCGGATACCCTTCGAAGCGCTCCTCAAAGGTCCGTCCGTGCTGCTGGGCGAGGATGGTGGTCGGCACCAAGACGGCCACTTGCTTGCCGTCCATCACGGCCTTAAACGCGGCCCGGATCGCCACTTCGGTCTTACCGTACCCCACGTCGCCGCAAAGGAGCCGGTCCATGGGGCGAGGCCGCTCCATATCCCGCTTGACCTCTTCGATGGCCCGCAGCTGGTCGGGTGTCTCTTCGTAGGGGAACGCGTCTTCAAACTGGGCCTGCCACACCGTGTCAGGAGCAAACGCGTGCCCCTCGACGGTCTCGCGGGTGGCGTACAACCTCAAAAGGCCCTCGGCCATCTCGTGGACGGACTCTTTCACCCGCTTTTTCACCCGGGCCCACTCGCCGCCGCCCAGCTTGTTGAGCTTCGGCGGGTGGGAGTCCACCCCGATGTAACGCTGCAGGAGATCCACCTGGTCCGTGGGCACGTAAAGCTTATCCTCGCCGGCGTACTGCACGACCAGGTAATCTTTGTGCACGCCGCCGATCTCCAGCGTCTCGATCCCCAGGTACTTCCCGATGCCGTGGTTGGTGTGGACCACGTAGTCGCCGACGCGTAGGTCGGAAAAGTCTGTAATTCGAGCGCCGGCCTCGGCCCGTCTCGAGGAGACGCGCCGGCGTTTCGCCCGCCCAAACACTTCGTGGTCGGTCAAGACCACAAGCTTGCTGTCGGGAAACTCGGCGCCCGTCTCCAGCGCCCCTGTCGTGACGACGACGTTGCCCGCTTTCAACTCGCCGTTAAGATGGGGCACGTAGATGGCATCGAGCCCCTCGTCCCGAAAGGCCTCGACTACCCGCTCTCCCCGCTCGGGCGTGGACAGCACGAGACAGACCCGAAACCGCTCTTGCCGCCACTTGCGGGCGGTGCTCGCAAGCCGGTCCATCTTGCCGTGAAAGGGCTCGGGCGAGCGGGCCTGCACGTGGACGACCCGGTCGGGCTGCAGCCCCGGCACGCGCTTGTCGAGGGTCGAAAGAAACACCTTTTCCCGGGGCGCGCCCTCGGCCAGCTCCCCCCATTCGGCGTAGATCTTGGCCTGGGAGGGCAGGATCCGCCCCTTTTCCAAGAGGAGCGCCTGGCTCTCCGCCACGTCTTTCATCCAGGCGGTGTAATGCTCTTTCAGGCGGACCGGGTCGTCGTAGACCACCGAACCCTTGACCACATAATCGATGAGGGTGGCAAGACGGGGATAGAAGTACGGTTTGTACTGCTCGATGCCCTCAAAGTAGATCCCCTCACGGATCTTTTCCACGTGCGCAGCCACCCGGTCGAGCAGCGCGGCCGCCGCCTCCTGGTTGCCTTGCCGTTCGAGCCGGGCCGCCTGGCGCGTCGCCGCGTCGGTCATCGCCTCGACGGCCTCTTCGACCCGCTCCTTTTCAAAGAGAAACTCCCTGGCCGGTCCCAGCAGGATGGAGTCGACCTGATCCTTAGACCGCTGCGAAGCCGGCTCAAACCGGCGGATCGAGTCGACTTCGTCGTCAAAGAGGTCGACCCGAAACGGTTCTTCGACGGTGACGGGAAAGACATCGAGAATCCCCCCGCGCACGCTAAACTCGCCGGGGGTCTCCACCTTGCTCACCCGCTCGTAACCCATCTCCTGAAGGCTCTCGACCACTTGGGCCAGATCCAGCCTCTGCCCCACCCGGATCTCCAGCTGGTAACGGGCAAACACTTCGGGCGGCACGAGCTTGGTGGCCACGGCTTGAACCGGTGCGACCACGACCACCGGCTCGCCCGCGGCCAGGCTCATGAGGGCCGCCATGCGCTCCTTTTGCACCTTGATGTCGGGGAGAACTTCTTCGTGCGGGTGAGTCTCGGGGTTGGGAAATACAAGAACACGCTCTTTAGAGAGCAGGGTCGAAAGGTCCTGGTGCCACCGCTCGGCTTGATATTGGGTGGCGGTGAGGACGATGGCCGGGAAATGCCGCCCGCCCGGGGGATCGTCCGCCAAGGCGGCGACGTAAAGGCTTTTTTGCGAGCCCGAAAGACCGGTGATCAGGGGTTGACTTCCCGCCGTCGCCTCCACCAGTCGCTTGTAATCGGGAGCCTCACGGAAGGTTTCGAGCAAAGCACTGATGGCCAAACCCATGCCTCCTCGAGGCGACGCCTGCGAGATGGCGCGCGTTACCACACTTTGTGACAAACTTTCGACTCTCTCTGGCAAAAGGAACCCAGGACGAAAAGGCCCTCTGGTGAACACCTGGGGCCTCGATGATGAAAAAGTGCACAAACGCCCCTTTGACACCGGGCCCCCCTCATGGGGCCCGCTCGAGGGAAGAGACCACGGCGGGGCTCGCAAATGCCCGCCGGGACGATGGAAATGCATTATGATTATAGCTTTCCCTCACAAAGGGCGTCAAGCCTGGCTCACGCCTCGCGGGGCGCCCAGGCCCGGTTGAATCGGGACATCGCCGCCTCTACCCCATCGACGACCCAGGTCAACGCCGCTTGAGCGGCAGCCTCCACCGCCGCTTGTAAGCGGGCCCATTCGTCCTTGGCCGGCGTCCCCAGGACATAGTCGACCCCCCGCACGCCATCGGGAACGGGGCCGATGCCGATGCGAAGCCGGGGAAAGTCCTGCGTCCCCAGATAGTTTATGATTGATCGCATCCCATTATGACTCCCTGCCCGCCCTTTTGCGCGCATCCGGATCACGCCCGGCACAAGATCAAGGTCGTCGTACACCACCAGGATCTCTTCCGGCACGAGCTGGTACCGGCGGGCGATCGCGCTTACCGCCTCGCCGCTGGCATTCATGTAGGTCAGCGGTTTGACCAGGAGGAGCTCGACCCCCTCCCATGCCGTCAACGCGAGCAACGATTTGGCGGCAGGCTGATCGACTGCCACTCCCAGGCGGCCGGCGATGGCGTCGATCACCCAAAATCCCGCGTTGTGCCGGGTTTTATCGTACTTGGGGCCTGGGTTGCCCAGTCCGACAATGGCTTTCACAGCCCATCCTCCAGCCATGGCAAGCAAGATCGAAAACGATGAAAGAAAGGGCGCAGCCCAGGCCGCGCCCTTAAGGGCACAAGGTCGAAGACGGGCGAAAAATACCTATTCCCCGTCGCCTGCAGGCTTTTCACCCGACTCCGCTTCTTCGCCAGCCGCTTCGGCCTCCTCGGCCTCCGCCGCGACCGCCTTCGAAGCGACCACCGACACGACCACTTCTTCCGCAGGCGTATTGACGGTGACGCCCGGCGGTACGACTAAGTCGCTCACGAGTAGTGAGTCGCCGACACGCAGTCCCGAGACGTCCGCCTCGATCCGTTCGGGAATGTCGGCCGGCAAGCAGGTGACCGCCAATTCCCTCAAGAGCTGCGTCACGATGCCCCCATCCGATTCCCGCTGGTCTTCCCCGACCAGGACCACCGGCACCTGGACCTCTACTTCCTGATCCATCTCGACGGCGTGGAAGTCGACGTGCAACACGTCGTCGCGGTCGGGCTGCCGCTGGACCTCGCGGATGAGCGCCGTCTGAGTCTGGTTGCCGTCGATAATGAGATCGACCAGCGCCGTCGCTCCCCCTCCAGCCAGGAGGCGATTGAGCGCGCTGGCGTCGACGGCGAGATAGACGTTGCCGGTCTTGCGCCCGTAAACGACCGCCGGCACTTTCCCTTCCCGGCGGAGCCGGCGGGCCGCTCCCTTGCCGCTATCGGTCCTGCGTTGCACGTTGATGGCAAGTCGTGTCAAGCTCCTCACTCCCTTGATCGTTTCGA
>PKEU01000007.1 GCA_002919195.1 bacterium
CTTTTCACCCGGCTGACATCGGGTATCGAGCTATCGATGGATCGCTCCAATTGGATGCCTCCCCGTGAAAGTGCGGGCGATGTCGCCTCGATAACTCACGCGGGCGTAGCCCACGCCCGCGGGAAGAGATCCGCTTTCCGGATCGTCCGTCACTTCCACCACGACGGCGCGCCGGCCCGTCTTTGCCACCCGGAGCAAGGACGCAGCGATGCGGGCGTCCACCCGAGGAGTCACGACAAAGATCGTGGTCGAGGCCGCCACCCTCGCTGCCGCCTGCTCGAGCACCGTTACAACGCCCGCCGATTCACCGCCCAACTCGGCCCGGGCGAGCATCTCAAGGCATGTCGCCAAGTGGGCGTGTCCCTTTCGCACCCCGCTGCTCCAAAAGGATGAGCGCTTTGTGCCCTGCACCCGCCCCAGCATGTACAGGCCAAAGGCCTGCCGCTTGCGCGCCGCGTCCGCAAGGAGCGACGCAGCCACTTCGATGGCCAGCTCCGACATCGATGTGACATTCCACGACCGGTAGTGCTCGGGAACCAGATCGAGCACGACGACCCAATCATCGTGGCCCGTCGCCTCAAAGGTCTTGACCTTCAGCGATTGGGCGTGCGCTGTCGCCTTCCAGTGCACGTGGCGGACGCTCTCCCCGGCCACGTAATCGCGGACGCCCACGGGACGGCTGATGTCTTCGATGCGCCGTTTGTAACTCTTGGTCGTGCCGGCGACCGCGACGACTCCCGGGCCCAGCGCATCCAGCGGATGGATCCGGGGATACACCAGCACTTCCGTCAAGCCGGCGAGCTCCACTCGGGTCTCGGCAAAACCCAAGGGATCGCCGGTCGTAAGATGCACGGGGCCGATCGAGTAAACGCCGCGGCTTCGCGCTTCGATGGGGTATGTGAGGACGCAGCGCCCCCTCGAACCGAGAGAGATGCCAAAGAGGTACGCTCCGTATTCCCTCGCCCGCAGGTTTTGATCGACGGTTTCCTCGACCAAAATCCAAGGAAGGGGGAAGGGGCTGTCGCTTGCGATCTCGAGCACCACGTCCGCCCGCTCTCCGGGGAAAAGCCGGACCCGCTTCCCAAAGCGGCTTGCCCGGAGCGTCCCCACCGCATGGCGCGTCGCGTAACGAAAGCCCAGATAGAGGCCAAACAAGACGTATGCCGTCAGCGAGACGACCCTGCCTTGAAAAAAGAGGAGCGTCCCAGCCAGCGCCAGCAACGCCTTCGACCAAATCGACACCCGCGCGTCACCCGCCCTAGAAAAGCCACCCCCCGGCGAAGCCCGTCGCCGGAGCCCAGCCGCACTTGTAATACTTAACGGCTGCAAGAACGATTCCTGTTGCCTTCCTGCTCGGCCCGGGACTGAAAAGAAAAGGCCGGAGGTCGAGGCCCCCGGCTGCTAATTGGCACCTATCGACTTGAGATACCTCAGGGAGTCTTCCACGCGCCGTTGGATCTCCTCAAGCGTAGGCTGAGGTTCACCCTTGATCCCTTCGATCTCGATGCTCATGGGGCCATAGAAACCGGCCCGATTCAACCGTTCGATCACTTTATCGAGTTCGATCGTGCCTTGGCCGAGCGCAGGAAAATACCAGTCTTGAAATCCTTTTCGACTGTCCTTCAGATGAACGTGGGTGATGTAGTCGAGAAGCTTCTCAAGCTCCTCTAGCGTGTCGATTTTCTCGTTATAGTAGTACACGTTAGCCACGTCGTAGTTGATCCCTATATTCCTGTGGTTGAGCTCGTGCATAGTCGCGAGCCCCGCCTGAGCATTCGTTACCAATGGAGGATGCGTCTCTAACGCGAGACGAATGCCCAACTCGAGAGCGGCATCGGCCAGTTCTTGGAGGTGATCGAGCACCAACTTAGACTTCTTGGGACATGCCAACACGAGCTGGGTGGCGCCCAGCTGCTTGGCAATATGAAGGCACCGGTGAATCCTATCGACGAGAGACCTGTCCTCCAGATCACCCCCAGAGTTGGCCGTGAGAACACGCACGCCTTTCTGCTGCATATACGCCACAAACTCGGATATCGAGTCGGATGGGGTGTCGACCCCTAGGACGCCTGATTCAAAGACTGAAACCGGTTGGTTCTGGGGTCGAATGGCGAGTTCAACATGGCGAAGGCCGGCGCGGGCGGCCCCATCGACAGCGGCAACGACGCCATAGGGTGAATAAGTGTTGCTGAAAACTTCGATGAGGTTGGCCATACCAGTCTCGTCTTCCTTTCAAGCAGAGTGATGACGGGATGTCCTAGCCTGGCACGTTGAAGTTCGAGTCAACGAAGTTAGACATTTAACTCCGTTAGGCGCACGACTCGCCCCTCTGCTGCTGCCCGATAAATCGCCTCAATGACGGCGAGGGAACGCAATCCTTCCTCACCGGGAACGCTCGGTTCTCTCCCCTGTACGATGCTTTGCACAAACTCCGTGATCTGGCGCGTTATCCCCGACGGATTCTGCGAGTAGTCGATTCGCTCCCAATGACTCCCTCCTGGCTTCGCGACGTGGATTTCACCCCAAGTGTCGACACGGAGGATGCCTTCCGTCCCCAAAAACTCGGCCCGGCACAACGATGCCTGTTCAGGTGCGATCATGCTAAGATGAATCACTGCCGGGATGCCGCTTTCGAATGTCAGGAGAGCGAACCCACTGTTTTCAACTTCGAGGTTGTACTTCGCCGTCAGCGTCTTCGCGTAGACCGTCTTAACTTCGCTCCCAAGCCACCAGCGTAAACGGTCGACCGCATGCACACCATTGTCGATAAAAACGCCGCCGCCGGAGATTTCTGGGACAAAGCGCCACGGAATCACGGGCCCTACGGGGTAGTTTGAGAGGATGGTATCGACGACCTGGACGATCTCGCCCACCACGCCGTCCTGAAGCAGCTCTTTCACCCGGACGTTTGCCGGCCAAAAGCGGTGCGTTTGGGCTACCATGAGGATGACCCCCGCCCGACGAGCGGCTTCGATCATCCGCCGCCCCGACTCGATCGTCGTCGACAGGGGTTTTTCGCATAGAATATGCTTGCCCGCCTGAGCGGCAGCGCCCGCGGCACTTTCGTGAGCGGCGTGAGGCGTACAAATGCTGACTGCGTCGATATCGCTTCGCTCCAGCAACGCTTTTAAATCAGAAACGGCCGTGAGGCCAAACTCGCTCGCAATTGCCTTCGCTCTTTCCGCATCGACGTCGAAAACAGCTTTTACTTCGACATCCGGGATTTCGCGATATGTTCTGATGTGCGCGCGTGCGATGCCCCCTGCTCCGATAATTCCTACACCTAAACTCATCGAACTCCAACTCCTTCCGCGATTATTGCTATGCGCGATTTGCAGGCATCAGCCTTTGACGGCCCCGGCCAGGGCTCCCCGGACAAACTGCTTCTGCATGAAAAAGAATAGAATCACGACAGGAATTGATGTCAAAGTACCTGCACTCATCAATAGATCGTATCTCGTCCCGTATTGGTCAAAAAACGATGCCATGCCAACCTGAATTGTCCGCATGCTGTCCTCGCTGGTTAAAACCAACGCGAGGATGAACTCGTTCCACGCCAGCATGAACACATAGATTGCCACCGCCGCGATTCCTGAAGAGCTGAGCGGCAACGTGATCTTCCAAAGAGCTTGTGCCCGGGTACACCCATCGACGATCGCGGCCTCCTCTAGCTCTTTCGGAATGGATTCAAATACACCGATCAACAGCCACACGGCGAGAGGCAAGGCAAAAACCAGATAGGAGATGATCAGGCCAAGGTAACTGTTGTACAGCCCCAAGCGGGAAATTGTCATGTAAAGAGGAATCATCACGACGGTAAGCGGGAAAAATTGTGTTGCTAAGAATCCCAGAGAGAGCGGCTTATTTCCCCGGAATCGGTACCTGGAAAACGCGTACGCCGCGGCGATGGCGAAAATCAGTGTGAGTATTACGGTCCCCGAAGCAATGATCGCGCTATTGAGAAAGTAGCGGGCGAAGTTCGGTCCGCTTGACAACAGATTCCGATAGTTCTCAAAGGTGATCTCGGAGGGGATCCAGGTGGGCGGGCTCGCAAAGATCTCCTTGGCCGGCTTGAGCGACGATGACACCATCCAGTAAAACGGGAAGAGCGATATAAAGAGGATGACGGCCACGCCAACCAGCTCAAGCAATCGTACACCGAATTTCGCCTGGTGCATCATGTTCACATCTCTTGCCTCCTCGTCATCCGCAAATACGAAAAGACGGCGACGGCGATAAACACGAAAGTAATGACGGCGAGAGCGCTCGCTTGGCCGATTTGGTGTTGTTGAAACCCGGAGAAGTAGATCTGCAGGGGCATTGTTCGCGTGAAGTAAAGGGGTCCTCCCTTGGTCATGACAAAGATGAGCGTCAGGTTGTTAAAGCTCCAGATGAACGACAAGACCGCGGTGATGTTGAGGATCAAACTTAGATGCGGCAACGTTACATATCGAAACTGTTGCCACTTGTTCGCGCCGTCGATCGCCGCAGCCTCGTACAGCTCATCGGGGATGTTTTGCAGTCCCGCCGTGACCATCAACACCCAAAAGGGAAATCCAGACCATACGTTAGCCGAAATGACGGAGGGCATAGCCGTTCGAATGTTGCCCAGAAACGTGATCGGTTCTTGAATGAGGCCGAGTCGCAACAAGGCGTCATTGACTGGACCAAAAAGCGGACTTAACAGCATCGGCCAGATTGTAGAAACGACCACGCCCGGCATCACCCACGGCAGCAAGACCAGGCTGCGAACGACCCTTGCCCCCGGGATCGGGCGGTGAAGAAAGAGCGCCACCGAAAGACCCATGATCATTTGAAAGAGCATGGACCAAAAACTCCATGCTAGTGTGTTTTTGAAGACGACGCCAAACCACTCGGCTTTCATCACCTTCGCGAAGTTGGCCAGGCCGACAAAGGGTCGATGGCTCGAGTAGAGCGTGTAATCTCGCAAGCTGAACTCGACGGTCTTCACGAATGGGTAGAGCATGATGAGACACATGACAATAACGCTGGGCAACACGAGTCCGTAAGGAGTGAGGCGCCTCCACCCCTGATGCAACTTCATGGTGACACTCCTCTGCGGGCAGTCAAGGCGCAGGAGGCGGCGCTTTCGAGGCGCCGCCTCCTGCCGACGAGTTGCCACTAATTTGAGAGGATCTGGTTGATCCTCTGGGTCAAAGCGTCTGTGGCTTGCTTGGGCGTTTTCATTCCCAGAAGCGCCATCTGCAGCTCGATGTGAATGGCCTCCGCAATCTCGGGAATCTTGGGGGATGCCGGCATATGGAAGCGGGTGTATGCGAGCATCTCCGCAAATTCACCGAGGAAGGAATCGGTTGAGAAGGGCGGGTAGTTCCGAGCTTCTTTCACCCACGGCAAGTTGAGCTGGGACGCCCATTTCGCCGCGTTTTCGGGCCGGCTGATAAACTCAAGGAAGCGCCAAGCAGCCTCCTTGTTTTTTGAACCTTTCCAGATGCCAAACTGCCAACCGCCAACAACGGCGCCGTACTTACCAGGTTCAGGTCCAGGAATTCGGAAGATGCCCCAGTTGAGATCAGGATTCTCAGTGGCCAGCATGCCACGCGCCCAGGGTCCAGAGACCAACATAGCGGCCTTTTCCTGCGCAAAAAGGGTATGCGCTTGGGCACTGGCTACCTCCATGTAGCCCGGTGGAGCGGCATTATGTTTGGTGACCAATTCGACGTAAAAAGTAAACGCATCGACGAAAGCCGGCTCGTCGGTCCGAGCCCTCGTGACGGCCTCATCGGTGATATAACCATCGTTTTGGACCACAAAGTTCACAAAGTCATCAAAGACATACAGAGCGTCGCCAAATCCGCGTACCAGACCGTAATAGTGGGGCGGATTGTAAAGCTTTCGAATGGCCTCCACAAGCTCGTTCCAATCCTGGGGGATCGCGACACCGTGCTTTTCAAAAAGGTCTTTGTTGTAGAACATCATGTAAGTCCCGGTGCCCTGGGGCAGAGTGTATAGCTGCCCATCATGTTCCCCGACCAGCGCCGCCTCGTAATACATCTCGCGGCTCACCACGTCCGACTGGGCAATGTAATCGTCGAGAGGTTCGAGGTACCCAGCCTGCGCCCAGGGCTTGGCATTCATCCAGTTAATGTCGGAAATGTCGGGAGGACTGCCCGCCTCTGCTGCAACGATCAGCTTGCTATCAAACTGGGCAAAGGGAATGTGCTCGACTTTTACCTTGATGTCAGGGTTCGCCTTTTCAAATTCGGCGATGACTTCAGCCATCGGTTGCCAGGCTGCTCTTGAATCCAGAGTTTGAGTCCAGAAATTGATTGTTGTCACTTGTTGGGCTAGAGCCCCCATCGAAAGAACAGTGGCCATGAGTATTGCAAGAAAGATTAGAGCGCCTTTTCGGACCATTGTTTTGACCTCCCATCACCGCTTAAAGAAGTCCGATGATCGCTCGGCCGTCTTGAGTTCCATGTTCCGTTGTGTGCGGCCTCACCCCCACAAAGTGCCTGATCAGACTGACATGGCCATACTATTCTTGAAGGATAAGCGCTTATCCTTCAAGAATGAAGGGGGTAATGTTAGAGCCTGACCGAAACTTGAGAGGGAAGAAGAGCTTCGAGCGCGTGGACAGGCGTAATTCAGCGAGGTCGAAGAGGAGGCTTGAGACGATGACGCGAGCGAGGACGACGATGAAAGACGTGGCCGAAGCGGCCGGCGTTTCGGTCGTCACCGTCTCCCGAGTCTTCAATAACACCTATCGCAACAAGGTCGCCGAATCGACACGACAGCGCGTCCTTGCGGTTGCGGCCTCCTTAAATTACCGCCCGAGCCTCATGGCTCGTGGGCTAACAAAACGGCAAACCCAATTGATAGGGGTTATCGTGCCATCATTGACCGGCTCCTTCACATCGGAGAGCGTTCAGGGAATTCAGGACCTTTGCGAGGAGGAAAACTACAGCCTCATCTTATACACGACGCAGCAGCAACCCAAAAGGGCCCGGGCCTACCTACGCCTTCTCTGGCAGGAGCGGCGGGTGGACGGCCTCATTGTCGTCGATCCCCCGAGGTACTATTCCGACATCATCGCGCCGATGATCGAAGAGGGGATTCCCGTCGTGCAGTTACTCTTCGATGATCCGTCACTTAACACCCCAAGAGTCCTCGTCAACCACAAAATGGGCGCCATTGAGGCGGTCAAGCACCTCATCGATCTCGGGCACCGAAGAATCCTGCACCTTTCGAGTTCCCTTCCCCACGGCAGCCTTCGTCGAGAGGGATACGTCGAGACAATGACTGCCCACGGCCTGTCCAGCGAAATTCGCGATCTCGAAGTAGGCCACGATTGGACTGCGGCTTTCGAGGCTGTCTTGCAATACTTCTCAACGAATACTACAAACCGGCCGACCGCCATCTTTGCAAGCAGTGACACCGCGGCTTTTGGTGCCATCAAGGCCCTTTACCACTTGGGTCTCCGCGTGCCTGATGACGCATCCGTCGTCGGTTTTGACGACCTTCCTTTCGCCGAAATGGCGACGCCCAGCCTCACCACAGTTTCCCAGCCCAAATACCAGGTGGGTCGAGAGGCAGCCAAGACCCTGCTCAAACTCGTGCGGCAAAAAGAAGCCCCGTCGCTCGTCCTCGATCCCAGGCTGGTCGTCCGCGAGTCAACCGCCCGCCCACCTTCTAAAACCCGCCGACAGGGTGTTGCTCCAAGTCGATGACGGCGCCGCTAAAGGCGCTGGTTTCTTCTGACGCGAGAAAGAGCACGACGGAGGCGATGTCGTCGGGAACCAACAGGCGGCCGATGGGACGGCCCGCCGCGACCTGGTCCAGGTAGTCGTCGGGCTTGCCCAACCCCCGCTGCACCTCCCGCTCGCCTTCGGTGTCCATCCAGCCCACGTTGAGGCAAAAGACACGGACCCGATCGCTTTTGAGAGCGTTGGCCAGGTTGCGGCTTGCTGTCATCAGCGCTCCTTTGGTCGCGGCGTAGACGAGAAGCTCTTGGCCGCCGATGTAGGCGTTGACACTGCCGATGTTGATGATGGTCCCGCGATGCTCTTTCAACGAGGGAAGGGCCCGCTGAGCCAGCAAGAGCGGCGCCTTGACGTTGAGCGAAAACTGGTAGTCAAAAAACTCGGGCGTAAAGCTCTCCAGCGTCGAGCGGCGGGTGTCGGCGGCGCTGTTGACCAAAAGATCGACGCGGCCAAAACGCTCGAGAGCCGAGTCGACCACCCGGTAGCACGCGGCCGGATCCGAAAGGTCGGCCGGCACAAACAGAGCGCCGGCGCCCAGGGCTTCCAGCTCCTCCTGAAGTGCCCTCCCTTTCTCCTCGGAGCGGCCGCACAGGGTTACCGACGCCCCCCTTTCAGCCAAGCGGCGCGCGATGCACGCGCCCAAGCCTTGTGTGCTCCCGGTGACGATGGCGTTTTTTCCAGCAAGACTCTTGGGCGAAGCTGTCATGTCAAGAACCCCTTCCTTAGACCTCCACTGCTACCAAGCACTCATTTCGTGATCCAGAGAGTGGGTACCTGGTCTTGTCGAGCGATTTGCCTTGGGAGAGGATAAGAGGGGCGAGCAAGGCTTTCGCCGAAGCCAGTAGTGACAACCCGATCAAACAAGCCAACCAAAATCATGGGTGAGCGCCGGAAAACCCTTGCCGGCGCTTGCTCGCGACGAGGTGTCTGGATGAACAAGGTGCGAGTCTTGTTTGTTTGCCTGGGAAACATCTGCCGTTCGCCCATGGCCGAAGCGGTCCTGCGCGCCCGCGTGGCTGAGCGGGGCCTTTCCGATCGGATCGAGGTGGCCTCCAGCGGCACGGGATACTGGAATATCGGCGATCCTCCGCACTGGGGCACCCAAAAGATCCTCCGAGAGCGCGGCATCGACTTTGAGGGGATGCGCGCCAAGGTCTTGAGCGCGAAGGAGATCCTCACCTACGACTACATCGTCGCCATGGACGGCTCCAACGTCGAGAGCCTGGTCGAGATGGGCGTCCCCAAAGAGCGGATTCGCCTGCTCACTGATTACATCCCGGGAAAGGAAGGCACCGATGTGCCGGACCCGTACTACACGGGCAACTTCAACGAGACCTGGGAGCTCGTGGACGCGGGCGTCGACGGGCTGTTGGCTGAGATTCTCTCAAAGTTGGGGTGAGGCCGCGGCGATCACATCGCGGTATTGCTCGACAGCCTTTTGCCCAACCGGAGTCAGGTCGTACACGCCCCGAGCGATCCTGACAAACCATCCGTAGTAATTTCGCTGCAGGATGGGGCCAGCTTTCGGCGAGGAGGCGGCCTCCCGGATCTGTTTGACGGTACTCGGGCCGCTCCGATGCAGATAGTCGGCGATGCGAAGCGCTTCTTCCCGGTAAGCCGTCACCAGCGGACGGCCGGTGCTGCCGCCCACGTTAAAGTCGCCCGAGCGGCGGGTAAACTCCTCCAGCAGGAGCCGCCTCCGGCGGGGATTAGAACGGGGCTTGTAGGGGCCTGGTTCGCAAGCGACCTCGACCCGGGCGCCCCGGGGCCCGATCCTGACCATCAACAACCCGAGGCCCAGCATGCGGCAGAGGCGGACGGTTTTCACCCACTGCGAGCGGCGGGGATTTTTGGGCGCTGGCACGGCCAAGTACACCTCTTCGGTGATGGCCTTGCGGTCGATTCCCTGGAGGATGAGCGTCAGGTTCATCGAGTTTTTCAGCTCGACGACGACCAGCTCCTCATCGCGGCGGGCGACGAGGTCGCAGCCGGCTACCTCGCCGCGCACCGTGTAGCCTCGCGCCGTCCAAAACTCTTTCACAGGCCCGTAGAGCCTGGCTTCTTTCATCGCGAGCCAGCCCTTCTGCTTCACTTCCTACTTGGCGAGCGCCAGGGCGCTCTCAAGAACCCGCCGGGGCTTCCGGTCGCAGGAAAAAATATCGGGTCGTTACATCATGTCCCGCCCGAGGATGCTGGGCCTTGGGGGCGTAACCATCCAGCATGAGCGTGCGACCCGTTTTGCGAGCCGCAAGCCTCATGTGCGTCGGTTGGTTGGTCGTCCACGTGCTCTCGCTTGCCGCGGCGGGTCTGCAACCGGACCCGCAGCCGGGTGATCTTAAGGTTTCGGGCGTGATCGACCGGATCGTCGACCAAGAGCACGCGGTGATTTTGGCCGGGGAAACCGGGTGGGAGCTGGTGGTCGCCGCGTCCCGTCTCCCACCCGGCGCACGAGAGGGCGACTGGGTCCTCGTGCGCTTTGAGGGCGAGGAAAGCGCGTCGATCCAACACGACCCGGGGCAAACCATGGCGGCGAGCGACAGGATCCAAGAAAAACTCGGCGCTCTCAAGACCCGGGGTTGTTCCCAGTTATGCCCCTGAGTCCCCGGCGGCGTAGGGCCGCGAGCTTTTCTTGGACGCGCGCTCTTGCGCGCTCCGTCTCAGCCTCGTCGATCACTGCTTCCACCAGGCGTTCCCCTTCAAAGCGGACCTGAAGCCACGTCCCCGGAGCGCTTCCCTCGGGCAAACACTCCCGGGGCACCACCTTTTCGACTTCCTCTTCCCCGACCAAGAGGACCGCGTGGCGGCCGTCAACGATGCGGTCGATCACCGCCTGCTGCCACATTCAACCACCCCCCTGATGATCTACTAGACCGGCTCCACACAGGCCAAACCTTGCTTTTTGATGTCGCCCAGCCGGCCCTGGCCGATGCCGGTGATCCGGAGGAGATCGTCAAGGCTTGTGAAGGGCCTCTTGGCGATGAGTTCCTCCGCTCGGGACGCGCCGATGTGGACGATTTGCACGAGTTCTTCCAACGAAGCCCGGTTGATGTCGATCTGGCCGGGAGCACAGCCCTCGAGCCACGCCGCCGCATCGAGGATCGGCGAACCTTGGGGCATGCGCTCCGTGGTGATCTCAAAGCTTTTGCCGTCAGTCGTCACCCGGATGGTCCCGTGCAGGTCCGTCCCGTAGATCTTAACGCCGCGGCGGTGGAGGCGCTCGATCACCTCGGCGTGGGGATGCCCGTAGGGGTTGTCCTTGCCGGCGGAGTAAACGGCGGCTTTCGGGTTTACCGCCTCGAGAAACTCCAGGCTGGTCGACGTGCTGGAGCCGTGATGGCCGACGTGCAAAATGTCGGCGGAAAGGTCGTGGCCGCGCGCGATCATCTCGTGTTCAGCCGGAGCTTCCGCATCGCCGGTCAAGAGGACTTTCACGTCGCCGTACACCAGCCTCAAGACGATCGAGCCGTTGTTGAAATCGCCCGTCACCTGCTGGGGATGGATCACTTCGATTCGTAATTGCCCCAACGTGTACACTTCCCCCGCCCGCGGCTCGTGGTATCCCGCCTCCGAGGCCAGGATGGCATCGAGCGTCCTCTCAAAGATCCGGCTCGTGTGCACGTCTCCCGAAAGCCAGACGTCCACCACCGGAAAAGCCGCCAGGACCTGGGGGAACTGTCCTATGTGGTCGGAGTGAGGATGGGTCCCCACCAAAAGGTCGATCTTTTCAACCCCGACGGAGCGTAAATAGGGAACGACGTCATTGCGGTCGTGCCGCCCCGCGTCGACGAGGATCGTAAACTCGGGACCCACAATGAGGGTTGCGTCGCCCTGCCCCACGTCGATGAAATGGATCTCGAGCTCTGGCAAGAAACTTTCGCCCGGAGATCTGCCTTGTTGCAGGCCCCAGGCCGAACCCGCCAGCAGGGCCAAGAGCAGGATGGCAAGGCCTAGCGCCCGTGCTTGGGGAGAGTGGAGCCATCGTTTCATCGCGTGTCAACCTCTCTAGCGCGAGCGGTAAGCTTCGCGGGCCTGGGCGATGGTCTCACAAGCCTCCTCTTTCTCCATCCACCCTTTCACTTCCACTTTGAGACCTTCCAGCTCCTTGTAGACGGAGAAAAAGTGGCTGATCGCCCGGAGCGTGTGGCTCGCCACGTCGCTCAACGATTGGATATGCTGCTGGTATGGATCAACGGCACAAACTGAAAGGATCTTAACGTCCCTACCCTTGTCATCGGTCATATCGAGGGCGCCGATCACCCTGGCGGGCACGACGCAAGTAGGCAAAAACCTGTCGGGCCCCAGCACCAAGATGTCCAGGGCATCTCCATCTTCGGCTAAGGTCTCGGGGATGTAACCGTAGTTGGCCGGATACACCACTGGGCTCGGCAGGATGCGATCGACCCGCAGGATGCCTCGGACCTGGTCGATTTCGTACTTGATCCTGCTGCCCTCGGGAAGTTCGATCAACGCGTCGACAATCACCTGTTCGATCATCTCCCAGCGATGTCCTCAAACGATGTGTAACGTTAGACCTCGGCAAGCAACGTCCTCCAATTTGCTCTCTTCCCCGGCAAAGGAGCTTCCATCCGCTTGACAGGCCGGCCCGTCGATGTTAAATTCAACATCGACGATATTCGATGGAAACGCGGGGTGCTGCCAGGGTGACCGGACCCATCATGCCCAGCGCCGAAGACCAACAGATCGCTCTCATCGGCAAGGCGCTGTCCAACCCCATCCGCGTGCAAATGCTCCGGTTTATCGGGAAAGAAGGCTCGTACTGCGGCGACTTAACAGAACGCTTTGGCCTCGCGCAGTCCACCGTCTCGCATCATATCCGCATTCTCAAAGAAGCCGGGCTGATCCACGGGGAGGAGCAAGGGACCGCCACGTGCTACCGGGTTGATCCTACCCGTTGCCAAGAGATCTGCCGGATCCTACAGAGCACGCTCGAGGCCGTGACCGGCGCCAAGAGCTGACCTACATAGACGCGGCAAAGGTTTCTCCAGGGACCGGGAGAGGAGGTGCACGGTTGCCCACGTACGTTTTTCGCTGCCAATCGTGCGGCGAGGAGTTTGACGTCCGGGTAAGTTACTCCGAAAAGAGCGAGGTGGTTTGTCCCCAGTGCGGCAGTGCGTCGCTCAAGGAGCTTTTTGGCCGCTACCGCACGTTTACCGTCGGGTCCAGTGACGGCGGCGGAGCAAGTTGCTCGACAGGCTTTGGGTGAGCGTTTTAACCCACGAAGGCCGTGGGCCTTCGAAACGTCGCAGGAAAACAGGGAGCGAGGTTCGCACCCTGTTTTTTTCATATGGATAGCGGTAAAGGATTGCCCAAGGTCGCCAGGGAAATCATCGATTAATAATGGTCGCTCATCTCTGAACTGTGATGATGGGGTGATTGCATGCCGGCCCTCCTGCGGTGGACGGAGCGCGTCCTCGCCTACCCCAGGGTGTATTTGGGGGCTCTTGCTGCCACGATCGCCACGCACCTCATCCTGCTCTTCGTGGCGCCTCGCTGGAACGCGGGGATCGTCCTCGTCCTCGCCGCAGCGCCCTCTTTGTTTCTCGTCGTCTGGGCGGTGCTCTCACCGACCGGTCTTTTGCGGCGAGATCTCGGGGGGCATTCCGCTGCCCGTTTTGGAGGCGTCAAGCTGGTGCTGGCTCACCTCGGCGCAACCGCCCTTCAGCTGGCTTTGTTCGCCGCGGTTTGGTTGCTGGGGGCGCGTTGGGTCTTCCTCCAGGGCGTCGGGGTGCCCACGCTCCTCGACCTTTTGCCGATCCCCATCATCGATTGGTTTGTCTGGATCGTTGTAAGGGTCGTCATCGTCGCTTGGATCGGCCTCACCCTCTTGGCGGCCATCGCGCAGTGCTCGTACCTCGTCGGCCTGCTCACCGATGGCCGGCGCCTTTTTCTTTGGCTTTGGAGCGGGTTGATGCTGGCCTGGGCGACGATCCGCTTTCTCCCGCAGCTGGCTGATTGGCTCGCCTGGCTCCCCTATTTCCGCTTTCAGGAGTTTGTCGCGGTGGGAGACGGGTTTGAAATCCAGACCATCTATTACGAAAGCGGTCCCTATGCCGCCGCTCTCCTCCTTGTGGGAATCATCGTCTTTGCATCTGTCTACCTCTACCAGGTGGTCACAAGCCCGGTCCCCCAAGCCGGGCCGGAAGCCGCCGGCGGCAAGGGGGAGGGAGGCGCAAAGCCCCGGCGCGTGCTCAACCCCAAAGAGCGCGTCCTCATCGTCATCGCCGCGCTCAGCCTCGTCTTTGTCTACGACGTCGCCTCCAACAGCGGCGACGCGCGCGAAGGCTTGAGGCGATCGATCGTCCGCCCGGTCATCGCCTACCAGGACGATCTGGGCTTTACCCGCGGCGCTCCCTTTGTCGCCTCCCAGGGAACGATCCAACATCCCGCCCTTGGCATCAAGACCCTGAAGATCAAGGCTCTGGGCGACGTGCACCTCACCGCAAGCGACGGCGACACGATCGTTATCGACTACACGGTCCGCACGTTCGGCGACAGCGCAAGGTCCGCGCAAGCATACCACGAGCTGATCGAAGTCATCGCTCAACCCAACGGAGAGACGTTGGAGGTCGGTCTTTTGACTCCCCCCAGCCAAAGGGGGATCGGGGCCCGCGTCCGGTTTAACATTACGCTGCCACCCACGATTCGCGCCGAGATCGAAGGGGGAGACGGGCTCATCGAAGCGCACGGCCTTTCGCAAGGGCTGGCGGCGCGGCTTTCCCGCTCCTCGCTGCGGGCGACGGACGTGCGCGGACGGGTGGACGTGGAGATCACCGACGGCGATGCCTGGCTCACTTCGATCCAAGGCGACGTCATGCTCAAACACGAAAACGGCCGGGTCGAAGTGCACGGCCTGGAGGGCAGCCTCACGATCGCGGCGCAGCACAGCACCTTTGAGACTTCGGACGTCGCGGGCGACGTCGAGGCCCAGCTGGTGCGCTCTCTCGGCCGCTTCCACCGGCTGATGGGCGATCTCAGCATCGAGAGCTTGATGGCACGCCTTGAGGCCAGCCATGTCACCGGGGCCCTTTGGATCCAGGGGGTGCTCAGCCCGATCACGTTGCTGCAGCCGCTGACCGCGGTGACGCTCTCGAGCGAACGGGGAAACGTCATCGTTCAGCTGGACGATAAAGATTGGAGACTGGAGGTTACGGCCCAGAGGGGTTCGATCCAGACCTCGCTACCCCAGGAGTATGAGATCTCCCACGAAAGGCGGATAAACAGCCAGTCGCTCTCCGCCGTGAAAGGCCGGGGCGAGGCGCTTGTTCGCGCCGAGGTGCGCGGGGCCAACCTGTGGGTGGGTACAGCGTTGCCGTGAGCGCTCGAAATGGCCGCCTGGGCAGGGGTTGGCCCTCGCCCGTAGAATAAGAAGCGAAGTTGACTTGTTACCCGTCCATGCGATGACCGTAGTGCTTGGTGACATTTTCGATGGCGTCGCCGTCGATGACGTAGGTGGCTTGGGGCGACCGAAGCGTCAGCAGCCTCCGTTCCATGTCAAACTGGGTGTCGCCGAGGTGGATCTCAAAACGGTCGCCGGCCGCGGTCGTGATGATCAGTTCGCCCCATTCTTGCAGGAGTTCGTGGACGATTTCCAGTTTCACGGATTTTGACCTCCCTCGATCGTTGCAGCATGTAAGGTTCGCGCCGGGCTGTCCGGGAAGGCCCGTCAAGAGCCTTTCGCGACCTTAGTCTATCCGGAAAGGGAGCGCCTCAACCTCATGCGCGTGGGCCGCGGGAGACGATTCCATGCCATAAGTGTTGTGTTGGTGGTCACCGGCGCGTTACTGGGCTTTTTTGGCCAGCAGGCGGCCGCACAAGCCCCCGAACCCGTGCGCGAGTGGAAGCTCGGCGAACGCACGCTGGCCTTGGGATCGTGGGGCGCCGATGTCTTCACCTTGCAGATCCAGCTGCGCGAGCTCGGTTACCAGCTCCAGGCCGACGGCCTTTTCGGCCGGGAAACCCAAGCGGTCGTCCGCCAGTTTCAACAGGATCAAGGTTTACCGGTGACAGGGGTCGTAGGCCCTTTGACCGTTGAGCGGCTCGCGCGGGTCCGGCTCCATCGCATGGAGACGATGCCCTATATCGTGCAGCCCGGCGATTCCCTTTGGTCGATCGCTCGAGCCTTTGACACGACGATGGAGGTTTTGATCGAGATCAATCAACTGCCGGACCGGCCTTTGCGGGTGGGCGAGGAGATCAAGGTGCCCGCCCTGGCAAGGTATGAGGTGAAACCCGGCGATACGCTGTGGGGGATCGCCAGGCGCTTCCGGACGACCGTCGACGCGATCGCCAAGCTCAACGGCATCTCACCCGATGAAATCTTGCGCGTCAGCACGGTCTTGTTGCTTCCCCGGGGCGCGGTGGTTCTTCCCGAGCTTTGAGCCCGCCACCGGTCAACCTGGCTTTCGCTTGCGACCACGGTCTACACCTGCGCTTGCTGGCGTACCGTGTCGATAGGGCGGACGCGACGGGGGAAGGACCCGTTTTCTTGACACCTTGAACCCCTCACAGTATCATCGATTCGGCGGGTGCACGGAAAGGCGGAGACGATGCTTTGAGCCGGCCACTCTTCAATCAATCCGTTGCGACGACCCAGGCCGCTTTGCGCGCGGCTCTCAGCGACTATATCGAGATTACCAAGCCCAAACACCAGTTTGTGCTCTTTACCTGCTGGGTGACCATGCGGCTGGCTGCCCCTGAGTTGCCGGCTAACCTGGTCTTTTGGACCCTCTTGGGCACCGCGTTCGCCGTCGCGTCGTCCCACGTCTTCAACCAGATCATCGACCGCGACGTCGATGCGATCATGGAGCGCACCAAAGACCGTCCACTGGCCGCCGGGAGGGTCAGCGTCGCCGGGGCAGCGCTTTTCGGTGTCATCTTGGGCATCTTGTCGCTGGTGACCCTGGCGGCGACGACCAATTGGCTCACGGTTTTGCTGGCCTTCGCCGGCTGGTTTATCTACGTCGTGATCTATTCGTACTGGCTCAAGCGCAAAAGCCCCTGGTGCACGTTAATGGGGGGCTTTTCTGGCGCCATGCCGACGCTCATCGGCTGGGCAGCCGTCCAAGGCTCTTTGGCGCCCATTCCCCTTTTGTTTTTCGCCTTCATGACCATTTGGCAGAGCCCTCACTTTTTCGCCCTCTCCCTCTATCGCCGAGAGGATTATGAGCGGGCGAAGCTGCCGGTGGTCGTAGTCTACCACGGCGTCGAGACGACACTCCAGCGGATCGTGCTCCACATCCCGCCCCTGGTTTTGTGCACCGTGCTGCTCACGATGCAGGGGGTTGGCGGCCTTCCCTACCTCCTCGCCACCTTGGCACTGGGAGGCATCTACCTCGCGTGGGCGGTCCAGGCATGGCGGGGCGGCGCCGCGACCGCGGCGGCGTGGGGCAAGCGGCTTTTCCACTTCTCTTACGTGTACATGCTGTCAGTCTTTGCGTTGGCCGTCATCTTCCCGGGTGGTTGATGCCGCGGCTCATGCCGAGGATATCGAGGGGTCATCGAGAATTGAACTAGGGAGGTAACATGGAGCACTGGCGCGAAACCCTTGGTGAGGTCATCAAGTCCACCACACCAATCGTGGCGTTTCTCCTCCTCCTCAAGCTGACGCTGCTCGAGTTTGACGGGCACGACTTGGCGGTAGCCGTTCTTGGCAGCATCATGGCCCTCACCGGCCTTTTCCTCTTTTTGTATGGCGCAAGAGTTGGCATTGTCCCCTTTGGTGAAAGGTTGGGAGCGAAACTCCCCAACTACGGCTCGGTCCTGCTCGTCATTCTTTTCGGCGTCATCGTGGGGCTTGCGGTGACGGTGGCGGAGCCCAACGTCCGCGTGTTGGAGACCCAAGTCGACCTGGCTTCTCCGGGCTCGTTTCCGCCCGGCTCGTTGGTCTGGGCGATCGTCTTGGGCGTCGCGGTCTTTATGGGGATTGGCATGATTCGGACGGCCTATCAACTCCCGCTCGTGGCGGTCCTCATCCCCAGCTACGTCCTATTGTTCCTCTTTCTTTACCTGGCCCCGGCCCAATTTGTCCCTGTCGCTTTTGACTCGGGCGGCGCGGCCACTGGACCGCTCTCGGTTCCCTTTATTCTCGCATTCAGCGTCGGCGTCGTCTCCGTTTTGGGACGTGCCAATGGTGTGCGCGACAGCTTTGGCCTCGTGGCCCTCGCCTCGATCGGACCTGTGATCGTCGTTCTCTTGCTCGGAGTCATGATCGGAGGCCTTCGCTGACATGAGCGTCATCGAAAGCCTTGTACGAGGCATCGATGCAACCCTCGTAAGGGTTCTCGGAGCCGTTGGACCGATTTTCATCCTTTTGCTCATCACGCAATATACGATGCTCCGGCTAAGCCCCCGGGAGTTTGGGACGTTTCTGCGGGGCTTCGTTTTGGCCGGTCTTGGCTTGCTCCTTTTTCTCCAAGGAGTCGAAGTCGCCTTTATCCCCATCGGGGAGGAACTGGGCAGAGAGATCGCCTACCGCTGGTCGCCCTGGTGGCTCGTTCCCATCGGGTTTGCTTTGGGCTTTTTGACAACCTTCGCGGAGCCTGCCGTCCAGCTCTTGAGCGACCAGGTGTACGAAACCTCGGCCGGCGCGATCCCCCGGAACTTGATCCTTTGGACGCTCGCCATCGGAGTCGGCTTTTCGGTGGCGCTTGCCATCAGCCGCACGATTTTAGGGATTCCCATTTGGATGTTCCTGGTGCCTGCACACCTCTTGGCGCTCATAATGATCCGCTACTCTGATCCAGACTTTGTAGGGATCGCTTTTGACTCCGGGGGCGCCGCGACGGGGCCGATGTCGACGTCGTTTATCGTCGCCATTGCTCTGGGGGTCGCGGCATCGATGGGTAATCGTGACGCTTTACTTGACGGCTTTGGCGTGGTAGCTTTTGTGCTGATTGCGCCAATCCTAAGCGTATTGGTCGTCGGCGTGCTCTACGCACGCAAGAGGAGGGCCCTGCATGATGAGTCCGAACGATCGCAGCAACCAGGCTTTTGACCTGATCGTGACGATCGTCAACCGCGGTGTCGCCGAAGAGGTGATCGAGGCCGCCCGGGAAGCGGGAGCCGAAGGGGGCACCATCGTTCTCGGGCGGGGAAGCGGCATTCACGAAAAAGGGAAGTTTTTGGGGATCCCCATCGAGCCTGCCAAGGATCTTGTGCTCACGGTCGTACCGGCGGACAAGACGGATCAGATCCTGCAAGCCATCCGGAAGAAAGTCGAGCTGGACAAGCCGGGGCACGGCATCGGGTTTGTCATCGAGCTAAAGAAAGTTGTCGGCATCGCTCACCTCGCGAATGGAGCGGAGGCTTAAGGCAGCAAGCCCAGTTGCTCCTGTGCCTCGACGCCTTCGGCCAAATTACGGCAAAACTCCCGGCACAGCTCAATAACGGACCGCGTTCCGCCCAAATTGGGTCCTAAAAGCCAAAAGGCCCGTCGAAAGACGGGCCTTTTGGCTGGTGCGCGCGAGAGGATTCGAACCCCTGACCTTCTGATCCGTAGTCAGACGCTCTATCCAGCTGAGCTACGCGCGCTAGGAGCAAGAGATACTATACCAGATCTCCGTCAAATCTTCAAGCTCTTAGGCGAGCCATTTTTCCCCCGCGCGAGGGACTTAGGTCGCCGGCATCCGGAGATCGACCGCTCGGCTCACGCCGAAAAGGGCCGGGGCGCGTAGACAATCGTCCCAGACCAGCTCTCGCCGGGCTCCAACACAATCACGCCCGCGTCGATGCCCTGGGTTTCGAGATTAAAGGCATCAGTGGCGCATGTGTAGGGCTCAAGGCAGACAACGTCGCGATCGAGCGGCGCGTAGATCACAAATTCCTTAAAGGCCTCATCGGAGATCACCGCGATCTCCACGCCGGTCCCCGGGTCGGCGTAAACCGCCTCGGAGCGGCCGTGGCGATTGAGGCCCGTGTAAAAGTCGTCGTACTGCTGATCCCCGAGCGGCACTCCTCGGGCGAGATCCCTCTCGGGCGGCGGCGCAACGAGCTCTCCGGTCGGCAACAGGCGCTTCTCGTCCACCTTCCAAACGTCGGAGACAGGCACCTTGACGATACAATCTTTCCGGCTCCCTTTGTCCGACAGGGGCGCTGGGAACCAGGGGTGCACCCCAAAGCCCATCGGCATAGGAGCGTTGCCCACGTTGGTGGCCGTAAATTCGTTGGCCAGGGCGCCGTCTTTAAGCCGGTAGGTGTACTCCGCCTCAAAGGGGAAGGGAAAGGCGGCCTCTACTTCGGGAAACGAACGCGACGCGAAGCGCAAAGTGACCCAAGCGCCCTCCGCCTCGCTGGCGCCGCTTTGCACAACCTCCCATGGGCGGTGATACACAAGCCCGTGAATGGCATTGTGACGCTCCGGCTCGTTGAGCGGCAGCTTCACGCGCTGGCCGCGAAATTCAAAGCTCCCGTCGCGGATGCGATTGGGAAACGGAAAGAGGACCGGATTGCCGTAGAGGATCGGGTTCTCGCGCAGTGTTTCGTAGTCGGGCGCGCTGGAAAGGAGCTCCAAACGTTGCCCCTCATAGTTCCACGTGAACCGGTTGCAGTTGGCCCCGATGGCTGGCACGATCACCGCGCTGCACATCGCCTGGTCGTCACGCAGCTCGACAACGAGCTCACTGGCGTCTCGCCTTTGCGAAACCGAGTACCTGCTCATGAGCGCCCCTCCTTGATCTTCCTGACCCGGTGATATTCTCCGTCTCCTCGTAAGGGGCCTTCCACCGATATTGACTCAGGGCGCGCCGACCAGGGTCGAGTAGATGAGCAAGGTAACGCCGATCACCATCAGGCCGATGACAGCCCTCCAAAGGAAGGACCAAAATCGTGGCGGCATCCTAAGCTTCAAAGGCATCACCCAATCCTCTAAGCAAGCGTCGCTTCTCGCTAGTCTGCGACGTCCAGGCTCCAGTGATGCCCCTCCAGGTGGATCAACTCCGCCGAAAGGTCTCGGGGGTCGCCGCGAGCGTGACGGTCTGCACGTCGTGGATGAAGTCAAACATCGTCTCCTCGACGACGACAAAACCGAGTTCACTGAGGATTTCCAGACCCTGCCGATCGGTGCTGGGAATATCGATCTGCAGCTTGGTGATACCGTGCTGTTGAAACGCGTACTCGGTAATGAGCTGGATCGCCTCTCTGCGGTAAGCGGGAGTCGCGGTAAACTCTAAGTCGCCGATCATCGGGCTGATCCAGGCTTCACCCCGGATGACGTTGATGCTGTGAAGATCGATGTCGCCAATGTACTTTCCGTCTTTGGTCTCGATCGCCCACTGTTCGCTAAAGGGATCCTCTTGCAGGGCGTAAAACCAGCTCTCCATATCAAACTTGGTGTTGGTGTCCGCGACGACTCCAATGTGGAGCTTTTGCACTTCACGGTCGTTGACCATCTCGAGCCGCCGATCCAGATCGCTTTCGGCCAAAGGCCTGAGATCGACAAATTTTCCTGTCAGCCGCGCTGGGGCGTTAGGCATCATCATCACCCTCGCAGAGTATTTCCCTGGCGCTAGAGGCGCAACCTTCCATCGACACGGAAGGGCTTATCGCCGGCAGGATAGAACATGTGTTAGGGTTAATATTAGACGGAGGCGTATTGTGATGAGTGAATTCAACCGGGAAATGGTCGAGCGTCTCATTGCAGAAATCGACGAACTGCTGGCGCTTCGCCAGGGGTTTACCGAGGCTTACCGCGAATGGCGGGAGACAGCGCTCGATGCCATGATCGCGGCCGTCGGCGAAGAGAGGGCTGCGGAAATGGAGCGCCTTGGACCCCGTCAGTCGCCAATTAACCGGCAGCATCGCGTGCACATCTATCGCCAGCGATTGCACGCGCAGCGTAAATACCTGACTGACCTGCTTGAGGCCGAGGCCGGGTCATAGCGGCCTTTCCCCAGGGGAAGCATTGGCATTTAAAAGCCAGAGGGCCCTCGCGGCTCCGTCACCGCGCGGGCCCTCTTTTCCGTCTTGGCTGGCGGAAGGGGAGGGATTCGAACCCTCGGTAGGACTTTTGGTCCTACTACGGTTTAGCAAACCGCCCGGATCGGCCACTCTCGCACCC
>PKEU01000006.1 GCA_002919195.1 bacterium
CGGCCCACCTCATGGGAGGTTGCCGCATGGGCGACGACCCGGCCACTTCGGTCGTCGACGCCGACTGCCGGGCGCACGACGTGCCCAACCTTTACATTTGCAGCGCCGCGGTCTTTCCCACCAGCGGCGGCGCGAATCCTACCCACACGGTGATGGCCCTGGCGGCCCGCACGGCGGCCCGGTTTTTGGAGCGGCTTCAAGTCAGGGGGCGCGCTGAAGTGGTGGGAGCGGCTGGCGCCAACAGGGGGTAAACCTTAGGCTCTCGGCCCCGTTAGAACTCGCGGACGCGCCGGAACTTACCTTCTTGAAGTCCCCAAAAGTCCTCTCGACACCCCGCAACTTCGTTCGGCTCCTCGGGGCACCAAAACGGGCGCGGCGTGTGTACCCGTGTCACGGGCGCGGCGGCCATCACGGACTCGGTCACGGACGGGCGACGCAGGCGTCGCCGCCGGCGCCTGTCACGGGCTTGTCCCAGCTTCTTTACGGCCTCTTTGCCAAATTGTCACCCTTTGGCCATATTTAGGGGCTACGATGGGCCGCAAGAAGGAGGTCGTCGCCCATGTCGGATTCACCCACCTGCTACAACGGCTTCTCTCCCGAGGAGATCCGCGCTCTCTACCAGTTGATCCTCGAGCGGATGGAGATCGACACTCCGTCGAATCGCCGGCGTTGGGAGTGGAAGGTGCGCCGGTGGAAGGAGTCGGTCCGGCGAAAACGGCTTCACGTCAGCTTACGGGAGCTTGTCGAGCGCTGAGGCCGGGTCATCGTCCGGCGTGTTGACCATATGGTACGCCGTGGCGGTGAGCCGGGAAAAAAGAAAGTCGCGCATTGACCCTTGGATCCCTGCTTCGTCCATGGCTTCGGCCATGCATGCGAGCCACGCTTGGGTCCGCTTAGGCGTGATGGGATGGGGCAAGTGCCTGCGGCGCAGCATCGGCGGCCCGTATTGAGTGGAAAAGAGCGGGGGCCCGCCGAAAAACTGCGTGAGAAAGGCGTACTGCTTTTTGCGGGTCTCGGTCAAGTCTTTGGGAAAAATCGGGGCGAGATCGGGATGCCGGGCGACCCGTCTGTAAAAGGCGTCCACCAGCTTGGCGACCGTCTCCGCCCCGCCGATCGCTTCATAGGGTGTCTGCTCAAGTTTCCCTTGAGGCGCTCCTTCGACGATGTCCATGGTCATCACGGCCCTCTCAACGAGTTGCTCTCTTGCCATCATACCACGGCGCGCCCTCGTCCCGTAAAACGCACTCCATGCGGAGCATCGCGAAAAAACAACGGGAAAACCATTTTCTCTCGTTCTTGAGGTGTTTTTGTGAAGGAACCTCCGCCCTTTTGCAGAAACTCTTGCCACGGTTACTTTGTTTTGTCAGTGTCAAAAGTATCTGGCGGGGGTTGTGCTGTGTCGACCTTGCGCACCGGGGATCGCGCGATGATCCGAGAGCTCAACACGTCGATCGTCTTGGACTGCATCCGGCGCCACGGCCCCATCGCCCGGTCCCAGATCGCGGCGATGACAGGCATGGGACGCTCCACGATCTCGGGCATCGTCGCGTTCCTCCAGGAAAAGGGGCTTGTCGAACCAGCCGGCTCCGGCGCTTCCACTGGTGGGCGAAAACCCGAGATGCTGGCCTTTAAGCCCGACCGGTACGTCGCTTTGGGTGTGAAGCTGCAGCCCGGCGGTATCAGGGCGTGCCTGGCCGACCTCAGCGGCAACGTCGTCGCCTCGGCGGAGGAGGCTGTGCCCTATCGGGATTTGCAACGGGTGCTCGACGCCCTCGACCGGATGTACGCCCGCATGACCCGAGATCTCGATCCCGATCGGTTGCTGGGCGCGGGCCTCGCCATTCCCGGGTTGGTCGATTCAAGCCGCGGCATCTCGGTGCACCCGCACTTTTTTGAGTGGCGCGACGCGCCTTTGCGAGAGATTCTCGAACAGCGTTGGGGCGTACCTGTCTGGATCGACAACGACGCCCGCGTGGGCGCTCTGGGGGAGAAATGGGCGCTGGCCGAAGAGGGGGCGACGTTTCTTTTTGTCACCATCGGTATCGGCATCGGGGCCGGCATCGTCCTCAATGATGCGCTGATGGAGGGCGACCTGGTGGGCGCGGGGCACCTGGGCCACATGATGGTGGAGCCCGACGGCTCCCCTTGCCACTGCGGGCTCCGAGGGTGCCTGGAAACCGTAGCCAGCGACGCAGCGCTCCTCCGTTATTTTCACGAGGCCGCGCCGGCGGCGCGTGAGGGCGTGTCCGTCGAGGACGTCTTTGCCCGCGCGATGGCGGGCGAACCAGCCGCGGTGGCGGCTGTGGACCGGGTTGTCCGGTACCTTGCCATTGCGATCGGAAACGTGATCAAGCTGCTGGGCATCAAGAGGGTGATTGTCGGCGGCGAGACGGGCGTCGTGGGAGGCTCCCTCTTGTACCAGCGCTTGCAAGAGCGGGTGCGCGAACAAGTCTTTGCCGACACCCAGAGCAGCGTCGAGGTGGTCCCGACGCGCCTTGGAAACGACGTGTGGCTTGTGGGGGCAGCGTCGCTGGTCCTCGATGCGTTTTTCCGCCCGCCGATCTACGCCGATGCCAGCACGGTGCTGGACAAGGTGGTGCAAGAGCAATGAAGCGCCGGAACGTCTTCCGGACGGCGCTCGTTGTGTGGGCGGCGACGGGCGCCGTTTTGGCCGCGCTGTGGGCCGGCGCGGACGCTTGGGCGCAAGGCGAGGAGGTTGGCAACACGATGCGGGAGCGGTCATGGCTGGCGGCTCGGCCGTTGCCGGAGGTTGTCGTCACGCTCGACCGGGCTTCCTACGCCCCTGGGCAAAAGGTCACGGTGCGGGTGGAGCCGGCCGACGGCTTCGCTGCGACGCCCGGCGACGTCGCGCGGCTTGAGATCGTGCATCTGACTCAGGTCGTAGCGCAGCTGGTGGGCACAGAGGATGGCGCCGGGTGGAAATTTGTGTGGGATCCTCCTGCAAAGCCGGCAGGCTACGGGCTCGTCGCTTGGGTCGAACGGGACGGGAAGCCGGTGGCCTACGGCGAGTCGGCCTTGGACGTAGCCGTGGATTGGACTGAGCAGCCGCGGTACGGCTTTGTCTCGGAGTTTGGCGCCTGGGACGAGGCCAAGGAGCGGGCCGCCTTTGCCAAAATGAACCGGCTCCACTTAAACGGCGTCCAATTTTACGACTGGCAGTACCGGCACGAAGAACTGGTGCCGCCTACGGAGCGGTTTGTCGATTCTCTGGGCCGTGAGCTTTTTGTCTCGACCATCGAGCGTAAGATCGCCTTGGCGCGCGAGTATGGCATGGCTCCCATGGCCTACACCGCCATCTATGCCGCCTCAGGGTCGTTTTACCTCGATCACCGGGACTGGGGCCTCTATGACGCCTCCGGCAAGGTGATCGATTTTGGCGACGGCTACCTCTACCTGATGAACCCTTCCCGGGGCTCCGGGTGGCGCGACCACTTGATCGAGCAGTTTCGCCAGGTCCTCCGGCGCTTTGATTTCGAAGGGATCCACGTGGATCAATACGGTTATCCCCGGGCGGCCTACGATCACGAGGGCGGGATGATCGTGATGGCCAGGGCCTTTCGCGAGTTCATCGATGACGCGAAAGAGGCCTTGAGCCGGGAGTTTGACCGCAACGATCTCACCTTTAACTCGGTAGCCAACTGGCCCGCCGCCGTGATGGCCCAAAGCGCTTACGATTTCAACTACATCGAAGTCTGGCCTCCCTACGTCACCTACGGCGACGTCGAGCGGATCATCCAGGACGCCTATGAGCACTCCAACGGCAAGGCCACGGTGATCGCCGCGTACGTCGACCCCGAGGCCGAAGCGACCGTGCGCCTGTTCAACGCCGTCATCTTTGCCAACGGCGGCACCCACATTGAAATGGGCGAAGGCGACGGGATGCTGGCCGACCCCTACTTCCCCAAATTTCGCCGGGTCAGCGCTTCGCTGTGGCAGGCGCAGGTGAAGGCGTACGATTTCATCGTCCGCTACAAAGAGTGGCTGTACGGCCCGAGAAAGGCGTTGAACGCATCGGAAAGGGTGACGATCGCAGGCCAGCCGGCGCCTGCAAGACCGGAGCCGGGCAAGGTCCACGCAGTGCTTTACCGGGCGATGGACGACGACGGTCCGGGGCGACGCCATGTCCTGAGCTTGATCAACCTGAGCGGGGCTACTTCCGTCGAGTGGCGCGCTCACCAGCCCGAGCCGCCGGTGATCGAGGATCTTGCGGTGACGCTCACAATGGAGGTCGAGCCCGAGGCGGTGTGGGTCGCTTCGCCCGATGGCGCAAGCCTTGGAGCGAGCCAGCTTCCGTTTGCCGTCGAGAAAGCGGGAGACGACGGGTTTGTCGTGCGCTTTCAAGTGCCGAGGCTTCATTACTGGACGGTCGTGGCTGTTGAGTAGAAGCGCCGGAAGGCCATCGCTCAGGGCAGCCGCACGGAACGGGGGTGGCCCGGTCGTGAGAGACAAGACCGGACCGTCATGACCTAGGGAGCCGCGCCGGGCAAAGCGGCGCGCCAAAGGCGGCGGGCGAAAGGAGCGTGATGGGACAAGAGGAGGCCACAGCCCCGTGGACCGGGATCACGAGACGGCGGGGGGCGCTGCGTCAGGGAAAACGTTGAGCCAAGTTCCGTTTCGAGGGTTTCATTTCCAAGAGTCACGCGTTTTTGAGTCGCACTGTTTCAATGCGGCAAGAGAAAAAGGAGGGGCAATCAATGCGTCAGATCAGGAAGTCTCTCGTCGTATGGGTGGGTTTGCTGGTCCTCTTCCTCGCGCAAACCGCCAGCGCCCAAGTGACGATCTCCTTTTGGCACGGGTACAGCGAGCTGGAGACACAGGTGCTCGTTGAGCAAGTCATCCCGGCATTTGAAGCCCAATACCCCAACATTAAAGTGGAGGCCATCCGGCTCGGCTACGACGAGCTGCGTGACAAGGTCGTGACCACGGCCGCGGCGGGCGGCGGCCCCGACGTGATGCGGCTCGACATCATCTGGACTCCCGGCTTTGCCGCTTCGGGGCTGCTCGAACCCCTCGATCGTTATGAGGGCTTTCAAGAGCTGCTCTCCGAAGTGTATCCCGGCCCGTTGTCGACCAACTACTACGCCGGGGCGTACTATGGCTTGCCGCTGACGACCAACACGCAAATTTACGTCTACAACGAAGAGATCTTTGAGCAAGCCGGTGTCGCGGCGCCCCGGACCTTTGACGAATTTGAACAGGTGAGCCGGCTCCTCACGCGGCAGGAGGGCGGTGAGACCCAGCGGTGGGGCTACGACATCGGCGGCCCCTGGGCGTGGCACCTCCTTCCCTGGATCTGGAGCAACGGCGGCGACGTGACGGACCCTGACATCACCACCGCTTCGGGGTACCTGGACGGCCCGGGGACCATCGGCGCGCTGGAGCGGATCACCGAGTGGGCGATGGCGGGCTTTTTGGCGCCCAACATCTTTCAGCAGGGATTTGACAGCTGGGGCTCCTTTGTCAACGGGCAGCTTGCGGCCCGGCAGGATGGCCCCTGGTTTCCCCGCTGGATCGAAGAGAATTATCCTGGCATGAGGGTGGGCTACGCCCTGATCCCGGCGGGCGCCGGCGGCGAGTCGATCTCGGTGGTCGGCGGAGAAAACATTGCGATCGCCAGCGGATCCGCCCACAAAGCGGAGGCGTGGACGTTCGTCAAGTTTATGTTGTCGGAAGAGGCCCAATCGATGATGGCCGCGATCGGTCAGATTCCGGTCATCCGCTCGGCGATTTACATCCCCGAGTTCCAGGAGAGCAAGTACTATCCCGTCTACCTCGAGCAGATCGCTACGGCCAGGGCCCGTACGCCGCACCCCAACTACAGCCAGATCGAGCAGGTGATCCAGGCAGCCTTTTGGCAGGCGATCAGCGGCGAGGCGAGCCCCCGGGCGGCGTTGGAGGACGCGGCCCGGCAGGTTAACGCTCTCTTGAGATAGATTATCGCGAGGTCAACCAGGCATCACCCGGTTGACCTCGATCCGTCGTTGGACGTCGCAAGGCGAGGAAAAGAGAGCCCAGGCACCGCAAACAGAGGCGGAGCGCCTGGGCTCTTTACATTTCCTTTGCCACGTGGGCGCCGTCAAGCGGCGAAGCCATCGCGCATGAGCTCCAAGGTGAAACCGCCGCGGATGGAACGGTCGTGCGCTCCTAGGAATATCATGGCGCAGATCGTCGTGGACTCCTATTGACGAGCCCAGGGCGCGGCTCACGGAGCGCTTTTTGAGACAGAGGCGCACCGTCTAGCCGCCCAAGGCCGTCATAGGACCTCAGGGGAGAGGAGTAATCACGTGAGCAGCGTGAAGCAGTGGCCGATCTATCCCTCCAGGAGAAAGCCAAACGGGAAGATGAGCCAACACCGGGAGCGCTCCCCGGGGCCGCCTGCGCCGCCGCAAGCAGGGGAAACGTCCGTCAAGGCGACAGAGGAGCCACAGGTGGCATCCACCGCAACGCCTCAAGCACTCGACGCGCTGCTTCCTGGCCGGCTGGAGCGGCAAAGAGTTCGAGGAGCCCGCTCGACGGGACTTTTCGATGTGCCCGATGGCACGGTGATGCAACTTGTCATCGCGATCAGCAGTTTCAGCGCAGAAGAGCAAACCGCGGCCGTCCGGGTGCAGAGGGTCAACGGCGCAGAGCTTCAACCTGTCTTTTTCCAAGTGCTCCGGATTGCGCCGGAAGGAGTCGGCCGGGTCGTGATCGACGGCCTGGCAGGCGAGAGGGTCGAGGTGGAAGTGATGCTCTCTTCGGATCGCCTCGTGCCCACAGCGGCTGTGACGCAGTTTTTCCCGGCCGACGCGGGGATCCTTGTCCTCGCGTACAAGTCGCCGGGACAGTTTGTCTCGGTGTGACCGCCGCAAAGGAGGAATCCGCCATGCCCGCCACCTTTACGACCGGCGTCTTTCCAGTCGCCCAGCTTCCGGCCGCCCAAATCGTCTTGGTGCGCGTCTTTTTGACCAACCTGGAAAATGATCCTCACCGCGGCACCATCGAGGTCTCGCGCCTTGTCGATGGGGGCAAAGAGCGGCTACGCCTGCAACAAGTGGTCGTGCCGCCCGATGAGCGCGTGTGGATCGAGCTGTCCAGCGCGGAAGTCGAAGGAGAGAACATCGAGGTGACCGTCACGCTGCCGGAGGACGGGTTTGACGTGGGAGCGACGCCCCTCGTGCCCGGCGTCGCGGTGCTCTCGCGCTTTGTTGGGGACGATACGACCACCTTGTTGCAGTGGATCTCCGCCGACGGCTTCGTCCCCGTCCCCCGGGAAGAGCCGCGCCCACCCTTTTCGATGAGCGGGGTCTCGTATACGTAAGGCCGCCTTACCAATCCGAGCTGTCGATGTCGAGTTTGTAACCAAAGCCTCGCACCGTGCGGACGACCGGACCGGGCGCGGGAACCCCTTTGAGCTTGTTGCGCAGGTAGTAGATGTACTTCTTGACGTCTTCGGGGCCGCTTTCGTCCACCCGCTCGGGCCAGACTGCCCGCAGGATCTCCCGGGTGGAAAAGACCCGTCCCGGCGCCGAGGCCAAAAGGCGCAGCAGGTCGTACTCTTTGGGCGAAAGGCTGATGAGCTGGTCGCCGCAGCGCACCTCTTTGGCCTTGTCATCAATGGTGAGGTTGCCGATGGTCAGGACTTGATGGCGCTCGCGTGGAGCGGTGCGGCGAAGGACGGCCCGGATCCGGGCCTCCAGCTCCTTGAGGTCAAAGGGTTTGGTGATGTAATCGTCCGCTCCCGCGGCAAGTCCACGCACCTTGTCCGCCGCGCTGTCCAAGACCGTCAACATGATGACCGGCACCGAACGGGCGGCGCGGATCTCTTGCAGGACGCTCCATCCGTCCAGTTCGGGCATGTTGACGTCGAGGAGCACCAGGTCGGGATCTTCCGTAAACACCCGGCGGCACGCCTCGCTGCCGTCTTCGGCCGTCGAGACGTAAAACCCCTTGACGGTCAGGTATTTCACGACCAACCTGCGGGCGTCATCGTCGTCGTCCGCGATCAGGATGCGGGCGGCGCTTGCCGTATCCACGCGCGTTCCTCCTCTCTCGACTCCGCAAAGGGCTCTTCCGAAAGGGGCGCATAGGGCGGCTCCTTGGCGGCCGCCTCTTGATGGGGAAGGAAGATCGTAAAGCGGCTGCCATTCCCCTCGGCGGATGAGAGCTTCACCCACCCTCCATGGGCCTTGACGTAGCGGTGTACCACCGCCAGGCCGAGGCCCATTCCCTTAAACTCTTTGGTCTCGCCCCGCTCGATCCGGACGAAAGGCTCAAAGATGCGCTCTTGCTGCTCGGGGGGGATCCCCGGTCCCGTGTCGACGATGCGGATGTAGGTGCCGTCTTCTTGGATCCACGCCGACAAGTGCACGTGCCCTTCTTGGGTGTACTTGACCGCGTTGTGCAAGAGGTTGATCACCACCTGCCTCACCTTGGTCTCATCGAGCAAGACGTCGGGGAGTTCCCCGGCGCTGACCAAGACCGACAAGCCCTTCGCTTGTGCCATCGGGCGCACGTAGTCGGCGGCGTGCTGCAAGAGCGCGCCGAGCCGCACCGGTGTGAGGTGCAAGCTTTCGGTTCCGCTCTGCACAAACTGCAAGATGTTTTGGATCAGGGCCAGCAGGTGGTTGCCCGCGGCAAGCACCGCCTGGATGTCCGCCTTTTGCTCTTTCGTGAGAGGGCCGTCGGCCTCTTCGAGGAGGAGCTGGCAGTAGCCCCGGATGCAGTGGATGGGCGACTTCAGTTCGTGGCCGACCAAGGCAAGAAACTCCGCTTTGGCCCGGTTGGCCTGTTGCAGCTCGGCATTGCGCTGGCGCAGCTCCTCGGTGCGGCGGTTGATCTCCCGGGCCATGTGGTTAAAGGCCTCCGAGATCTCCTCAAACTCCCGGCAGCCCCGAATGTCGGCGGTCGCGTGAAACTCGCCCTGGGAGACGAGGCGGATCGATTGCATCAAGCGTTCCAGTGGCCTAAAGACGATGGAATACAAAGCAAAGGCGCCGACGACGCCTATGGCCGTGAAAAGGATGGAGAGCCCGCCGATCATGCGGACGATCTGCGCCGACCGGCGGTGGATGCTTTCGAGGCTGAGGCCGAGCCTCACGTAGCTCGGGCCGCTCGAACCCGGGAGCCTTCTTACAAAGTCGAGGTACTGGGTGTTTTCGTGTTGCCACTGCGTGACGGCCGGCCGCTGGGAAAGGTCGGAGATCAAGTTGAGGGTGAGGCCTTCGGGTCGGACCGATTCGGAGAGGATGTTTCCATCCTGCACCACCTGGGCGTAGGCTACGTCTTCGATCGTCGCCCGGCGGGTGAGCAGCAGCAGGCGGAGATGTTGCTCGAAATCGTCGGAAGAGGTGAGCGTCTGGGCGACTTCGGCCGTGAGGTTGTCGGCGAGGTACGCCCCACGCCGCCGGAATTGCTCACTTAAGTCGTTGGTCACCCAGTACGACGACACCGCGGCAAACGCGAGAAACAGGAGCCCCCCAAATGCCACCACCGCGAGGATGAGCGTCACCTTCAAGTTTGCCGAGATCCGCATGGTCCCTCGCACCTTTTTAAGTTCCCCGTGGTCCATATGGGAGGACATTCCAGGCTACCACGCAATTTAGACCTTTTTACCACCCGCGCGTCATGGTGTCTGTGAGCCAGTCCGGTACCATGAGGGTACAATGCGAAGGGAGGCATGCGATGTGAGGAGTATCACACGGTGGGTCTGTGCCGCGTCCCTCGTTGCAGCGCTTGCCCTGGCAGCGGGCTGCGGCGGCGCGACGGGGAGCCCGTCGACCGGCGACGATGGGGTCGAAAGCCAGGCGCCGGCCGACGGGTTTGGCGGGTTTGATGACGTGGCTGCCCCGGTCGAGCAAGCCCCCGAGGATGATTTGGGGTTCGATTCGGGTTCGGACGCGGGATTGGATTCGGGTGACTCCTTCCAAGACATCTGGCCGTAAGCCGATTGGATCGCAAAAAGGACTTGCATGGAGAAGTAAAAGATTACAACAGCAAAGGAACGCAAAAGCAAGCGGCAGACCGGAACTTTCCGGTCTGCCGCTTTTTCAGTGTGAGGGGGGGCTCCCTCGCACGCAGGTTGCCTTGCAGGTGGTATCAAAGCGCTGCTCTTAGAAGGACGCGTCCTCGTCGGCCGCGCTCTCTCCCCTCAGGCCGGCCAAGAGCGAGTCGGCTTCCCGCACGTGCTCAGCAGCGGTGAGCAAGGAGTCGCTGGTGGGGAACTCACCGACGGCGTTGGCGGCAAGGATCAGATGCGCGAGCGCCGTCACCTCGGGAGTCTCGATCCCGCCGGCGACGACCGCTTCGGCGTCGATGAGATCTTCGCTGGCAACACCAGCCAGCTCTTGCACCAACGCGATGAGGCCAGGCTCTTCGCCGTCGCCGCGAAGCAGCGCGGTCACTTCTTCGGCGATCTGGGCAATCTCATCGTCGGTCGCGACGGTAATGACGGTCTCGTCGAGAGCTGCCAGGGCCGCGTCGAGCTTGTCAAACAACTCGGCCGGAGCGCCAGCTTCAGCCGCGGGATCCGACTCGAGGACCTCAAAGCCCAGATCCTGGGCCAAGGCCGCAGGGCCGAGGGCAAGGACTCCCAGTGCCAAGAGCAGCGTGATCCGGAAAAGACGGTGCAGATGCCTCATACGGGATTGCCTCCTTGAGGTTGCTCGTTTCGTATTCCAGGGGGTGACGGCCGTCCCGATTCTCCTGGTACTTTCAGGCTATCACGGGAAAGCACGAGCTTCTATGAAAGGGGGGTGGTCCTCGCGTCCAAGGGGGGTGGAAACAAGTTCCAATCGGGTTCCGAGCGAAAGATCCGCAATCTGTCTCCATTCACCAAGAGGGCAAAGCAAGACGTGTAGGGAAGATATCTTGTTACAGTGAGTCATACGCTGATGAAAAGCCGTCGAGGGAACGCTTTTGATCCGGATGTTGCATGGGGGTGAAGGGCATTGTTTTACGTTGCGCTGATCCTGGTCCTTGCGGTTTTGGGCACGTGGAACACGGGTCCCTTTTTGGAGTGGCTGGACGATCAGGGGTTTAGCGTTTTCGTCCGCTCGGCCATCTCCATGGTGGTGATGGGGCTGATTCCCGCGCTGATTATTATGGCCGCAGGCGTCTTTGATGCGGCGTGGTCGACGCGCAATTCCCGCGGCAAGGGGACGCAGTCGCAGTCCCAGGAATAGAAGCACAAAAAACGCTGCCGTGCGGCAGCGTTCTTTTTGTTTTTCTAGAGTTTGATTGCGCCGGCGGTGAGCCCGGCGATAAACTGCCGCTGCATGAGCAGGAAGAAGATGATGATCGGCAAGGTCGACAAAAATGAGCCGGCCATGATCGTTCCGTACTGGATGCGATAGGGACCGATCATCGTCGCTACGCCGAGGTTGGCCGTAAACATGTTGATGTCGCTCAAGACGATGAGCGGCCACAGAAAATCGTTCCACGACTGGACGAAAGCCAAGATGCTGATGACGGCGAGGCCCGGCTTCATGATGGGGAGCGCGATCGTGGCAAAGATCCGAAATTCGCTGCATCCGTCGATCCGGGCCGCGTCCAGGAGTTCGTCGGGGATGCTCAGCATGTACTGGCGCATCAAGAAAATGTGAAAGGCGTTGGCGGCAAAGGGGACGATTACCGCCCAGTAGGTGTTGAGCCAGCGAAACGCGACCATCTCGATAAAGAGCGGGACGAGCAAGATCTGAAAGGGCAGCATCACGGTGGCCAAGAGGATCACGAGCAACACGTGTTGCCCGCGAAATTTATACTTGGCAAAGCCAAACCCTGCTAGAGCAGACAGGAAGACCGAAAGCAGCGTGCGGACGGAAGCGACAAACACGCTGTTGCCGAACCAGCGGGCGAAAGGAAACTCACTAAAGAGCTGAGCGTAGTTAAACGTCGTCACGTTTCTCGGCCAGAGGGTGATGGGGAAAGCGAAAATTTCGGTGTTGGGTTTAAACGTGGCTGAGACCATGTAGATATAAGGAATCGCTGTCATGAAAACCCCAGCCAGGAGCGCCAGCCATACCACCAGGCGTCCCGCTGAAGTTAGAAGCTTGCGCGTCTTTATCGCCGAGGAAGCGCGGGGCCTTGCCACCGACCGTTCGACGAGCATCAGGCGTCCTCCCTCCGAAAGGTTCCAAACCCGATAAGCTGAATCAGCGAAAGCGTCAAGATGATGACGACCAGGGCATAACCGATCGCCGAGGCGTACCCGAGGTTAAAGAAGCGAAACGCCTGCAGGTAGAGGTACATCGTGACGGTGAGCGTCGCGTCTTGGGGCCCGCCACTTGTCAAGATCCACGGCTGGGTGAACAACTGGTACGAGCCGACGATCGCTTGGATGACGACAAAGAGGATGACGGGTTTCAAGAGGGGCACGGTGATGTAACGGAAGAGCTGCAGGCTATTGGCGCCGTCGATGGCCGCCGCTTCATAGTATTCCTGGTCGATGTTTTGCAAGCCCGCGAGAAAGTACAGGGCGTTGAGCCCCGCCCAGATCCATACACCCAGCAGGATGATGGAAGGCATGGCCCACGCGGGTGAACGCAGCCACGGAATGGGGTCGAGCCCGATGGAGCGCAGCAGGGCGTTAAGGAGTCCGTAATCCTGCTCAAAGACCAGGGTAAACATGACGGCGACGACCACTTCGGACGTGATGACAGGGATAAAAAAGGCGACGCGGAACAAGCCTTTCAACTTGAGCCACGCGGTGTTAAGCGCGAGGGCCAAGAGCAGAGCCAGAGGAGAAAGGAAAAAGACGCTCCCCGCAGCGTAGTAGGTGGTGTTGACCACAGCCTTGCGAAACCGGGGATCGATCAAAAGCTCCCGGTAGTTTTCCAACCCGGCAAAGGTGCGGGCGCCAAGCCCCCGGGCGTCGTAAAAGCTCAGGATGAAAGAGTAGATCACCGGATAGACCAAAAAGACGGCGAACAGGATAAAAAACGGCGCCACAAAGAGGTAGGGCGAAATCTTTCGCTGATGCCGGGCCCAAAACGAGCTTATCGCTCGTATCACCTTTGAGATCCCTCCTTACGGAGGAGCCGGTGCGGGAAACGCATCTCCCGACCGGCTCCAAACACTCCTTATTACCGGCGATTGCCCAATGAATGACCTCAGCGGATGATCCGGTCGACCTCCCGCCGGAAATCTGCGAAGGCCCTGTCGATGTCAGTCGTCTGCTGCAGCACGGGAGTCACCACAAGGCGCGTGAAGGCGTCGGTTACTTCGGGCCAGTACGGCGAGTTGTTGAGCGGGGGAATGAGTGGCGCGACTTCGGAGATGATCTGCGCCGGACGTTGACCGCTAAAGTAATCGTCGGTGCGGTAGAGGCGCTCGTCCGTCCACGCCGGCGTGTACGTGGGGAAGAGGTTGGCCATGTCAAATGCTCTGAGCGTTCCTTCGACCGTCAAGTTGGCAAACTTGATAAACTCCCAAGCGATGTCAGCATGCTTGCTTTGCTTGGTGATGACAGTCCCCGTGCCTCCGTGGGTGGCGGTGGGCGCCCCGGTGCCGTCGGCAAAGACGGGCAGCGGCTGCATCTTCCACTTGCCCTCCAACGACGCCGCGTTGTCCTTCATGAAACCCTGATACCAGGGGGCCCCCATATGCACGGCAAAGTCTCCCGCCTGCATGGCGCCGTAATAGGCCGTGTCGAGGGGGGCGAACATCGCGACCTCGTGCACGTGCAACATGTCGTAAAGCAGCTGCATCACTTTGCGACCAAAGGCGTTGTCGGCAGCGACGTTGCCTTCGCTGTCAAAGAAGCCGTCTCCAGCCGAAGCGATGATCCACCAATACTCCCATCCCTGGTCGTTGATCGCGAGGGCTTTCACGCCGGTGGAGGCGAGCTTTTTCCCGTTTTCGATAAACTCTTCCCACGTGCTGCCGGGACCAGTGAGACCAGCGTTTTCGTAAAGATCCCAGCGGTAAAACATCAGGACCGCATTGAGCTCGTTGCCGATGCCATAAATCTGTTCTTGCCAGGTCCACGGCGCCGTCGCGGCACCAGTGTACAAGTTGTTGATCTCGTCGCCGATCAGGTTGTTGAGCGGTACAAACCCTACTTCGCCGCCTTTGACAAACTGGCCCATCCGGCTGATCTCCACGTCGGCGATATCAGGAGCGCCGATGCCCGCGACCAAGGCGGTGAGCAGCCGGTTGTGCATCTCCTCATACGGGAACGAGCGGATGTTGATCGTCACGTTGGGGTAGATCTTTTTAAACTCCTCCGCCATCGCCTCGTACCACTTGTTGCGGTTGTCGGCGAAGCCCCAAAACTCCAAGGTCTGGGCAGTGGCTACGATCGGGAAAGCGATGAGGAAA
Organism: bacterium; assembly: GCA_002919195.1. Taxonomy (GTDB): domain Bacteria; phylum Bacillota; class Limnochordia; order DTU080; family RSA5; genus RSA7. The sequence goes on from PKEU01000006.1 coordinate 14,320, forward strand.
ACCAAGAGCCACACAAGGGTCCATCGAGCGGCCTTCAATTTCATCCCTCCTGCTTGTGCAAAGGTGCAGATTCGCAAACGTTTGTCAAGACAGTCACAGATGTCGTGTTTTTTTGGCGTCATATCCCGTGTCAAAGGCTTCGCTTTCTACCCCCTTCCTGCCGTCCCATTTTCCGGGAGCGCGTTTCCGGAAAATGATTCCACCCTGCAAGTGACAAATCCTTCTGAATAAACGACGGTTTACAGGTGAAAACAGTATGACAGTGAGTTTTGAGTATCCTCTGAAGTATGAGCGATTCGAGCCATCTTGCCATTTACGATATTGCGAGGGAGGCCGGTGTGTCCCATTGACCGCTGGAAGACGCGGAGGTAACAGGCGCCATCGATAAGACAGAAAAGTCAGGAATCACCTTGGACGATGGCGCTCGTCGAGTGGCGCAGGTCGAGGGGAGGATGCACGAAAACTGCTGGTGTCGACAAAAAAGCCTGCCTTTGCGGCAGGCCTGCCCTGGTGCGCGCGGGAGGATTCGAACCCCCGACACCTAGATCCGAAGTCTAGTGCTCTATCCAGCTGAGCTACGCGCGCTTAAGGTGGCGGAAGGGGTGGGATTCGAACCCACGGACGGCGTGACCGTCTGCGGTTTTCAAGACCGCTGCCATCGTCCGCTCGGCCACCCTTCCGAAAGGTCCGACCCGGCGTGAGCCAAAACGACCTCGCCGGGCCGGCGGTATCAATGTATCACGAATCGCCCGGGCAGTCAATCGAACCTAAATCGACCCAACGATCCTCTTCGGCCGCGATGCGGCAGGCGTCCATCAGGCGGGCTTGCTCAAGGGCATCCTGCATCGTGTCAAAGGAGAGCGGCGCGCCCGTGAGGACACAGCGCTGAAACTCCTCCACCGCATCGTAAAAGGGGTGGTGTTCGCTGGGAACCGCGTGGTCTTCGCGCCTGCCTTCCCGCTCGACCCAAACCTGCGCGCCAGGATCGCCGCCGCGCCGGGGCCGGGGATGGAAGGGATGGCTCACCTCGATCTGACCTCGTGTGCCGTAGATCATCGCATGCTGGCCGCCGTCCATGCGGATGCCGGCCGAAACATTGGCCGTGCGTCCACGGGAAAAACGCAAGGTGGCCACGGCGGTCTTGTCGACGCCGGTGGCTTCGTCCTCGACGAAAGTCGCGGCCACCGCGAGGGGCGTTTCGCCCATGACAAACCGGGTCCAGCTCAGCGTATAACAGCCGATATCGAGGTGCGCCCCGCCGCCGACCTCAGGCCGCAGGCGGATGTTGTCGGGCGACCCTTGAAACGTGTAGTGAAACCGCGCCTCGGTGTGAAGGACGTCCCCGATGACGCCGCTGTCCAGGAGCTCCCGTAGGCGGCGGGACTGGCGGTGAAACCGGTAGACAAACGCCTCGACCAGCAGCACGCCCGCGGCCTTGCACGCCTCGACCGCTTGCTTGGCTTCTTGGTAGGTCATGGTCAGCGGTTTTTCGCAAAAGACGTGCTTTCCCGCCTGCGCGGCCGCGATGATCCATTGGGCATGCAGCGTATTAGGCAGAGGGATGTAGACGGCGTCGATTTCAGGATCATTTAAGACAGCCTCGTAACTTTCATACGCGTGGGGAATCTCCAGTTCCTCAGCATAAGCCCGCGCCTTTTCGAGGCTGCGGCTTGCGACGGCCCGGATTTCGCCGCTCGCCGTCTCCCGTACGGCGGGAATAAAGGAGATGCGGGCGATGTTGGCCGTACCTAAAATACCCCAACGGACTTTGGTCGTGCTTGCCATGTCGATGCCTCCTTTTCTCTCGGCTGTAATTCCTCCAAGAGCCGATTTCACCTTTTCGCGGGGCGGACCAGGAGGATCCTGCCCGCCGTGGTGGAAGCGGTCATGCGATATTTTTGAGGAGTCAGGGAGGTCAAACGATGCGCGTTCCTCAAAGGATCTTGCTGGGCCCGGGGCCGAGCACCGTCGACCCGCGGGTCCTCAGGGCAATGGCCACTCCTTTGGTCGGCCACCTCGACCCTGTTTTCCTTGAAATCATGAATGAGGTCATGCAAGATTTGCGCTACGTTTTTGGCACGGAAAACCAGCTCACCTTCCCCATGTCGGGCACAGGCAGCGCTGGCATGGAGACGGTCCTCGTCAACCTGCTCGAACCGGGAGATCATGCGCTCATTTGCGTCAACGGCGTCTTTGGCACCCGCATGTGCGATATCGCCGAGCGGGCGGGGGCCAGAGTGACGCGGGTGGACGCGCCCTGGGGAGCGCCCATCGATCCCGCGGATGTCAAGGCCGTGCTGGAGCGGGAGCGGGTCGATCTGGTGGCGATCGTGCATGCCGAGACGTCGACGGGGGTGCTGCAGCCGCTGGAGGAGATCGCCCGGATGGTGCGCGAGCACGGCGCGCTCTTTGTGGTGGATGCGGTCACCTCGCTCGGCGGCGTCGCCGTCGACGTGGATAAGCGCTTGATCGACGCCTGCTACAGCGGGACGCAAAAATGCCTCAGCTGCCCGCCGGGCTTGAGCCCGGTCACCTTCGGCCCCCGAGCCGAAGAGCGCCTGGCGCGGCGAAAGCGCAAAGTTCAAAGCTGGTATCTGGATGTGACGATGATCTCCCAGTACTGGGGAGCCGAGCGTTTTTACCACCACACCGCGCCGATCAGCATGATGTATGCGCTTCACGAGGCCCTTCAAATCGTCAAGGAAGAGGGGCTCGAAAAACGGGAGGAGCGGCACCGCACGATTTCCCGGCTCTTTTGCGAGGGGCTAGCCGATCTCGGCCTTGAGCCCTTGGTGCCCGAGGCGTACCGCTCGCCCATGCTGATCACCGTGAAGGTGCCGGACGGTGTCGATGAAGCCAGGGTCCGCCGGTTTATTCTCAACCGGTTTAACATCGAGATCGGCGGCGGACTCGGCGATCTCAAAGGAAAGGTCTGGCGCGTCGGATTGATGGGTTCGTCTTGCACGGAGAACAACGTGATCCTGGTGCTGGAGGCCCTCCGTCAAGCCCTGGAGGCCGAGCGGAAGTAGAGCCTTTCGCCTTGAGTTGATGCTTTTCCGGGGTATGGAGCGGGGACGGAGCGATTCCGTCCCCTCTTTTCCTGTCCTGATACTGGCAGGAATTTGCTGACACTTTGCGCAATATGCGTCGTGGATCGGCGCCAATGCCGGCACGTGCCGGGCCAGACCGGAGGAATGCCCGTGACGGGGGGCTTGACTCAGGATGTCGGCGGACGTTTCCGAGGAGAGACTCGATCGGAGTTCGTGGTCGACGCTTCTCAGGTTTTCAATGGAGGCTTGGAAAGCGAGCCCCGCCGGTGCGCTGGCCGAAGCTTTGCTGACACTGGTTGAAGGCGTGCTTCCAGCCGCAAGCCTCTGGGCGGGCCGGGAGCTCGTCAACGCACTGATCGCCCTAAACAGCGGCGCGTCCAACCAGGTCTCAGTGATGGCTTGGTGGGCGGCGCTTCTTGCGGTCCTCGCAGCGGCCGGGCACCTTGCGGGGACCTGGCGAGAAGACCTGATCGTGCGTCGCAGTGGTATCAAGAAGTAATACGGAAGCGGGGGACGGCTGCTTTCCGTCCCCCGTGTTGAGCGGCGTTTTGGAGCCCGAGCTTCAAAGAGCAGCTGGCTGGGGCCTCTTTTAGAGCCTGCCTTCGGCCCGGGCCCATCCTTCATCGAGGATGATCTGGGCTTGCCTTGCCGTCTCGTCGAGGATCTGCTCGACGGGCATCTCGCCGGCGTGGAGCAAGGCGTGGATCTCATCCACGTACAGCGACCACAGTTCGCCGCCGACGGGGATCACCGGGCGGAAGCGGCTGTAGGCCATGAGTTCGACGAACTTGTGAATGAGCGGGTCGATGCTCAAAAACTCCACCGAGGTGGCCGCCGACCGCAGCGACGGGATCTGGCCGGTGCGCGAGCCAAAGGTGGTCTGGGCCCAGTGATCGGTGTAAAACTTGATAAACTCCCAAGCGGCGTCGCGCTCAGGGCCGGTGATGCCCGTCGGAATCGCCAGGGCAAAGCCCCCCGACCAGGTCATCGGCGTATCTTCGAGCCCGGCCGGCCTCGGCGGGTTTGCCACCATGAAGTTTTGGGTGAGGCCGAGGTCTTTCAGCGTTCCCAGTGCCCAGGAGCCGTCCATCATCATGCCGACGCGCTCGCCGAGCCAGGCGCCGCTGGGGAAGTTGGCGCTAAAGGCGTTGAGCTCGTCGATGCCGCCGTAGATTTCGAGGCGGTCCTTCATCCACTGCAAGGCCCGGACGCCTTCGGGGCTGTTCCAGATGACCTTTCGATTGCTCTCGTCCAGGAGGTCGCCGCCCGCCGCCCACAGCCAAGCGACAAAGTACCAGTTGCCCCAGCTGGGCACAAAGCCGACCTGGCGGAGCCGCCCGTCGGCCTCCCACCGGTCGATCTTGCGGGCGGCCTCGTCGACCTCTTCCCACGTGCGGGGCGGGTTGTTGATGTCAAGGCCGGCCTCTTGGAAGAGCCCGACATGGTAATACATGGCGCGGTCGTCCGTGTTCCAGGGGATGCCGTAGACGCGGCCGTTGTAGATCGTCTCGTCGCGCGTCGCGGGATAGTGCTCGTCGAAATGGTAAGTGTCACGGGCAATCAGATCGTCAATGGGTTGGATCAGCCCGGCTGAGGCGAAGCTGCCGACGCGGAAGCGGTCGACTTTGGCCACAGCGGGAGGCGCCCCACCGGCGACCGCGGCCGGCAGTTTGGCATCGACGCCTTCGGGCACTTCGACGCCGTTGACGCGGATTCGTCCTTCATACAAGCGGTTAAACTCTTCGATAATTTCCATCTCTACGGCGCGGCTGACGCCGCCCCAGACGCCCCAATAGTCGATCTCAATCACTTGGGCGCCGCCGGTGCCGGCTAGCAGCAGCAAGCCAGCGAGCAAGGCAAGCATGATGGTGACAGCTTTCCGCAAGGCGATTCTCCCCTCCAGTCAATTTGGTTATACGACAATTCTTGTAATAACCGGATAGTTCCTCCTTCGTGCATTTATTTGTCCGTACATTTTTGATGAGAACTGTTGAAGCATACCGGGGAATCAGGTAAGATGTGGTATACGGACCAGTGTGAAAGGTGAGCGTGCCAAAGGAGCTGCAAGATGTCGCTGGACCGGTCGAGCGCCGTTCCCTTTTACGCGCAGGTAAGAGATGCCTTGCAGCGTCAGATTGAAAACGGCGTGTACGGCCCTGGACAACCCATCCCCACCGAACTGGAGCTTTGCGAACAATACGGTGTCTCCCGCCACACGGTGCGACAAGCCCTGGCCAAGCTGGTACAAGAGGGCGTGGTTTATCGCGTCCCGGGCAAAGGGACCTTCGTCGCCCGCCAACGCCCCCGGGCCAACATCGCCACGGATACCATCACCATCATCTTGGCAGGAGTCAAGGACTACTTCGCCCTCAGGCTCCTCGAAGGGGTCGAAGCGGTTGCCACCGCCGAAGGCCGGACCCTCACCTTCGCCAATTCCAAGTTTACTTTGGAAGAGCAGTCCAGGTTGATCGATGAAGCCGTCTCGGCGGGCAGCGAAGGTTTCATCATCATGCCAGTCGACCCGCCGCAGCTGCCCGAAGACGAGTCGCATCTGGCGCCGTTTCGCGCATTGCACGAGCTAGGCATTCCCGTCGTCTTTGTCGACCGCTACTACGACGGCCTCGACTTCGATGCCGTCGTGTCAGACAACATGGGCGGCATGATGCAGGCTGTGGCGCATCTTACCGAGCTGGGCCACAAAAAGATCGGATTTGTGAGCACGGACAACTTCCAGACCTCATCCGTTTCCGACCGGTATAAGGGATACCTTGCCGGGCTCGAGGAGGCGGGCATCCGGCCGTCGCCCTTATGGGTAGGTCTGTGCCGGGGCGATCGCGAAGCGCTGCGCGCCTATCTGAGGGAAGTGAAGCCCACGGCCGTCGTGGCCGTCAACGACTACATCGCCGCCGAGGTGTTGCGGGCTGCCCGGGAAGAGGGGCTTGAGGTGCCCCGCGACCTTGCCATCGTCGGCTTTGACGACAGCGATGTGGCCCGGCTTGTCGAAGTGCCGCTCACCACCGTAAAGCAGTTTGCGGACGAAATGGGGAAGGCCGCGGCCCGCAGGCTTCTCCAGATCTTGCGCCGCGGCAAGGCGGACGGGCCGCGGCGCGTCCTCATGCCGACCGAGCTGGTGGTGAGAGCGTCGACCGGCCCTCGCGTCCGGACGCCGTAACCAGCGAAAAACGGGGACGGCCGGTCCCGTCCCCGTTGTCGTTGTCTGACGTGTGATGAGTCTTGCTTTGACGCGACGTTTGTCCGGCTGGATTAAACGTCGCGAGGCTGCAGCTGGCTTTGCCCCGGAATCTGCGTTTGGAAGGTGGGGGTGGTCCCGCCTTGCAAGTTCTGGCGAAAGCTTTGCTGCACTGCGCTTTGAGCTTGAGAAATCAACGTCTGCTCGGCCGCGGCGATCATGCGGCGCACCATGTGGCCGCCGACCGCGCCCCAGACCCGCGAGGGAATGTCGCCCCCGTAACCACCGGTTTGTCCTGAGAGGTACTGCTGGAGCAGCTGGGCCTGGGGATCGTTAGGAGTTTGAGCGATCTCCTGGGCGACCTCGTACTTGAACCGGTTGAGGGCTTGGCCCGCTTCCCGGATCAAGGGTTGGTTTCTTTGCTGTCCTCTTGCCACTGAAGAAACCTCCTTTCGCCCAGTAGTCTCTCCACCTTAACTCGCCGCGTTTCGGTCCAAATTATAGCAGCTAACCTTTGCGCATCCCCCAAAAAAAGCCCACAGCGAATCCACCGGCCCCTGGGATCACAGCGGCGAGGGAGTCGACCCAGCCTCGCAATAAGGAATCAAAGCCTCCCGGGGGATTGACGGCTTGAGAATAGGCCGCTTCGATGCGCGCCCAGTTGATCGAAATGACGTCGTAATGCTGCAGGCCGACCAGGGTCAAAAAGAGGATACCAGTGACGATAAAGGCGATCTTGAGCGCCTTTTTGGCCACATATCCCACGGCAAACCCGAGCAGCATGCCAAGTCCCACTTGCTTTCCCACGACGGGCCAATCGATGGGTCCAGTCTCCAAAGTGTCACCGCCTCTCGCGTCCTCCAGCATAGGCTGTGCCGGAATGCCGCGTCCCATGTGAGGGGCTAATTTGACACGGTCCGGGGGTTTCCTAGCAGAGCGGTACAGGCAAATGCCGACGAAAAGCGCGGCTGGTCTTGCGCGCAGGCGCTTCGTTTTAAGCCACGGGGTAGCCCGGCAGGAGGTCCGTTGACGCGTTCCAGGAACATATGCTAGAATAAAAGCGCTTTCGGCGGGCACGGTTGATGCCCGCCAACGCGCGGAAGGGTGCGAGAGTGGCCGATCCGGGCGGTTTGCTAAACCGTAGTAGGACCAAAAGTCCTACCGAGGGTTCGAATCCCTC
>PKEU01000144.1 GCA_002919195.1 bacterium
CACCCTGGCCCATCCCGATCTCGTCAAAAAGTTTGGCCACAGGCCCTCCTTCCCCCTCGACGAGTTGTACGACGAGATCGCCCGGGCGGCCAAAGAGAGCGGCGTCGCGGTCGAGGTGAGCTCTGCGGGGCTCTTTAAACCCGTCGGCGAGATCTACCCTGCCCAAGAGCTCCTGCAGCGCCTTTTTGACCGGGGCGTTCCCATCACGCTGGGTTCCGACGCCCACCGGCCCGAGCAGGTAAGCGCCGGCCTCGACCAGGCCGTGAAAGCGGCGGCCGCGGCGGGATACCGGCACGTCACCCGGTTTGAGAGCCGCCGTCCCACCCTTGTGGAGCTCGGATGACGCTCGTGTTCGTGAGCTGTGCGCTGCGTTAATGCTCGCGGGGACACCTCGGCTGGTCTTTTGGCCGGTCTCGCCCAAACCGCGAAAGCCACGATTGACAACCACTGCCATTCCGTGATAGGATAACTTCAATCAATTCTGGCGAAGGAGGCCGCGCCTCGTGTTAGGCAAAGGACGCTCTCACGTGATTTCGCTGTCGGCTCCCTTCGCCCGCGAAGGCTTTCAGCCTTGAGTCTCTCCCCGGCCGCCAACGTGCCGGGACGTATGGATCGCACCTTCTTGGGCCACCGGGAGCCGGTGGCTTTTTTGTTCCCGCCGGAAACCTGGAAAGCCAAGGAGCGTGCGATCGTGGAAAGACACCTTTGCCAGCGCGACCCGCTAAAACGTCTCCGCACCGCAGGCGATCAGCCCCGTGCCGACTTGGATACCAGCTGGGACCCTGTTGCCGCGTGGTATAAGCGATGGGTGGGAAAAGAGGGGAGCGAGTACCACCGTAAGCTCGCCATCCCCGCCGTCTTGGACCTACTCGATTTGAGACCGGGCGAGACCCTCCTCGACATCGGGTGCGGCACCGGCGTCCTTTCCACGCATCTTCCGCCGCAAATATCGTACATAGGTGTCGACTTGAGCCCGAGGTTGATCGCCTACGCCCGGGCGGTCCACAAGAGAGCCGGCCGGTTTCTCGTCGGCGACGCTCGCAAGCTGCAGCAGGTACCCGGCCTTGACCGGAGCATTGCCGACGCGGCGGTCTTTTTACTGAGCCTACAGGATATGGGACCGCCGGAACCGGTGCTCGCCGGCGCCGCCTGGGCGGTGAAAGAGACCGGGCGCATCGTGGCATTGATGTTTCACCCGTGTTTTCGCGTCCCCCGCCAGAGCGGCTGGGGATGGGATGATCAGCGCAAGCTCCAGTACCGCCGGGTCGACTCCTACTTGAGCCCCATGGCCGTCCCCGTCCGCCCTGTGGCCCGGGGCCAGCCGGGAGCGATCAAGAGCTTCCACGCGCCGCTGCAGGATTACGTCAACGGCTTGGCTAAGCTCGGCCTTGTCATCGATCGGCTGGTGGAGATTCCCGCCTATCCGGGCGTCAAACGGACAGGCCCCAACGCCAAGGCCGAAAACAGGGCCAACAGCGAAATCCCGCTCTTTTTGGGCTTGCGCGCCCGCAGGCTCCGCCCGTCTTGAGTTAATCGTGCAGGCGGGCGCGCATGCGGGCGCTCATCCTTTCCAGCTCCTCCCGGTACGCCGAGGCCGGTCGTCCGCCGGCCAGATCCCGGCTGATCTCTCTCATCCGCCCGACGATCGCCGGATCGGTCGACGCAAAGGCTTGATCGATCTTGTCGACGCGGCTCACGATCTGCTCGGCGACAGTCCGTTCGATGCGCTCGGCCCGCTCCTGTTGGACGCCCTCGCCGAGCTCGATCCCCACGTACGCCGTGTTGTCGACGACTGCGACCCAAGCCTCGTCGACGCCGTTGACCTGCTTCGCGACCCGTTGGGCGTGCTCTGCCTGGCTCGTCGCATCGCCCTCCGAGTGGACAGGGTCGCGCCGCAGCTGGACCAGGTTGGGGCCCTCTTGGTTGCCCGGCTCCCGCGCTCCGGGAGCGCTCGCCATCGCCCACACAAGCACCGCCAGCGCGGCTCCCAACACCCACCACCATTTCCGGTTCATACCGCCACCTCCGGCGAAAAACACAGAGTTTCCGGTAGGAGGATGTCCCAAATAAGCGCGGAAGAGTCGAGCATCACCGGCGCGCACGTTCTCGGATGGGGTGAGGCTCGATGCTCAAGCTCATTGTCGTCCTGGGTGGAGCCATCTTGATGGCGCTGGAGATGGTGGGAAGCCGCGTCTTAGCTCCCCAGTTTGGCTCGTCGATCTTTGTGTGGGGAAGTTTGATCAGCATCTTTTTGACGGCCTTGAGCGTCGGCAACTACTGGGGAGGGTGGCTTGCCGACAAAAGCCCGCGGCTTTCGCTCCTCGGCGGGCTGGTAGCCGCGGCAGGCTTCATGATCTGGGCGCTCCCCTTTTACGCTCCGGGCGTGACCCAATGGATCGCCCAGGTCGACCTGGGCCCCCGCCTCAGCCCCCTCGTCGCCTCGGTGATCCTTTTTGCCGTGCCGAGCCTGTTTCTCGGCACCATTTCGCCTTACGCCATCCGCCTGGAGGTGCAAAGCGTGGAAACGGTCGGCAACACCGCCGGCCGGCTCTACGCCCTCTCGACAGTGGGCAGCATCGTCGGCACGCTGGTCGCGTCCTTCGTGCTGATCCCCACCATCGGCGTGAGGACCACCTTGCACGGGCTTGGCATCACGCTCCTCTTGCTGGCGCTCGCGACCTTTGTCAGTGAATCGGCAAGACGCCCCCAAGCGGCCGGGGGCGCGGCTTCGCCAGGCGCCCGGCTAAAGGGAGGCTCGAAAGGAGGGGCGCGTTCGAAAGGAGCCCGGGCGAAACAAGCAGCCTCCAGTCCTCAGATCCGGCTCTTGGCCGGCATGGCCGCCATCGCTGTCATCGCCTACGCGTCCCAGTTCAGCGCGGCCACCGAGGGCGTCCTCTACGAGAAAGACGGGCTCTACCACAAGATCATCGTGCGCGACCGGGGCGATGTGCGCCACCTCCACTTCGACAACACCTATCAGAGCGCCATGTACCTCTCTGACCCCGACGAGCTGGTCTTCTTTTACACCCGCTACCTGCACCTGGCCAAGGTGTTTGCGCCCCAAGCAGAGCGAGCCCTTTTTCTTGGCCTCGGCGGCGGGTCGATCCAAAAGTCCTTTCACCGGGATTACCCTGATCTCGTCATGGATGTGGCCGAGCTCGACCCCGACGTCGTATCGGTCGCCCGTCGCTTTTTTGACGTGGCCGAGGACGAGCGCCTCCGCATCCACACCGTCGACGGCCGCCTCTTTCTCAAAAAGACAGACGTCCTGTACGACCTTGCAATCCTCGACGCCTACTCCTACGAATCCATCCCGTTTCACCTGACGACGAGGGAGTTTCTTGAAGAGCTCGCGCAAAAGCTCACGCCCGACGGCGTCGTCGCCGCCAATATCATCGGCGCGATCACGGGGCGGCAGAGCAGGCTTTTCCGCTCGATGATCCGCACGTATCAAGACGTGTTTCCCCAGGTCTACATCTTCCCCGTCGGCCTTTTTGGCGGCCGGGGCGACCCGGCGCTGCGCAACATCATCGTGATCGCGACCAAGTCCGAGGAGCGCCTCTCACGTGCCCAGCTCTTGGAGAGGGCCAACGAGCTCCTTTCCCAGGGCGCGATGAGGCATGATGTGAGGCCCTATATCCAGAGCTTGCTCCTGGAGGATGTGCCCACCGGCGATGTGCCGCTCCTCACCGACGACTACGCTCCGGTGGACAGCCTCCAGCACTTCTGAGGCTCAACGCGGCGCTTCTTCCCGATCCGCCGCTGCTTTGTCGCGATCTGATGCCGCCCCGGGCAGTTTCCCTGCGGCAAACATCCGCCACGGGTTGCCGCGGACCTGCCGGTCGCAGCGGAGAATCATCTCGTAGCCGCACTCCGTCACCACCCGAAAGGAATGGGAGCGGACGTACGTCTCTGGTGAATCGTGGGCCCGCAACTGCCGGCTCACGTCGAGGATCTTTGCCACCCGGTACTCCTTCCCCCGCCACACAAACCGCATCGGGCAGCCGGGCGCTCCCCGGGCGAGGGCCGCGGTCGAAATGGATGCGGGGTCGACGATGATCGGTTCCGAATAAAAGGTGAGGCGCGCTCTTCCGGGTGGTTCCATTGAGCGGGAACGGGACACCGGCAATCTCTCCCCTCATCAACAACCCGCAAGAGGAGCCGCTATCGCAGCGGCGAACCATCGTGCGGAGATCACAAGCAGGAAGGACAGTGCCTCATGCGACTTGTGGTGGGTATCTCCGGCGCCTCCGGCGTGATCTACGGCATCCGGGCGCTGGAAGTTGCACGGGACCTTGGCATCGAGACGCATCTTGTCATCAGCAAGTACGGTCAAGCGACCATCAGCCTGGAGACCGACTATTCCGTCTCCGCCGTCAAAGCTTTGGCGCACCGCGTCTACTCTCCGGACGACTTGGCCGCCGCGATCGCGAGCGGCTCCTTTCCCACCGACGGCATGATGGTCTGTCCTTGTTCGATCAACACCGCGTCCGCCATTGCGTACGGTCTTTCCGACAACCTCCTGGTGCGGGCGGCCGACGTGACGCTCAAAGAAAAGCGCAAGCTCGTCGTCGTCGTGCGCGAGACGCCGCTCCACGTGGGGCACCTGCGGACCTTGACCGCCCTGGCGGAGATGGGCGCCGTCATCCTCCCCCCGATGCCGGCCTTTTACCTCAAGCCGAGCACCGTCGAGGAGATCGTGATGCACACGGTGGCCCGGGTCTTCGCGCAGTTCGGCGTCGATGTGCCCGGCGCCCCCAAGTGGGAAGGGCCGTAGCAGCGCGGCGCCGCCGTAAGGCGAGCTTTGCCGCTAGATCTTGGCCTCCTCGTGGGTCGTGGGGAAAAAGAGCTCGTCCACCGGGACGATCTCCTCGATAAGCCCCTGCTCAAGCAGGTACCTCGACAGCGTCTCGACGACTCTGCGGTTTTTAGCAAGGCCATAGGCCCAGGCATCGGGCCCTAAGAGCCTCTCCTCCTCCGCCCAGTAATGCTGCAGCCAGGCGAGCGAGTAGCGGAGGGCCGGAGCGCCGGCCACGCCCTGAAGCGCCACGCGCCGCGCCCTTTCAAAGGCCTTGTAGAGGCTTAGCGCAACCCAGGGCGCGCTGTCGAGGATGTCGCTCCGGATCACCACCGTGTGCATGATGGGAAAGATGCCCGTACGGCGGAAGTACTCCTGCTCCTCCCGAACGGGGTCGGCAAAGAGCCGGCGCACCTTGCAAGATCCCCGCAGAAAGGGCGAGGGCGTCCTCGCGGCGATCAAAGCGTCGAGCTCTCCCGACTCCAGCATCTCGCTGAGCGTCCGGTCGTTTCCGATCGGCTCGACGCGAAACTCGGGCGGGAGGGAGAGGGGCATGCGCTCTTTCCGTCCCGGCTCTTCTTGTCCCCCGGTCAACCAGTGGACTTCAGTGGGAGGCACACCGTAAAACTCCGAAAGGATTCCCTTCACCCAAACCACGGCGGTCATCTGGTACTCCGGGACGCCGACTCGCCGGCCCCGCAGATCTTGGGGTTTTTCGATGCCCGCGCCGGCGTTGACGTAAATCGCGCTGTGGCGGAACATGCGGGAAGGAAAGACGGGAATCGCCTGGTACATCTTTTTCCCTTGCGCGCGGTGGATGATGTACGACGCGAGCGACATTTCGGCCGCGTCGAAATCTTGGTAGCGCGCCATCCGAAAGAAGAGCTCCTCTGGCTCCAGCGGGATGAAGTTGAGGTCGATCCCCTCGGGCTGCACGCGCCCCTCTTTCAGAGGAGCCACCCGGTCGTAGTCGCCGCACGCCAGCGTGAGGCGCAGTTTGCTCACGGCGTCTCCCCCTCTTTTCGCTGCGCCGCGCCGAGCCGCTCCTCGGGCGACACGATGTCGGTGACCAGATCGCGAATCCACCGCCGCTTGGGAAGGGGTTCGAGGGTGACGCCACCGGGTTTGAGGCGCTCCGTGCAAAGGTACGCCACTTTCCCATCCACCAGCGCGGTGCACTCCTTGCACGCGTTGGCGTTGATGCAGCTGTAGCGAAAGGCCAGGGTCGAATCGCCGTAGCGGCGGATCCACATCAAGGCATCGAGGATTGACATCCCGGGCTCGTAAGGAACGCGAAACTCTTGGTACCGGACCGCCTCACCGGGTGAGCCGCGCCGTACGGTCACGACCGCTTCCTGGCCTTGAGCCAGGGCGCGCGCTTTTTGAGCATCGTTCTTCATGCTGTGGCCCCCTCTTTCCCGATGGTGACCACAGGTTCAGGCCGCAGCAGGAGCTCGCCGCCCGGCCCCAGGGCCACCACCAGGTTGCGCTCCCACTCGTTTCGAGTCTCCGGAAAGTCCTCGCGCTGATGGGCGCCGCGGCTCTCTTCCCGGGCCAAAGCCGCCTGGGCGACCGCCTCGGCCACGAGGAGCATGTTGCGCAGCTCAAACCAATCCTGCACGTCGACGTTAAAGGGCACCGCGCCCGCTGCCAGCGTAAGCCGCGGGAGCACCTCGCGGCGCATCGCTTGGATCCGCGCCAGGGCGCCTTTGAGGTCCGTTCCCGTCCGGAGCGGCCCCACCTGCTCCTGCATGAGCTGCTGCAGCTCGGCTTGTACCGCCGCCGGGCTCTTGCCGCCGCCCTTGCCGGCTCCCGCGTTCCCCGGCTCCGGAAGCGCTCGGACGAGCTCCTTGACCGTTTGCTCCGCCAGCGCTACCCAGCGGGCGGCGGAGGCCGGCGCGTCTTCCCTGGCCCGGGCGGCCGCGAGGCGCCCCGCGTGCTCGCCAAAGACCAAGGCTTCGGTGATGGCGTTGCCTGACAGGCGGTTAGCGCCGCTCGTGCCGCCCACCGCTTCGCCGGCGGCAAAGAGGCCTTTGATCCGGCTTTCCAGGCGCCCGTCGACGCGCACGCCCCCCATGTGATAGTGCGCCATCGGCGCCACCTCGACCGGCGTCTTTGTAAGATCGATTCCATTGGCGAGGAGCCGGTCAATCACCGGCCCAAATGCTTGCCGCAGCGCCTCTTGGGAGACGTGGCGAAAGTCGAGGTATGCCCCTCCATGAGGCGAGCCCCGGCCGGCCTCCACTTCTTTGAGGATGGCGTACGTCGCAAGGTCTCTCGTGGCGGTGTACTTTCCTTCATCGGCGCTGCCGTAGCGATCGAGAAACTCTTCAAACATCCCGTTTAAGAGCCGCCCGCCCAGCTTGTAGCGAAAGGGATCCCACATGATGGGATCCATCCCCACGAGCCTGGGGGCCAGGTGCGCGATGGGAAAGAACTGCACAAACTCCATGTCGACCAGCTCCGCGCCCGCCCGCAGGGCCAGGGCGTACGCGTCGCCGCCCATGTTGGCGGAGGCGCTGTTGCGGGCAAAGAGCTTGGTGAGACCGCCCGCCGCCAGGACGACGCTCGCGGCGCGAAACGCGGCCCATTCGCCGGTTTCCACGTCAAGACCGACGGCGCCCACCGCCCGCCCGTCGTCCACCAAGAGCTCGACCACGGCCACATTGCTGAGCCGCCGCACGTTGTCCAGGCGCTTCAGCTGTCGCTGCAAAGTCGCGGCCACCGCCGGCCCCGTGTTGAGAAAGTCGACGTAGACGCACCGCTTTTTGCTGTGCCCCGGCGCCGTCACCTGGCGGATGCGCTCACCCGTGCGCGCCCATCCCACCCGCCACCGGTCCATCTCCAAGATCCGCTCTGGTCCCTTTTGGCAGAGGAGCCGGACCAGCTCCTGATTGCACAAGCCCCTGCCCGCGGCCACCGTGTCGCGAAAGTGCTCTTCCCAACTGTCGGGCTCCTCGTGGCCGATGGCCGCGGCGACCGTCATCTGGGCCATGATGGTCGCGCCTCCCCGCCCGACAATGCTCTTGTCGACGAGGAGCACCCGCGCGCCTTCGCGGGCCGCGGCGATGGCCGCGTACATACCGGCGCCGCCGGCGCCTACGACCAAAACGTCCGCTTCCAGCTCAACCATAGGCTAGGACACCCTTTCGGTGGGCGGCACCGATCCCAAGGGCCCCTCATAATGCTCCCACCACGTGAGAAACTCGACCAGCCGCTCCACCATGTACTCGTGGTACGCCTTCCCCTTCTCCTTGGAGACGGCGAGCGTCGAGGAAAACTGCCCCGCCGGCGCGATCCGCCGCTGCTCCTCCGACGTCCAGGGCTGCTCGATGAAATCGCGGCCGCCTCCGCCAAACAAGTCGCCGTTGCCAAAGGGGCCAAAGACGGCGTCAAAGTCGCAATGCGCATCGGAAATCTTATCGATCCGGATGGTCTCGGGGAACAGGTAATAGACGTGGGAGACCTCGAGCTCGCCCGCGTGGTGTTCGTTGGTTTCCTTCAGCTGGCCGGCGATCCCCCGCGCCAGGTACATGGGGTCTGCGACGGCCACCAGTACATGGGGCAGTTCAAACTCCCGGATGTTGCGGGCGGCGGATGTCAGCGCCGCGAGGTTGGTCATCTTGTGCCCGTTGAGGGCGAGGATCTTGCGGAAACCGTGCTTCGCCAGCGAGCGGACGATGTCGTAAAAGACCTGGATCAACGTCTCCGTGCGCAGCGAAATCGTCCCCGGGAAGCCAAGGTGATGGCTGGAATCGCCGTACCATAAGGGAGGCGCCACCAAAACCCCGGCCCGCCGCGCTGCGTCCTCGGCGAGCCCGATCGCCACGTACCCGTCGAGGCCCAGCGGGCCCACGGGCCCGTGCTGCTCGGTGGTGCCAAAGGGGACGATGATCGTCTGGCGCTCTTTGAGATAGGCCTCGACCTCTTGCCAGGTGAGCTCATGCAACCACACGCTCCGCCGTTCAGCCGCCTGCACATCCGTCACCCCGATCGTGTTTCAACATCCTCTGAAACTGCTAAAGCCCGCTGCACAGCCCTGAGGAGCGCTCTTCGCGCCAAGACGCCCACCACCGCCCGGCGGTAATCAGCGCTCGCTCGCACGTCGGTGATCGGCCGCGCCGCCGCGAAGGCAAGCCTTTCGACCCGCTGGAGCCGCTTCGCAAGGGCCGGCCCAAAGGCCCCGGGGTCATCAGGCTCTTTCCCCGGCGCTTGCCGGACCGGCACGCCGGCGACCTCTTCCGCCACGTCCACGAGGAGCGGCGCGGGCGCAACTGCGCCCAGCGCCAAGCGGGCGCCGGCGATCCGCTCGTCCTCGACGCTGACCCACGCTGCGGCGCTCGCCAGTGCGATGTCCACCGACCGGCGGATTTGGTGGCGGACGTACGCCGACGCTCCGCCTGTTTCCAACTCAACCGCGACCAAAAGCTCGCCCCGCGCCAGCGCTGTCTTTCCCGGGCCCGTCCAAAACCGGTCGACGCCAAGCCGCCGGCTGCCCTCGGGGCCTGCGATCACCGCTTCAGCCCGGTGCACCAACAGCGGCGGCGAAAGCTCGGCCGACGGGGAGGCGTTGCACATGTTGCCGCCCACCGTGGCCAGGTTTTGAATCTGCCACCCGCCGAGCAGGCGGCCGGCGTCTACAAGGGCCGGCAGCTTCTGCTGGACGAGCTCGTCTTGCAGCAGCGCGCTGACGGTCGTGGCCGCGCCGATCCGAAGGCGCACGCCGCCCGCCTCGGTGGGGAAAGCCGTGATGCCCTGGAGCTCCGGGACGGCCGAAATGTCGACGGCGACGCCTCCCCGGATCCTCCCCAGGCGGCCGGCGATGACAAGATCTGTTCCCCCGGCCAGGGGATAGGCGTCGGAGCGGCTCGCAAGAAGCGTGAGAGCGCCGGCCAGCGTCTCCGCTCTGACATACTCCCACCGGTCCCGGATCATTGCGCCTCCCTCTCCTTCCCGGCGGCCTCAAGCTCCTCCCGCCGCCGCTGGATCGCGCGCCAGACCGCCTCGGGCGTCAAAGGAGCGTCGTGGATGCGCACGCCGACGGCATTGTAGACGGCGTTGGCGATCGCCGGCAGCACGGGATTGAGCGCCGACTCGCCCAGGCTTTTGACGCCGGTCGGGCTGTTGGGCTCGCTTTCGCCCACAAACTCCACGGTCATCGGAGGCACGTCTTGAAATCCGGGAATGCGGTAGTCCAGGAAGTTGGGGTTTTCCACGCGGCCCCCGCGGATCGCGACGTCCTCCATCAACGCCCAGCCGATCCCTTGGGCCACGCCGCCCTGCACTTGGCCCGTCGCGGTCGATGGGTTGATGATCCGGCCACTGTCGTGCACGGCCCAGTAGTTGACCACCTCCACCGCGCCGGTCTCGACGTCGACCTCCACCTCGGCGACGTGCGCGGCAAAGGGGTACGCGGGCGAAGGATTGCCGTACTTGTCGGGACCCGGCAACACGGTTTCCGGCCGGTACGAGCCTTGTCCCACCAGCGGGCTCCCCGTGTGCGCCGCGGCCCACCGGCGGCCGAGCTCTGCCAGGGTGAGCGAGGCGCCCGGGCCCCCTTCCCGTTCACCGCTCTCTCCGCCGCCCCGGCGCCAAAGGACGCGCCCTCTCTCGAGCACGAGCTCGCCAGGATCGGCTCCCAGGAGCTCACCGGCAAACGCCAAGAGCTTCTTTTTGAAATCCCGAGCCGCCGCTTTGACCGCGGCCCCAGCCATGATGGTCGCCCGCGAGCCCAAAGTGCCGACGGCCGCCGGGCTATGCGCGGTGTCGACCGGCATCACGTCGATCTCGCTGGGCGAAACCCCCAGCTCATCGGCGGCGATCATGGCGACGACGGTGTTGAGCCCCTGGCCAATGTCGGGCTCGCCCACCGCCACCGAGAGGCGCCCGTCCATGTCGAGGCGCACCCAGGCCGCAGAGCCGTCGTACTCGGCGAGAATGGGGCGGTAGCCCGAAACGTGGTGGCCGATGGCAAGCCCCAACCCCCTCGCTTTGCCCGAGGCCGGGGGATGACGAGGCGCGGGCTTTCGCCGGGAAAACCCCGAGAGCAGAGCCACCCGGTCGAGGCACTCCTCCAAGGCAGAGGAGCCGATCCGCCACCCGTGGATCGTCACGTCGCCAGCCCGGACGGCGTTGCGCTTGCGGATTTCCACGGGATCGATGCCTAGCTCCTCGGCCGCCTGGTCCACCATCTGCTCAAAGGCGAAGAGCATCTCGGCGTTGCCAAAGCCCCGCATGCACGTGGTGGGGCTGGTGTTGGTGTACACCAAGAGCGCTTCGGCCCGCACCGCTTCAAAGTGGTAGAGGGCGTCGATGCGGTGAGCCGCCGTCGCCACCACCGGCGGCGTCCACATGGTGCGGGCTCCCGCCGTCGCGACGATCCGTACTTCTTTGCTCAAAAAGCGGCCGTCCCGGTCGAGGGCCAGGCGAATGTCGAAATGCAGAGGGGGCCGGTGATGGCCCGCCGCCGCATCTTCCGCCCGGTCAAAAACCATCTTGACGGGCCGGCCGGTCTTGCGGGCGAGGAGCATCGCGATCATGCAGACATTGAGCTCGTATTTCGCGCCAAAGCTCCCGCCCATCGGCGGGACGATGAGCCGGATCTTGCCCGGATCGATCCCCAACCCCCGGGCGTAGGTGACCCGGGCTTTGTAGGGGATGTGGGTCGGGGCGATCAGCGTGTACCGGTCGCCCGGGTGCGCCTCGGCCAGCACGGCGATGGGCTCGAGGTATGCGTGATAGATGCGATTGGTGGAGTAGCGCTCTTCGAGGACCAGGTGAGCTTTGCGCCTTGCGGCGTCCAGATCGCCCCGGGCGATGTCAAAGCGGGAGGCGATGTTGCCTGGGCGCTCGGGCCAAAGGACCGGCGCGCCCGGCTCCAGAGCCTCGTGCATGTCAAAGACGGCCGGCAAGGGCTCGTACTCCACCTCGATGAGCTCCAGGGCTTCGGCCGCGGCTTCCTCGCTCACCGCGGCCACGGCCGCCACTTCGTCGCCGATGTAGCGCACCCGATCGCTGCAGAGAATCTCCCAGTCGTCAACATAGGGGCCAAAGGGCACACGCCCCTTTCCCTCCGGGCCGTTGGGCGGCAGGTCCGCCGCCGTGATCACCGCCCGCACCCCCGGCACCTTGAGCGCTCGCGACGTGTCGATCCGCCGGATGATCCCGTGGGGAACCGGGCTTCGCAAGATCCGCCCGTAAAGCTGTCCCGGCAGCGTCATGTCGGCGGCATAGCGGGTGCGGCCCCGCACCTTGTCGACGGCGTCGATTTGAGGCCAAGGACGGCCCACGCTACCCAAGCTCAAGGCGCATCTCCTTCATCCCGTTTTCGGCGGCTTTGAGCACCGCCTCGACGATCTTTTGGTACCCCGTGCAGCGGCACAGGTGGCCCGACAAGCGCTCTCTCACCTCGAGCGCCGTCGGCGGCCAGCCCCGGGCCGCCGCCTCATCGAGCAAAGCCCGGGCGCTCACCAAAAGGCCGGGGATGCAAAAGCCGCACTGGGCGGCGTTGAGCTCCAAAAAGGCCACTTGCACCGGGTCAAGCCTCTGGTCGTCCCCCAGGCCCTCCACCGTCGTCACGTCCCGGCCCCAGGCCCGGGCCACCCAGACGAGGCACGACGTGACGGGGCGCCCGTCGAGGAGGACCGTGCACGCGCCACACTCCCCCGTCCGGCACCCGATTTTTGTCCCGGTGAGCCCCGCGTGCTCCCGCAGGAAATCGGAGAGGGGGGTTGTCGGCGGCACGTCCGCCGGCCACTCGGTCCCGTTGATCCGGATCACCCGGTTCATGCTGTCACTCCTGGCCACGGCGAACCGGGAGCTCCCGCATATCGTACACATCGCTCAAGTCCGCCGCGTCGACGGCTTCCTCGGGCACCCGCGCCCTCTCGGGATAGGGCACCGGCGGCGCGGGCTTGGTCGCATCGAGGATCATCGCCGACACCATCTTGGGCGTGCGGGTCCCATCTTCGTGGTACTCCCATCCCGTGGGGAGGAGCCCGCCCGGCCCCGACCAGTCGGGAATGACGAGGAGGTCACGGGCGGCGTCAAACCGGGTGCCGATGGCCCACATCACCTCGCCGTCGTTAAAGACGTTGATGTCGTCGTCGACGACGACCACCAGTTTCAGGTTTTCCGGCTCCGTGTTGAGCGCGGCGAAGGCCGCCTTTTTCACTTCCGCGTCCCGTTCCTTGCGGATGCTGATGTAGCAGTGCATGCGGCTGTGCGCCGGCACGTGCACTGCCTTGACACCCGGCACCACTTGCTTGACGGCCCGGTAGATGCTCCCCATCCGGGGCAAGGCGCCGAGCACCAGGTGCTCCCGGTTGGCTGAGAAAATGTCGTAGTAGATGGCATCGCGCCGCATCGTGATGGCTTTGATCTTGATGATGGGCTTGGGCCCTCCGGCCATGTAGTGGCCCGGCCATTCTCCAAAGGGCCCCTCTTCCCGGCGCTGGTAGGGCAAGACCTCGCCTTCGAGGACGATCTCGGCGTCGGCCGGCACCGGCAGGTCGCAGGTCTCCGCTTCGACCAGCCGCACCGGCTCGCCAAGGAGGGCGCCCGCCGCCTCCAGCTCGCCCCCGATCCCTGGAATCCGGCTCACCGCGCCCATGATCAACGCGGGGTGATGTCCGATGGCGATCACGATGGGGGTCGGCCGCCCCGCGGCCTCGTTGGCCCGGTAGATGTAGGCGCCGTGATGGGTGTCGATAAACCAGACGCCGATCTCGTCACGGCCGTACACCTGGTGGCGATAGACGCCCGCGTTGATGGCCCCCGACTCAGGATCGCGCACGATGCCGACGCCGCTGGTGATATAGGGCCCGCCGTCCTGCGCGTTGTGCCACAAAAAGGGAAGCTTGCCAAGATCGACCTGCTCGCCCGTCCAGATCACTTCTTTGACAGGCGCCTCTTCGCGCGCGACCCAAATAGGCGGGATCCTCTCGGCCAGGCGCTCTCCGTAGGTGCGGACCACATCTTCAATGGTGCTTCCCAGAGCCAAAGCCAGTCGCTCTGGGGTCGCCGTCAGGTTGATGATGAGGGGGATCTCGCTTCCCTTCACCTTTTCGAAATACAGCGCCGGGTATTCGTTGCGCCGGGCGAAACGCTCAGCGAGCCCCGTGCAGCCAAAGCGGGGATCCACCTCGTGGGGCACGACCTTGATCTGACCCGGCATTTCGCGAATCACTTGCTCAAGAAACGAACGTAAATCTTTAGGCACGCTTAGCATCGACCTTTCTCCACCCGGTGATGTGCGCCAAGAGGCCCCAAAGGCCCGGAACCGCAAGTCACAAGAAACAGATCCTAAACTTAAGAGCCAAGACCCCAAAACCCAGCGCCGCGCTCTAAGGCGGGCCGCGGGGTTCGCTCACCGCCGCCCGCCTTCGAGCGCTGCCCGGCAAAAGCTTGTCGCCGCCGGCCGCGTCACTCCGCCGGAAGCCAGCTGAGGTCGACGGCCTCTTCGTAGGGCACAGGCTCCGGCAGCGCGCCGATCACCTGCAGCGAGGCGATCACGTTGGCCGCCGACTCCTCGCTGATGTAGAGTCCTTGAGGCAAAAACGGCAAGTAATCGTTGACGACCGCCCTCAAGATCTCTGGATCCGATTCGGGAAACGTCTTGACCAGCGCGGAGAACGCGATTTCGGGATCGGCGTCGATCGCCTGGCGCGCCTCGTAGATGGCGGCGATAAAGCGGCGCACCAGGTCAGGGTTTTTCTCGATGAAATCGCCCCGCATCACCATGACGATCCCGGCGTACTCCTGGGTGTTGGGGTCAAAGAGCACCCGCACCCGGCCGTCGGCTTCAGCTTCGGCCTTGGTCGGCTGGTTGACCATTCCCGCGTCGACCCGGCCGTGCTCGATCGCAGCCAGCATCGTCGCTCCCGAACCCGCGGCGATAATGGTCACGTCGCGCACGGGATCAATGCCGTTTTGCAGGAGGAAATAGCGGAGGGTCATGTCGGAAAGGCTCCCGGCTGAGGTGATGCCGATCCGCTTCCCTTTCAGATCCTCCAGGCTCTGGAGCGGCGAATCCTGGCGGACCATCAGCCAGTACCCGATCCGGTCAAAGAGGCCGGCGACGGCGCGGACGTCTTGACCTTGAGCCCGGAGCTTTTGCACGTGCTCGTAGGTGGCGGTCATCGCGTCGATGCCACCTGCCATCAAGGCGGTGATCCCCGCCGATCCGCCGGAAAAGCAGTGCTTCTCCGCATCGATGCCGTGCTTCTCCAAAAAGCCCTCTTCCCGGGCGACGTAGTAGACCAGCGGGCTCACACTGCAGACGTTTCCGACACGGATGGTGTCGGTCTGCGCCGCCACGGCGCCTGCCAAAAGCTGAAACGCGAGCAAACCAACCAAAAGCGCAAGGGGCCCTTTCAAACCGCGCGCGTTGTTCATTTTTGTGCGACTCCTCTCCCAAACAAAATGCACAACGGAAACTTGAACATTCCAAGACACGCTTAAGAGCCTCTTCCCGGCGGCAGCGACGACGTCCGTTTTCTTTCAAAACGAGCTCGAGTCAGCACCCCCCGGTCGAGCCAGCCTAAAAGAGCCTCCAGCACGATGGCCGTGACCATGACGACCAGCAGCCCGGTAAAGACGCCCGTGGTGTCAAACATCCCGGAGGAGTATTGGATGTAGTAACCCAGGCCGCGGCTTGAGGCAAACATCTCCCCGATGACGGCGCCGATCAGCGCCATGCCGATGTTGAGGCGAAGGCTCGCCATCACCCACGAGCGGATCGAAGGGAGGATCACCCAGCGCGTGATCTGGCGCTGGGAGGCCCTCATGGAGCGCATCATCTCGATCAGGTCGGGGTCGACGCTCTTCACCCCTTGATACGAGTTGTAAAAAGCGACAAAGACGACCATCGTAAAGACCAGCATGACTTTGGAGAGAAGCCCCAGGCCAAACCAGAGGATGAAAAGGGGCGCGAGCGACACCCGGGGCAGGCTGTAAAAGGCCATGACAAAGGGTTGGGCGATGTTGGACAAAAAGGGGCTGCGAGCAAACAGGACGCCCGCCGGAACGCCCACGGCCATCCCGAGCAATAGGCCAAGGACCGTCTCTTGCAAAGTCACCCCGAGGTGCAAGAAAAGCTCCCCGTTGCCCGCGAGGCGGACGAGGCGCGCCCACACCTGGGACGGTTTGCTCAAGAAAAACGGGTCGACCCACCGGCCGGAGGCGTACTCCCAGAGGGCAAGGAGCAGCAGCGCGAGGAGCACCCGCCCGACGCGCTTCGACCACGGGCGGTCGCTCCAGTGGCCCGCTTCTTTGCCCCTCGCGGCTCCGGTCGCCTCACGATCCCGCGGCTGGGCCGGCACCGAAACCACAGGCCGCGACGTCGGCACGCTCACTGGGCATGCACCCCCTCAGCCACTCCCCGCGCCGGGGAAAAGGCCGCTTTCGCCTCTTGGATCAAGCACTGGTAAATCTCCCGGTGCAGCCGCTGAAACTCGGGTTCAAAGCGGATCTCATAAAAATCCCTGGGACGAGGCAAATCCACCGAGAAGTCGCCGATGACGCGCGCCGGGCGCGGGCTGAGGACTACCACGCGATCGGAGAGGGCGACGGCTTCCTCGATGTCGTGGGTGACAAAGAGGACGCTCTTGCCAAGGCTCTGCCAGATCCGCAAAAACTCTTGCCCGACGCTGATCCGGGTCTGCGCGTCCAAGGGTCCAAAAGGCTCATCCATCAAAAAGACGTCGGGATCGTAGGCCAACGCCCGGGCGAGGGCCACGCGCTTACGCATCCCACCCGAGAGCGTGCCGGGCAGTTGATCGGCGAAGCCCTCGAGGCCCACCATGGCGATCAGCTCGTGGATGCGGCGGGGCTGGTTTTCTTTCGGGACGCCGCGCATCACCAGGGCCAGGCGGATGTTGTCGTAGACCGAATACCACGGGAGGAGCGCGTCGTTTTGAAAGACGAGGCCCACATTGTCCGGCACTCCCGTCACCGGCCGCCCGTCGAGAAAGACCTCCCCCGCGTCGGGACGGATCAGCCCGTTGACCAGGCGCAAGAGCGTCGACTTGCCGCACCCGCTGGGCCCGACGATGGAGACAAACTCGCCGTCGTACACCGTCAAGTTAAACCTGTCCAGCACACGAAGCCTTCCCCCGGCGTGAGGAAAGGATAGAGAAAGCTCGTGCACCCGCACTTTCTCGCGGAGCGCCAAGGGATCACCCGCTTTACCAAAATCACAGTAATACAGGTCGGCGTACCGGGATTTTACCACCTCTCCAAAGGGCCGTCAACTGGGTTGGAATCCGCCTCAAAAAGAGAAAGGGGCATGTAAACAGGCCTGTTGTTGCCAAATGAGGCTCTGCCCAATGCCCCGGCCAATGTCAACGCGCGTTGCTTTGATGCCGATGCGATGCGTCGCTTGTTCTTTTCTGATACGTCGATTATATCCTAAGATGACTGAGAAAACGATGCTTTTTTGGCGTGATCGAGGTGAAGGCTGTGTCCGCCCGAGGAAGCGCCGCCGGGTCAACCCGGCAACCGGCAGGTTCTTTTCAAAACAAGAAAGCGCGGGATCGTCCTCAAGCGGACAATCCCGCGCCCACGGTGACGCACCGGTAAGGCGGGCTCAAAGGAGCGCGGCGCTGCAAGACGCCTCAGGACGCGCGGCAGTCACCGCACGAAGCCGGCAAACAGGCGCTTGGCCCGGGCGATGGTCTCCTGGGCGGAAGGGTCGTCTTTCCCGTCGAGAAGGCAAGCCTCGAGGTTTTCCACCATCAAGATCGACGCGATGGCGCCGATAGCCGACCGCATCGCGCTGAGCTGGGTGAGCACGTCTTCACAGCTGCGGGCCTCGTCGAGCATCTTTTGCAGCCCCCTGGCCTGCCCTTCCACCCGTTTGAGCCGGGCCTTGAGATCGGCGATGACCTGAGGATCCAGTCGTTTCACGGCGCCCGCCTCCCTTCCTGCACCGGCCCACAGGATCTTCTTGCTGCCGGGGCCGGTCCGTGCCGGGTTATGAATGCTTCGTCGGAAGCTCGTTTCCGTCCGGCGTTCCTTCTCCGCCGCCGGTGTTGCTCTTCTCGCTCGCCGGCTTCTTTCCCTTGCTGCATGACGCCCCGGGGCGGACAGGACCGCGGCCACGGCCCGGCGCCGCGCCTTAGCTTGCCTTGCACTCGAGCTCTACATGTGCCGGCTCACGGCGCGGGCATCCTGCGGCTCGGTAGGCCTGACGGGCACCTTCACGCGCCCTTTCTCCCAGCGATCGATCAGGAAAACGACGCCGATCAGGGCCGCGCCAAAGAGCAGCCCCATGGCCACAGGATTTACGCCCAAGAAATCGGGCAGCGAGTGCCGGCCGTAGTTGAGCGGGCGGATCAGCACGGGCTCGAGGAGCGGGTACACCAGGGCGTACGCCAAAGCCCCCAAGAGGCCTCCCAGCACCATGGGCCAGGCGTCCTTTCGCCCCGCCCCAAGGGCTGCCAAAGCGGTGCCCGGGCAATACCCTGCGACCGCGAAACCCAGGCCAAAGATGGCGCCGCCTGCCAGTACGCCCAGCACATATAGATTTTTCCCGCCCACGCTCACCAGCCCCAAAGCGGAGAGCGGGTAAACGATCAGCGAGCCGACCGCCACCGCTGTGAGCATGAGCTTGACCGCCTTGAGGTTGAGCAGGTTGAGCGCATCAAAGATGCAGCCGCAGCGGGATACCCCCGCCCGGTACAAGATGTAACCAAACGCGATGCCTGTCACCAGTCCCAAGAGCAAGATGCCCATTTACGACCACCCCTTTGCCCTCAACCACTTGGCCGCCGGGATTCCCACCGCAAACACGGCCGCCGCGAACAAGAAGCTTGCCGTCGCGAGCTGGGTCATCCCGGTGATCACATGGCCGCTGGTGCATCCATCCGCAAGGCGCGCGCCAAAGAGGACCAAAAAACCACCGAGAAACGCCCTCCACTTGCGCCGCCTGTCCGGAGCGTTGCCAACGGCCGGCCCGAAGGCGCACCCTTCGCCTTGACCGGCCTCGGCAAGCGCCGTCCCGCTCTGGAGAGCGCCCTGCCCCATGTCCGCTTCCCTGGCCTGGGCGCGAGCTACCACCCGCGAAGCGATCCATCCGCCGATCACGATCCCTAAGACGAGCATCAACTGCCAGTCCACGATGGGCGGCACCCGCTGGAAGTAGGCGTTTTGCGCCACAAACTCAGGCGCGACAGGGTTGAGCAAGAGCGCGACCGTCCGGGGGTACGAAGTGGAAACCCCCAGGGGCTTATAGCTCACAAAGGCAAACGCGCTCAAAAGCCCCAGGGCAATGCCCCCTCGAAGCCAGCTCCACTCCCGGATCACTTTTCTCACCTCTTCTCCTCGCTCGTTTCCCGCCTGGGGGCAGGCCGCCGAGGCCCGGGCGCCATCCTGGCCTTGCACCGCCGGCGGCCTTCCTATCGAGGCTCACCCTACCGGGTAGGGTACTGTCCGTCTCCCATCCTACACGCTGAGCCAGGGACGTGTCAACTGCCGCGGAAGCTCCATTGCTTGGAAGGCGAAAGGCGCGCCCTGTGCAGGAAGCCCCCAGCCGTTGCAGAACCCCCTTTCGCAACAGGCCTGCACAAGGACCCACTTCGTGGCTGAGGAGGATGCCGGATGAAGCTCGGCCTGCAGCTTGGCATGATCCCCGGAAAGACAGTGAAAGAAAAGCAACAGTGGGCTCGCGATCACGGCGTCGAGGGTATCGAAGTCAGCCCGCGCGACTATCCCCTCGACCGGCTCGACCAGCTCCTCCGCGATTTTGAGGACTCCCCCGTGCCGGTGGTCAGCATCTGCGGCAACCCCACTTTCGACTTTCTCGATCCCGATCCCCAAAAGAGGCGGGCCAGCATGGAGCAGTCCAAGGCCTACCTCAAGGCCTGCGGGGCGCTGGGGGGCGTGGGGCAGATCGTGCCGCCGATCTTTGGTCCGCCGCGCATCAACGACCTTTCACCGTGGAAAGACGCGGTGACGCTAGAAAAGGAGCTCTTGGTGGTCCTTTGCCAGGAGCTGGGCGACGTGGCGGGCGAGCACGGCGTCTACTTGATGCTGGAGCCCCTCAACCGCTATGAGCAGCACCTTCTCCGGCGGCAGCAGGACGCGGTGGAGATCATCGAGCGCTGCCAGCACCCGCACGTCCGCCTCATCAGCGACTTCTTCCACATGCATATCGAAGAGCCCAACACGCCGGCGGCCATCCGCCAGGTGGGGCGATACATCGCCCACGTACATCTTGCCGATAACACCCGGCTCGAGCCCGGCACCGGCGACATCGACTTTCGCGCCGGATTTGAGGCTTTGGCCGACGTAGGCTTCCAGGGCTACATGGTGTACGAGTGCGGCATCTCCGGCGACGACAAAGAAGCTTCGCTCATCAAAAGCTTGGAGTACTTGCGGGGCATCATTCAAGAAGTGACCCGCAAGTGACTCGACCGGGCAAGTCGCGCGCCCGGCACGCAACCAGCGCGAAAAGGCCCAGCATCCAAGATGCTGGGCCTCTTTGCTCCCTTGCTTCCCCGACTTACCTTCTTTGCCTCTCTGGTTTATCGATCAGGTTGCTGTTTGAGCTCCCAGACCATCGACTGCAGGAGCCCGAGCGCCTTGATCTTGAAGTCGTTGTTGGCTTCGACGATCTTGACGATCGCGTTCGCCGGCGAGTCGTCGGTTTCGCCGGCCGCGTCCCGTATCGCGTCGATCGCTGCCAAGGTCACCTCATTGTTGTGGATGACATCGTCGATCAAGCGCTTAAACTCTGCCGCCCAGTCGATCTGGGTGCGAGATTCAAGTTCCATGGTGATTTCCCTCGCCTTTGACGGGCGGGGGCAGAGCCGTATTGTCCGGTCGTCCAACCACTCCGCCCGCCCTTTTTTCACCAGTTGCCTGGCTCGTCTCGGATACGTCGGATGGAGTGGGTTAAAGTGCTCATCGACGACCGTTACGTTTTTTGCGATGGGTGCCTCCCCCTTCGGCCGTAGATGCCGCCTGCGTTTTTTGTGATGGGTGTCTCCCCCGGGCGGTGCCGGTTTCATTCGACGCGGCCGGTCCGACTCCCTGGCGCAACACCGGAGAAAAAATAAAAAAGCTACATTTTCGAATTCGGTTTGCAAGTGGCGGGAGTAGATGGGAATCGAACCCACCGGCCGGCGCCTGCGCGACGGCCCTGCGGTTTTGAAGACCGAGGGGGCCACCAGGCCCTCATCTACTCCCGTTGCTCAATTCGGCCCGTATATCCGCATAACCGGAGAATCCATTCGTATCATACCACCGCGGCGGCGCCGGAGCAAAGGTGCGTGTCCGGCGTCGCGGACAGCGCCCGGCGACC
>PKEU01000145.1 GCA_002919195.1 bacterium
AGCCGCCCGAAAGGCTACGTCGATCTTCACCCGCGATCACCTGCGCCGGCCGACGACCTCGAGAGCCGTCGCCGCATCAAAGGAGGAGCGCACAAACGGGCCGGAAGCCACATGGAGAAAGCCTAAGGCGTAAGCCTGCCGGCGGTACTCCTCAAAGAGATCGGGATGGACGTACTCGACGACCGGCAGATGCTCCGGCGACGGCTGCAGGTACTGGCCGATGGTCAAGAAATCGCAGCCTGCAGACCGCATGTCACGCATGACCTCGATCACTTCTTCGGGCGTCTCGCCCAGGCCCACCATGATGTTGGACTTGGTATAGATATCGGGCCGGAGCTCTTTGGCCCGGGCCAACACCTTCAGCGAGCGCTCATAACGAAAGCGCGGCCGCACTTTTCGATGCAGGCGCGGCACCGTTTCAACGTTGTGCGCGAAAATCTCCGGATCCGCGTCCAGCACCCGCATCAGGTGCTCGTCGATGCCATCGAAGTCTGAGGTGAGCACTTCGACGGTGGTCTCGGGGCACATGCGGTGGATCGCCCGGATGGTCGCGGCAAACTGCTCCGAGCCCTTGTCGGGCAGGTCGTCCCGGTCGACCGAAGTGATCACCACGTGCGCGAGACCCAAATGGGCCACGGCTCGAGCCACGTGGTAGGGCTCCGCAAGATCGACCGGTCCCGGCCGCCCGGTCTCCACGTTGCAAAAGCCGCAGGCCCGGGTGCAGATGTCGCCCAAGATGAGAAAGGTCGCCGTCTTTTTGGCCCAACACTCGCCGATGTTGGGACACGCGGCTTCTTCGCAGATCGTGTTGAGCTTGAGCTGATCTAAGAGACGGCGCATCTCCTTCATCGCTTGCGGATCGGGGATGCGCTTCTTGAGCCAATCGGGTTTACGCGGCCGCACCGGGCTTTTTGGCGCGGATGAAGGCGTCATCCATCAGGCCATCCTCTCAAGGAGTGTCACGTGCACGCTCATCCTATTCCTTCCCTTTATCAGGAATCTTTCCTCTTGCCGCCACGAGCTCTTGGCGCGGCCTGGTACCAAAGCCCGAAGAGGCGCTGGAAACGCGGGCGAAAACAAGGGTTCTCCGGCCGCCGGACGAATTAGCCAGCAGGCAAAATCCAAAGGGCCGAAAAGAGTTGCAAGTCAAGGGAGATGAAGCGTCATGAAGGCGATTCGCGTGGAGCGTCCTGGAGGCCCGGAAGTCCTCACGCTGCAAGACGTGCCTTTGCCCGAGCCGGGCCCGGGCCAGGCAAGAGTGCGGATCCACCGCATCGGGGTCAACTACATCGACATCTACCACCGGACCGGCCTTTACCCGTTGGACCTCCCCTTTACTCCGGGCTCTGAGGCCGCTGGCGTCGTCGACGCCGTAGGGGAGGGCGTGACGGAGGTCAAAGTGGGCGACCGAGTGGCGTACGCCATGCACCGGGGTTCCTACGCGGAGTACGCCATCGTCCCCGCTTGGATCCTCGCCCCGATCCCCGACGAGATCTCGTTTGAGACGGCCGCAGCGGTCATGCTGCAGGGGCTGACCGCCCACTACCTCACCCACAGTACCTTTCCGATCCAGCCGGGCCATAAGGTGCTGGTCCACGCTGCGGCGGGGGGCGTCGGCCTGCTGCTGGTGCAGATGGCGAAAGCCCGGGGCGCGACGGTGTTTGGCACCGTCTCCACCCAGGCCAAAGCAGAGCTTGCCAAAGCCGCCGGCGCCGACGAGGTGATCCTCTACACCCAAGAGGATTTCGCCGAAGCGATCCAGACCATGACCGGCGGCGAAGGGCTTGACTGCGTCTACGACTCGGTGGGGAAAGACACCTTCGAAAAGAGCCTCAAGTGCCTGCGGCCCAGGGGGTATCTCGTGCTCTTTGGCCAATCCAGCGGGCCGGTGCCCCCTGTCGACCTGCAGATCCTCAACAGCCACGGGTCGCTCTACGTCACCCGTCCCTCGCTGGCCCATTACATCCTCGACCGCGAGGAGCTTTTGCAGCGGACCAACGACCTTTTTGCCTGGATCAAAGAGAAGAAGCTCGACGTCCGCATTGACAGCACCTTCCCGCTGGCGCAGGCAGCCGAAGCCCACAAGCGCCTCGAGTCCCGGGCCAGCTCGGGCAAAATCCTCCTCGAGGCTTGAGCTCGAGGTTTGAGCAAGACGCGAGCACGTCCCAGCCGGACTTTCCAAAGCCTGAGCGCCAAAAGCCCCGCGCCGCGGTAAAACCTGCTCAAGGCGCGGGGCTTTTCTTGTTGCTTCCCCATCGCAAAAGGCGCAAGACCCCGGCCGGCCCTCTCCGCTCACGCGATACCGACCTCGGCCAAGAGAGGCCGGGCTTTTTCTTGGACCCTCTGGATGTACGTTTCCGGCCGGACGTTGGGCACCTGTTGATCAAACAGGGGCACTTCGAGGTTGTAGCGCTCGATCGTCTGCCTAAGTTTTGCCACCCGGTCGTGCAAATACGCGAGAAAGCGGTCGTGATCGGCCTCAAGGCGCCGGAGCTGCTTTTCACTCGCCGCTGCCTGCTTAAGCCTTTGGATCCGATCGCCAAGCCAGGCAAGGTGCTGCTCGATTGCCTGGTCGATGGCCTTCCGCTCTTGGATGATCTCCCTCTTGGTCTCGATCCACGGCAGCGTGTGACCCGAGTTTTTCAGCATGCGGTGCGCCATGCCCAAGCCGCGATCAAAAGGGTTGTCCTCCAGATGGATCGGTTTTCCCTTAAAAGGGTTCTTCTTGAGATTTTCCGGCGAGATCGCCTCTTCGATGATCTTTTCCGCCTCGTAGCGAAGGCGCTGGACCCGCAGCTCAATAGCCCTGGGATCCTTGGGGTTGAGCGGTTGGTCGGGAGGACGGCGAGCTTCATTCACAAGCAATCCCCCACTTCCCGTTACTCCTGGCTCTCATCATCCTCGGGCCAGTGCCACTTCCTCAAGGAATCGCTGGCCGAAAGCCCCGCGTTTTGTCCCAGGGCAAACGCGGTGGCGATGAGTTTTCGCGCCCCCGCAACGATGTCGCCGGCCGCAAACAAACCGGGCACAGGCTCTCCTTGGCTGTCCAACACCTGCCCGTCCTCATTGACGACGAGAAGCCCTTCTTCGTCCGTCTGCACATCCCAGCCTTTGAGAAACTGGGTGTTGGGCTCAAGCCCCTCGTCGACGAGAAAGCCGTCGAAGTAAACCACTCGCCCGTCCTCAAACTCCAAGCCCAAAAGATCGGCGCCTTCGCCGATATGACGTTTGATCTTGGCCTCGATGATCTCGATGCCCCGTTCCTGGATCTGGCGCAAGACGGGCGGCGACATCCCGTGGGGCCGGCCGTTGGTCAAGATCGTGATCTTGTCGGTGAAATCTTGCGCGCCCAAAGCCGCGCCATAGACGTAATCGCCCACGCCTAGGATCGCGATATGCTGGTCGACGTGCAGGTGTCCGTCGCAGCGGATGCAGACGTGCCATCCTTTGGCGTTGCCCGCATAGCGAAAGACCGCGCGGTACTTCTCATAAAGGCGCTTGGCGCTCTCGTCCACCTCGATGTCGGGCCACTTGTCCTCAAAACCGGAGGCGACGACGACGGTGCGCGCCAAAAACCGCTCGATGGTGAGAGGTTCTCCTTCCTTAAGCTTTTCAACGGAGGTGACTAGCTCAAAGAGCTTGTCCCGGCGGACCAGTTCGAGCACCATTCCGCCGCGATACTCGATCCCTGTAAGCCGGCGCTCGCCGGCGATGGTGATTTCCCTCACCGGATGGGCTTTCAGCCACGCCCGCAGCGCCTTGATCAGTTGCGGTCCCGTGATGCCGGTAAAGACTGGCGCATCCTCGATCTCCACCGACTTCGACCAATAGGCCCTGCCTTTCCGTTGGCTCACCGGGCCGGCGTCGATCACCAGGACGTGGCGCATCTGGTGCGCGGCGGAGATCGCCGCTTGGGTGCCCGCGGGTCCAGCGCCGATCACTGCGACGTCGTAGATGGTGGGATGTTCCCTTGTCTCCTGCATCGGTTCCACTCCATACGTGTTCGCTTCCGTTATCTTCCCCCTTTCCCTTCTACGGCGCGCGCCGCCGCTCCTTTGCTCCGCTAAGCCCTTAGCGGGGGAGCCGCTTCCCCCTCACCGTGACGTGGGGGCCTTTTTCGTCGTACCGGAGCTCGACCGTCTCCCCTTGCTCGTTGCGGCACGTGAGGAGCACCGGCCCTTTCCAAAGGCCGTGGATGTACTCCAGGGTCTTTTCGGCGTACTCCCGGTCCAAGACCGCGTCTTCCTCGTCGTGGGACAAGCGGAGGACCCCTTGAGCGGTATCCGTGATGACCACCTTGGGAACGCCGTAGTTGTACCGGGGCCTGAGCAGGCCTTCGACCACGTCGTCGAGATCCCGGCTTTGGATCACCACCTCGCCGCAGCGGGGACACGGCTGGCGCGTGTTGGGCGGGCAATCGCAGGCGGGTCCATAGGCGAAAAGGCGGAGTTCTTCGGCCAGCTCCTCGGTCAAGTAATTGCGCAAAAACGAGAAGTCGTCTTCGCTGGTACGGATCTCAAAGAGTTTTTGCGTCCCGTCGATGGGGCTCTTTCCCTCCCGGTAGAGGCGGTCCCAACGCTCTTTCACGTCTACCAGGATCTTGTACCCCAGGTAATAGGGGTTTACGTGCAGAGGGTGTCCCGGCTGCACCACGTTGCCGTGGAGCACGCCAAAGTCGATCATCTCCTGGGGCGAAAGCCCCGAATACTGGTGGATCACCTCGGCGTGCCAGTAGGAGGCCCAACCCTCGTTGAGGATCTTGGTCGTAAACTGGGGGTAGAAATAGTACGATTCTTCCCGGACGATCTCAAGCACATCCCTTTCCCAGTCGTCCAAGGGGGCGTAGCGGGACAAAAACCAAAGGAGGTCCCGCTCGGGATGGGGGGGAATCTTGCCGCCCTTCACCTCCTTGACACGGGAAAAGGGCACACCCTCCGGCGTCAGATCGGCGTACTCGTCGACGACCGCCTCCCGGATCTCCACCTTGCGCTCAGGATACTCCTTGCGGTAGAGGCCTTTATGCGGGTCGATGTGGCGGTCGATGGCAAAGGCGGCGTCCATCAGGCGTTCGACCCGCTCGATCCCGTGCTCTTCCTTGTACCGCTCGATTCTTACAGCGTGGGCGGCGGCTTCGTTGACCATATCCCGGTTGGTCGCTTCGAAGTAGACGTTGTTTTTGAAAAAATCGGCGTGGGCCGCCACGTGGGCGACGATCAAGAGGTTTTCCACCTCGGTGTTGGAGTCGAGCAAAAACGCGTAGGCCGGATCGTTGTTGAGCACGATCTCGTAGATCTTGGACAAGCCCATGCGGCCGTGGATCCGCTGCCTTTGGTACACCCGGCCGTAGGACCAGTGATGAGCCCGGATGGGAAGGCCGTACGCCGCGATCTCGTTCATCACATCCCACGGGATCACTTCAAACTTGATGTCGAAAAAGTCGAGCCCCAGGTCTTGGGCGACTTTCAGGATCTCGCGAAAGCGCGGGGAGATCAAAGGCGATCGCCTCCTAAAGCTACTCTTTGGCTAGAAAGGCTCGCAAAGCGTTGTAGATCTCCTCGCGGGAGTCGATGCAGACGAGGACGAGGTTTTCCCTCTGCCGGCGGGCGAGTTCTTTGTGAAGGGGACTGGGCTCAGGCCTCAGCTCCCGGGACGTGGCGCCGTAAAAGCTCCCCCAGCCGCCGTAGCGGATTTCTCCGTATCCCACCATCCGGCAGATTTCCAGGAGCTGCTCCACCAACTCGCCGCAGCGGGGATTGTCGTGGCTCAGGTTTTCGCCGTCCGAAAAGTGGAAGGTGTACAGGTTCCATTTGCCGGGCGGGTGGTACTCCCGGATGTGGCGCAGCGCCAGGTGGTAAGCGGAGGAGCACCGGGTGCCCCCGCTGCTGGAGATCGTGAAAAAGTCGTGTTCGGAGACCACGTGCGCGTCGACGTCGTGCGAGATAAACACCAGGTCGACCTCGTGATATTTGAGGCGGAGAAACCGGGTCAGCCAAAAGTAGAAGCTCTTGGCGATGTAACGCTTTTCCGTCGTCATCGAGGCGCTGCGATCCATCAGCATGTAGACGGCGGCCCGGGCAAAGGGCCTTTTTCTGACGTTCCACACCCGAAAACGAAGGTCCGAATCGTCCAAGGCCCCGACGGCTGGCCTTCCCTTAGCCGCATGGCGCTTGATGTTTTCCAAGAGGGTCCGCCGCTTATCCAGGTTGTTGATGAGGCCTCTGCGCCGGATGTCGTCAAAGCCGATGCTCTCCGCCTCCATTGCGTCGGCTTCCACCGGCATCAGGCGTGGCAGGTTAAGGTCCTCCAACATGATCTGGATCAGCTCGTCGACTTCCACCTCGACCTCGTAGACATCTTCGCCGGGCTGATCGCCGGCCTCGGCCCCGCCCCCTTGGCCCTGCCCGCGGCGGGCGACCACATCCCCGGGCTCCCCGGGCCCCTGCCCCACCCCCTCGGCGCCGGGCCTGGCGTACCGGAACCGGTAATGATCCAGGTAGCGGACGGGCACCCGCACTTTCCGGTCTCCTTGAGACGAGATGATCGCCTCCTCCACGATGAGGTGGCGCAGGTTTTTTCGAATCGCCTCGCGCACCCGGGCATCGTGCCTTTGGGCATCTTTCAAACCCCGGCGCCTGAGATCCCATGGGATCTCCCCGTGCATGCGGATCACCCCCCGTAAGGTCGGACCGGGCCTTGAGCTCCCGCGGCCCGAGCGGGCGTAGGGGGCTCGGCCCCAAGACATGTGGCGCCTACTTCTCCCTGGCGAGCAGGGAGGAGACGTACTTCAACAGCTCATTGGCGCAGTCGCTGCAGTAGCCTTCTCGTGTGATGAGGGTGTCGACGACTTGGTTGATCCGCTTGAGCTGGTCTTCGTCGGGGTTTCTCGCGGAGACCGTCAGTTTGATGGTATCCCGCCGCTCCTCAAAGAGCTGGCGTTCGAGGGCTTCCCGCAGCTTGTCGTGGGTGGTGTAGTCGAAGGTTTCGTTCCGGCGCTCGGCGATGGCCACTTTGCGGAAAATCTCGTTGCGGAAGGAGTCTTTCGCGGCTTCGGTGACGTTGACTTTCTCTTCGATGGAGCGCATCAGCCGCTCGTCGGGCTCTCTCTCCTCGCCCGTCACCGGATCGATCAGCGTCGTGCCGTCGAGGTAGGCCTCGACGTGATCCAGGTAGTTGCTGAGGAGCGTCGCCACCTCTTCCTCAAACGAGACGAAAAAGGCCTTTTGCACGTCGGTCCGGGCGATTTCGTCGTACTCCTTGCGGGCGTCGGCGATCAGGCCGATGTACTCTTCCTTTTGCTTTTCACTCAGCGACGGGTGAGCCTCGATCCCCTCTTTGACGGCCCGCAGGGCGTCGATGGCGTTGATGCATTTGACACCTGGCCGGATCAGCGACGACGAGATGCGGTTGATGATAAAGCGCGGGGAGATGCCGTCCATCCCTTCCCGCATGGCTTCGGCTTTGATCTTTTTCACGTCCTTTTGGGTAAAGCCCTCGACGTCCTCGCCGTTGTAGAGCTTCATCTTTTTGATCCGGGTGAGGCCGGGGTGCTCCGACTCCTCCAGGCGGGTCATCACGGCAAACATCGCGACGACCTCCAGCGTGTGGGGCGCGATGTGAATCTCCCGCAAGCGATCGTGATTGAGGAGCTTTCTGTAGATCCGCACCTCTTCCGATACCTTGAGGTTGTAGGGAATGCGGACAGTGATCATCCGGTCCTTGAGCGCTTCGGAGCGAGGGTCGGACATAAACTCGCGAAACTCAGCCTCATTAGTGTGGGAGATGATGCACTCGTCGGCGTAGATCAAGGGAAAGCGGCCCGTCTTGATGTTGCGTTCCTGCGCCAGGGTCAGGAGCACGTAGAGGAATTTCTCGTCTGCTTTCAGCATTTCGATAAATTCCATCAAGCCGCGGTTTGCGATGTTGAGCTCGCCGTCAAACCGGTAGGCCCTAGGGTCCGATTCGGCGCCGTATTCGCCGATTTTCGATAGGTCGATGGATCCGACCAGCTCCGCGATGTCTTGGCTTTTGGGGTCCGACGGGACAAAGGTGCCGATCCCGATCCGGTCCTTCTCCGAGATGAAGATGCGCTTGACAGGAACCCGGTAGATGTCGTTCTCGTACTTCTCCCTGAGGTTGAGCGAGCAGAGAGGGCAGAGTTCGCCTTCGATGGTGATGCCCAGCTGCTCTCGGAAGCGGTCCCTCAGCGCGTGGGGGATGAGGTGCAGCGGCTCCTCGTGCTGCGGGCAGTCGGCGATGGCGTACAAGGCGCCTTCCTGGGTGCGGCTGTACTCCTCAAGGCCCCGTTTGAGCCGGATGACCAGCTCACTTTTCCCCGACGACGGTGGACCGTAAAGGAGCAAGACCCTCCGCCTCACGTCCGATCCAAAGGCAGCCGCCTTAAAGTACTCCATCACCTGGCTGAGGGCTTCATCGATGCCAAACAGGTGCTCGGTGAAAAAGAGGTACCGCTCCCTGTTGTTTTCCTCGTCGATCTCGACACCGGCTCGCTTAATCATGTCGTAGAGGCGCTCGTGGGCCGGACGCGCGACACGGGGATTTTCCATCACCAATTTCAAGTAGTCACGGAACGTGCCTTCCCATTGCTCGAGGTCACGGTTTTGTTGATGCTCATCAATGAGCTGGAAAAGATCATCCATGGTCGACACGCCTCCCGATACCATCCTATTCAAGGGCAGGCAGACCATATCCACATCGGCTGAAATCTACCTGATCTTTCGCGGTAGGCCCACGACAAGGCGCGCCGAAGTAAGATGCGAATAAGTAAAGATATCGCAAAGTGGTGAGAAGAAAAAATTTCCCCGGAGGCGATTATTTGGACGGAAAGGAGGCCCCGCCCGTGAGCAGCCAACAGGGCGCGGCGTCTGCCACCCAGGGAAGAGTCACGCCCCGGCTGGTTGAGGAGCTGCGCCGGGTGGTGGGCGAGGAAAACGTCTTTGTCGAGCCCAGCGAAGTGCTGGCCTGGGAGTGCGATGGCTACACCCTCGAGCGCCACCCGCCGGAAGCGGTGGTCCTGCCGGCGTCCACCGAAGAAGTTTCCCGAGTGATGCGCCTCCTCCACCAGGCTCAGGTGCCGGTGATCCCCCGGGGAGCCGGGACCAGCCTCAGCGGCGCCACCGTGCCGGTAGGGGGCGGCGTCGTGGTCTCGCTTTCCCGCATGAACCGGATCTTAAAGATCGACTTGGAAAACCGGCGGGCGGTCGTTGAAGCCGGCGTCGTCAACCTCTGGGTGACGCGAGCTGTCGAAAACGATGGGTTCTTTTTTGCTCCCGACCCCTCGAGCCAGGGCGCCTGTACCATCGGGGGCAATGTGGCGACCAACTCAGGCGGGCCCCATACACTCAAGTACGGGGTGACCATCAATCACATCCTGGGCGTGGAGATGGTGCTCGCCGACGGGACGGTGGTCGAGCTGGGCGGCGATGTGGAAGAGAGGCCCGGGTACGACCTCGCCGGCTTTGTCATCGGCTCCGAAGGGACGCTCGGCATCGTCACCAAGGCGGTCGTCCGCCTGACGAGGGCGCCCCAGACCTACCGGACGCTGCTCGCGGTCTTTGACACCATCGACGCCGCGACGCGCACCGTCTCCGAAGTGATCCGGCAAGGGATCATCCCCGCCGCGGTGGAGATGATGGACAACCTGATCATCCAAGCGGTGGAAGAAGCCTTTCACTTCGGTTTCCCCAAAGACGCGGCCGCGGTGCTCATCATCGAGCTCGACGGGCTCCAGGCCGGGATCGACGAGCTGAGCCGGCGGGTGCAGGCCATCTGCGCCCAAGAGGGAGCCCGCGAGATCCGCGCCGCCAGAGACGAAAAGGAGCGCCAAGAGCTTTGGAAAGCCCGGAAGCGGGCCTTTGGCGCCATCGGCCGGATCTCGCCTAGTTACGTGACACAGGACGGCGTCGTCCCGCGCACCAAGCTGCCTGACATCTTGCGGATCATCGCAGAAGTGGGTCGGCGCCACGGCATCCCCATCGCCAACGTCTTTCACGCGGGCGACGGCAACATTCATCCCATCCTGCTTTTTGACGACCAAAACCCCGACGAGGTGGAGCGGGTGCTCGCGGCGTCGGACGAGATCCTCACCGCCTGCATCGAGCTGGGCGGCTCCGTGACCGGCGAGCATGGGATCGGCATTGAAAAGGTCAAGCACGTGGCCGCCATGTACACCCAGGACGACCTCGACGTGATGACCGGGCTGCGGGAAGTCTTTGATCCCGGGCGGCGGTTGAACCCCGGCAAGATCTTTCCCAGCTCCAAAGGTTGCATCGAAGTGAAGCGCCCAAGACCCAAGGCATCGGCGTAAAGCCGCCGCTGGAGGAGTCGTAAGAAGTGACTGTGGATCGCGCGCCTTTGACGGAAAAGCTGGTTTCCGCCCTCGAGGCCATCGTCGGCCCCCAACACGTCGCTGCTCCTGAGACGGCCTTGCCGGAGGGCGTCGACGGCCGCCTTCCCCAAGCTGTCGTCTTTCCCAAAGACCCGGAGGAGATCGGGGCGATCTTGCGGTACGCCAACGAAAACCGCTTGGCGGTGATCCCGGTGGGCGGCGGCACCCAACTGGGACTGGGCCATCCTCCCGAGCGGGCGGAGATCGCGCTCTCGCTTTCCCGCCTCGATCAGATCGTCGCCCATGAGCCGGCCGACATGACCGTCACCGTGCAGGCCGGAATCAGCATCGCCGCCCTGCAAGCCCATCTCGCCCGGCACGGGCAGTGCCTCCCCTACGACCCGCCGCTTCCCGGGCGGGCGACGATCGGCGGGATCATCGCAACCCGCGAAGCGGGGCCGCTGCGGCAAGCGTTCCGGGGCGTCGCCGACCGGCTGCTGGGCATCCAGGTGGTCACCGCCTCAGGAAAGATCGCCAAAGCCGGCGGCCGGGTCGTGAAAAACGTGAGCGGATACGAGATGGGCCGGCTCTATACGGGATCGTTGGGCACGTTGGCGGTGATCGTCGAAGCCACCTTCAAGGTGCAACCCTCGTTCCTCGATGCGGGGATGATCGCAGTCTCCTTGCCCAGCGTGGAGGCGGCCCGCCCGGTGATCCGCGCCCTGCTCGATTCGGACGCCCAACCGGTGCTGCTCGAACTCCTCGGCCCCATAACGGTAGGCGCCGCCAGCCCGGCGGAGCTTTTGAGCGGATTTCCGCAACACGCACGCGCCTTCGCAAGCTTTGAGGCTTCGGACCTTCCGGGCGGCCAAAGCGGCGCCTTGCTGGTCGCCGGATACGCTGGCACCCGCGAGGAGATGGAGTGGCAGCTGGCCGAAGCGGAGCGCCTCATCACGCCGCACCTCGATAAGGGCGCAGCGATGGAGAGGATCCCCTGGGCCTTGGGCCACCAAGCGGTGCTTCAAGCCCACAGGCACGACGCCCAGCGCGTCGTCCCCCTCGCGGCCAGCGCCCCTCTTGACTCCGCCGGCGCACGAGCTCAGCAACGCGCGGGAACCTCCCCGGCCGACGACTACGTCACCTGCCGGGCTCACGTCAGGGCCAGCGAGCTGGTTCAGGTGGTTTCCCAAGCCCTGGCCCTGGCAGCAGGCTCAGGCTTCGCGCTGGCCTACGCCGCCCACGCCGGAACGGGCATCGTCCGCTTCCACGTGCCGGCCGGCGACGAGGAGCGCCTCGCTTGGCTCATCGGTTCGTTGCGCGAGGGGAGCATCGGCGCGGGAGGCTCTCTCATCGTGGAAAGGGCGGCGCCATCGTTAAAGGCAAAAATCTCGGTCTTTGGACCTTTGGGGAAGGAGTTCTTTTTGCACAAGGCCATCAAAGAGCGGATGGATCCCATCCGGATCCTTAACCCCGGCCGGTTTCTTGGCAACCTGTAGCTTTGGTAAACGACGATCGCTGCGCCGGCCGCCTCCAAGACGGCCGATCCTCAGCAGCGCGGAGGGACGGATGGGCAATTTCATGACACCGATCGGGAGGAGGGCGCACCTTGAGCACGGCCCAGTCTCAAGCCACCGCCACCCAAAGCTCCATACCCCTCGATGACCTGCGCACCTGCATCCATTGCGGGCTGTGCACCTCCGCTTGCCCGACCTACCTCAAGTTGGGCTCGGAGC
The DNA here is from genome assembly GCA_002919195.1 of bacterium. GTDB lineage: Bacteria > Bacillota > Limnochordia > DTU080 > RSA5 > RSA7. Next base: position 12,079 of record PKEU01000145.1, read on the forward strand.
TAGATTCGCCCCGGGGGCGCATCTACTTGATGAGCGCCGTGCAGCAGGGGCGCATCGGCTGGACAGGGGAGGTCGTCAAACACCTTGACTTGTGCCTTGAGTGCCGGGCCTGCGAGACCGCGTGCCCCTCGGGCGTGCCTTACGGGCGGCTCTTAGAAGCAGCCCGGGATGAGATCGCGAAAGCGTACCCAAGACCCTGGCGGGAACGGCTGCTCCTCAAAGTGTTTCGCGACACGCTTTTTCCGTACCCTGCGCGCCTGAGGCTCGCGCTCTGGCCGGTGCGGATCGCGGGCGGGCTGATCCGCAAGCTCAGCGGGATCCTCCCGGACGAGCTAGGGCGGATGCTCGAGCTCTTGCCGCAAGAGCTTCCTGACGAGCGCCGGTACCGGCTGCCGCCCGTCGTCCCCGCCGCGGGGGAGCGGCGCTACCGGGTCGCCCTCCTCACGGGTTGCGTGGGCAGCGTCCTCTTTGCCCGGGCCAACTGGGCCACGGCGCGCGTCCTCGCCCACAACGGTTGCGAAGTGGTGATCCCGCAGGATCAAGGGTGCTGCGGCGCCTTGCACCTGCACACTGGGGCCTCTGAGACCGCCCGGGAGTTTGCCCGGCGCAACCTCAAAGCGTTTCCCCTGGACGATGTCGACGCCATCATCGTCAACGCGGCCGGCTGCGGTTCCACCTTGAAAGAATACGGCGACATGCTCGCGGGCGATCCGGCAGCGGGACCTGTGGCAGAGCGGCTGAGCGCCAAGACGAAAGACATCTCCGAGTTTCTTTCCCAAATCGATCTTAAGCCGATGACCCACCCGGTGCCCAAGACCGTCGCCTATCACGACGCCTGCCACCTCGCCCACGGCCAGGGGATCCGCAAGGAGCCCCGCGAGCTCCTTGCGCAAGTGCCCGGGCTCCGTCTCGTCGAACTTCGCGACGCAGAGATTTGCTGCGGCAGCGCAGGCATCTACAACATCCTGCAGCCCGAGATGGCCGAACGGCTGTTAGACGACAAAGTGGACGCCATCCTTGCGACGGGTGCAGAGGTCGTCGCCACGGGCAACCCCGGGTGCCTCATGCAGATCGCGAAAGGTCTTGCAGGTCGCGGCGGCAAAGTCCAGGTGGTACACCCCATCGAGATCTTGGCTCAAGCCTACGGCGAAGCGTTGCCTTGACGCGACGCATCAAAAGGCCGCCGGACGCGACAGCACGGGCCTTGCGCCCCCGCAAAGGCCCGTGCCGCTTGGCTGTGACGTCCTCGTTTTTTCTCGGTCGCTATTTCTCCAGTTTTTCCAGGGGCTGGACGTTGTCCCAGGTGATCTCCGGACCCTTGACGGGCGCGGCCCACCGGACCGCGTTGATGATCACGCGGCCGATCTCGGGATTTTTATACGTGGGATAGGTCTCGTGCCCCGGCCGGAAATAAAAGATCTTGCCCTTGCCCCGGTAATAGCAGCAGCCGCTGCGGAAGACCTCACCCCCGCGGAACCAGCTGATAAAGACCAGCGTGTCGGGTTCAGGGATGTCGAAAAACTCGCCGTACATCTCTTCCTGGGGCAGCTCGATCCGCTCGGGGAGCCCTTGGACGATGGGGTGCCCCGGCGCGACGACCCAGAGCCGCTCGTTTTCGTCGGCCTCTCTCCATTTGAGGGCGCACGAGGTGCCCATCATCCGCTTAAAGATCTTGGAGTAGTGGCCCGAGTGCAGGACGATCAGGCCCATCCCTTCCAAAATGGCCTTTTGAAGCCGGTCGACCACGTGATCTTGCACCTCGTGGTGGGCGACGTGCCCCCACCAGATCAAGACATCCGTCTGGTCGACCACTTCTTGCGAGAGGCCGTGCTCCGGCTCATCCAAGGTGGCCGTGCGGACTTCAAAATCGGGTTGGGTCCTCAGGTGGGCGGCAATAGCCTCATGGATCCCGTCGGGATAGACACTCTTCACCTTTTCGTTGTGACGCTCGTGTCGAAACTCGTTCCAAACAGTGACTCGGATCTTGTCCGCCATCGCTTGTACTCCTTTGCCGGCAAAATTAGGCGTCAACCAGACTTTCGACACCCGCGTTTTCTTGGCCTTCTGCCCGGGTCCAATCGATGACGGAAGTCACTTCCTGCCTCGACGAGCGTCTGGGAGAATTCGCCAAGATGCCGGACCTTGTGGCGTCATGCCCGCGTCGTCAAGATCTTGTCGTCCACCAGCCGCTCTCCCCGCACCCGGGCAAACTCCTGCAACAACGAGTCGACGGTATGGGCGGCCCGCTCGGCGCCCGAGACGTCGAGAACCGCTTCGCCTTCGTGCATCATAATGGTGCGATCGCCCATGGAGAGAGCGTGCTCCAAATTGTGGGTGACCATTAGGGTCGTCAAGCGGTGCTCCCGCACCACCCGCTCCGTGAGCTCCAGGATCTGCCTCGCGGTGCGAGGGTCAAGCGCCGCCGTGTGCTCGTCAAGGAGGAGCAGGAGAGGCCGCTGCAGGATGGCCATCAACAGGGCGAGCGCCTGCCTTTGACCCCCTGAAAGAAAGCGGACCCGCGTGTCGAGGCGATCTTCGAGCCCGAGGCCGAGCTTGGCCAGTTCATCGCGGAAATGGGCGCGCATCGCCTGGTTGACGGCCAGCCGCATCCTGCGCCGCCGGCCCCTCGCGGCCGCCATCGCGAGGTTTTCTTCGATGGTCATGCTCCCCGCCGTACCGAGCAAAGGATCTTGAAACACCCGGCCGATCCAGGCCGCCCGCCGGTGCTCGGGCATCCACGTGATGTCGCGATCGCCCAGGTGGATGCTCCCGGCGTCGGGCAGATGGGTGCCCGCGATCACGTTGAGGAGCGTGGATTTCCCCGCCCCATTGCTGCCGATCACCGTGGCAAACTCACCTTCGGCGATGGTGAGGCTGACGCCCCGCAAGGCGACCTTTTCGTTGGATGCGCCGGGATTAAAAGTCTTTTGGACGTGCTGCAGCCGGAGCATTGGCCGTGGCCACCCCCCTGGCCCGCGCGCTGAGGGCGGCTCGCTTGTTGCGATACGCCGTGATCTGATCTTTGATGGCGGGCATCGAAAGCGCGAGGACAACGAGCATGGCCGTAACGATCTTGAGGTCGGTGGGCGCGAAGCCGCTTCGGAGCGCCACCAAGATCGCGATCCGGTACACGATGGAGCCCAGCACCACCGCGATCAGCGACGACAACAAGCCCCTGGGGCGAAACAGCGCCTCCCCGATGATCACCGACGCCAATCCGGAGACAATGATGCCGATCCCCATGCCCGCATCGGCGTACCCTTGCGACTGGGCCAAGAGCGCCCCGGAAAGAGCCACCAAGCTGTTGGCCAAGGCGAGGCCCAGCACTTTCATTGCGTCGGTGCTCACGCCGAGGCTGCGGATCATCTGCTCGTTGTCACCCGTGGCCCGCAGCGCATGCCCCACCTCGGTGCGCAAAAACCAGTGGAGCAGCGCGATGAAAAAGACGACAAAAGCGCCAAACACCAAGAGCTCCACGTAGTCGTAGGGGACGCCCGCCGCCTCCACCTGGCGAAAGATCGTGGGGAGCCGCAAGAGCGGGACGTTGGAACGCCCCATGATCCGGAGGTTCATCGAATACAAAGCCGACATGCACAAAATGCCGGCCAAAAGCCCCGTGATCCGGAGCTTGGTGTGCAAAAAGCCCGTAAACAGCCCCCCGAGGCAGCCTGCCGCCCAGGCGGCCGCCGTCGCCACCGCCGGAGGGTAACCGGCGGTGATCAGCGTCGCCGCCACCGCGGCGCCCAAGGGGAACGTCCCGTCCACGGTGAGGTCAGGCATGCTGAGGATCCGAAAGGTGATGTACATCCCCAGCGCCGTGAGGCCGTAGACCAGTCCCTCTTCGATCGATCCCAACCACACCCAAAATGGCATCGAGACGCCCCCCTTCGCCCCTCGAGCGCTAGTAGCGGATCGTCGCCTTGTCGAGGACCGACGGCGGCAATTGGAGGCCCAGCTCCTGGGCCACCGTCAGGTTAATCGCGAGGTCCCTGTCTTCTTCCATCGCGACGGGAATCGATCCGGGGTTCACCCCGTCCCGCAGGATCGAGATCGCCTGCTGCGCCGTAAGGCGCCCCAATTTGAAAAAGTCGGCGCCATACGCGGCCAAGGCGCCCCTCGCCACCGTGTCGACGTCGGCCGCGATCACGGGCAGCTTGGCCCGGCTCGCGGCCAGGATCATCCCCTCAAGGCCGGCGACGACCGTGTTGTCGGTGGGCACGAAGATCACATCCACTTGCCCCACCAAAGACTCGGTCGCCTGCTGCACCTCGACCGACTGGCTCACCGTCCGTTCGACTAAAGCGATGCCGTTTTCGCGCGCCCACTCGCGCAGGTCGAGCACTTGAGCGACGGAGTTATCCTCGCCGGCGTTATAGACGACGCCCACCCTTCGGGCATTGGGGAAGACATCCAAAATCAACGCCGCCTGTTCGCTGGCGGGCTGGTAATGACTGCTCCCCGTGATGTTGCCGCCGGGAGCCTCAAACGAATCGATCAGCTTAGCCGCCAGCGGATCGCGCACGGCGGAAAAGAGGACCGGGATGTCGCGCGCGAGGCTCGCAGCTGTCTGCGCCGCGGGCGTGGTGATCGCGTGAATCAGATCGACCCGCTCGTTGACGAAATTGTTGACGATCGGCGCGAGGAGAGACGGGTCGTTTTGGGCGTTTTGGTAGAGGATTTCGACCTGGTCGATAAATCCTGTGTCCCTCAGTTCGGCCAAAAACCCTTCCCGGCTCGCGTCGAGCGCCGGGTGTTCGACCAGCTGCACAATGCCGATGCGGTACGTCGCCGCGGCCGCCGGCGCCGCGAGAGCCGCCAAGATCAACACGGCAAGAGCGATCCGCAATCCCCTATGTACCACCGCTTCGCACCCCCAGAAAACCTGTCAAGTAAGTTAAAAACAATGCGGTGATGTTCGTTCTTTCAGCCAAAAACTCCTGCTACCAGGAAGATTTCGAGAAGAAGCAGGAGTTTTGCCAAGGAATGAGAGCGGTACGGTTTCGAGGCCGAACCAAGCTGACGCGAACGGTGGGAAGAGCGCTGTCCCCCTTAAGGCGTATGGGAGCGCCGCGCCACATGAGAGGTTTCGCTAGGGGCCTGTCACGATGATGGTGGGAGTTAGGGTCATGGTCGCTTGCTGGCAAAGAGCTGGCGGATCACCTGGTACTCTTCCCGGGTCACGCCCGTGCTCGCCGTCCATTGCCGGCCGAGCCCCAGCCTTCTCAGCAAGGTGGTGAAAAGACGCCTCAGCATAGGTCACGCCCTCCCGACCCACAACGTGCCGACGCCAAGCGATGAGTTCAGACCAATCGCCGCTACCGGACGGAGCCCACGACCCTTCGCGGGCACAGCGGACCCTCTCACCACCCCCAGAGAGGAGCCCGCAATCACCTCCCGCGCCGGGCGCGCTGAGGCTCGAAAGGAGACGAGCGGCAGCCTGACGATCTTAGCGCCGATCCACGGCGCCTTAGACTCACGGCTTTGCGTCCCCGGCTTTCGCCGGGTTTGCCTTTATCGCACGTTTCCTAGGATTTTCCTCAAAGGATGGGATGAGATTCGTCAAATTCCGACAAAATCCTTCAGCAACACCCACATCGAGCCAATTACGGGTTAAACCGAAGACGGAGGGCGCCACGACCACAGCTCCGGCCGGCTGGTCGAGACCGCGATGGCCCCGCTGCCCAGCAAAGCCTCCACCTGCGCGGGTGTCTCCACCAGCCCCCCGGCGATGACAGGCGGCAGCTCATCAAAGGGGAGCCGGTGGATGATGTGGGGGAGGATCAACCCGGGCAGGATCTCGACCGCCGTCGGGGCCGTCGCGCGAATCACCTTCTCGGCCGTCTGCAGGGCCTCGGAGTCGAGGGCAAAGACCCGCTGCACGGTGAGAAGGCCGGCTTCGGCCGCCGCCTTGAGCAGGTACGAGCGGGTCGAGAGCACTCCCGCCACCCCGATGTGTTCCGCCAAAAACCGGACGCCTTCGGCGTCTTTGCCGATGCCCGCCAAAAGGTCGATGTGCACAAAGAGCAAAGCGTTGGCCGCGCGGGCTTCCTCCGCGGCCTGGTCGAGATCGAAGATGCTCCCTGCGAGGTAAAAGAGGAGCTTGGCGCCGCGTCCGGCAGCCAACGCGACTTGAGCGCGCTCCCGGATCCCCGCAATGACCGGCGCCACGGCCGCGGCTTGGCTCAGCGCGTCTTTTCGGGGCGGTCCGCTTGGGCTCATGGGCTCGCCTCCTTCCTCCCCTCGGCGTCAAGGGCGCTCGTTGCCTTGGGCACCCCGATCTTGGCAGCCTCCCGGTCTGTCTGCTCGAGATCTTGCTGGAGCTCAGCATCGTCCCACGAAAGAAGCTCCGCCATCATCTTGCGCACATCAGCCGCGCGGGCCATCCCGCCGGGCGTAAGCCCCATGAGGCTCCGCCTCAGCATAAAGTCGGGCGATCGCCGGCACATCTCCTTTTCCACGGCGTACACCAGCTGCGCGGCGATCACCTCGCTACCCGGCGAGAGGGGGCGAGCAAGTTCGGGATCCTGGCGGCAAAGCTCGAGCACCTCTGGCGTGCGCGATCCATAGAGAAACGCGAGCTGCTCCCAAGTCTCGTCGCTCAACGAGAGTGCCTCATACTCCTTTTTCCAGGACGAAAGATCCTTCTTGACGTCCACATCGCCGCCGAAAAAGGGGCCATCGGGAGCTTTCGTGCCCGTCCCCTTTTGCAGTTTACGGCAGGCGATGTCGACGGCCTCGGCAGCGACGACCCGGTGATTGGTGAGCTTGCCTCCAAGGATGGTGACGATCCCCCAGCTCTTTCCGGGAGCCGAATCCAGCACCAGGTGCCGGCGCGATGTTTGCGACTCGCTCTCTCCGGGACGCCTCAACACCAGCGGCCGCACGCCTGCCGTCGTGAGATAGACGGGGTCCATCCGGACACCGGGGAAGTACCGGCGGGTTTCATCAATTAGATAGGCCACGTCTTGGGCGCTGGCACGAGCCTCCCCGGGATCGCCGTCGTAATCCGTGTCCGTCGTGCCAATGAGCGCGTAACCTCGCCACGGGACGACGAAAAAGACGCGCCCATCCCTTTCCGCCAGCTGCACGATGGCATGCCGGGTAAACGCATCGACCACCACGTGGATCCCTTGCGTCTTGCGCAGGCGCCTCGCCACCTGCTCCCGCGCTCCTTCTCCGCGTCCTTGGACCCCGCCCTGCGGCATCACCGCGTCGGCCCACGGCCCCCCTGCGTTGATCACGAGCCTCGCTTGGAGGACATGGCGCTTGCCGGTAAGGTGGTCGACCACCGTCACGCGGTGCGGTGTCTGCTCGAGCGCAATCTCGACCACTTCAGCGTAGTTGGCAAGGCGCGCGCCAAAGCTTGCCGCCTCCCGGGCATGGTCGATGCAAAAGCGCTCCGGGAGGTCCACTTGGGCGTCGTAGTAGAGAGCCCCGCCCCTCAAGCCCTCCGGGTTGAGATGAGGCTCGAGGGCCAAGACCTCGCTCGCGCTGAGCCACCGGTGCGACGGCAGCGACTTATCGTAACTCAAGAGGTCATACAGGTACATTCCCACCCGGATGGCCAGCGGCCCCCGGCGGCTTTTCTTGTAGATCGGAGTGATAAAGGGCAAGGGCTTGACCCGGTGCGGCGCCCAGCGAAGCAGGGCTTCTCTCTCTCGCAGGCCTTCGCGCACCAGGGCGAAGTCGAAATGCTCCAAGTAGCGCAGGCCCCCGTGGATGAGCCGGGTTGACGTGGCCGTCGTCCCCCAGCCGAAGTCGTGTTTTTCGACCAAGCCCACCACAAGGCCCCGGCGAGCGGCATCCCGGGCCGCGGCCGTGCCGTTGATCCCGCCGCCCACCACCAGCACATCAAAGAGCATCCCTTCCATCGCGCTCAAGTCCCGCTGCATGCCTGACCCCATCCTTTCCCGTGAAAAAGAAAGAGGTCCCCCCACGGCGCGTCAAAGCGAGCTCAGTGGGGGGACCTTCTCCATCTTCTCCGGTCCCTGACCAACCGATCGATGCTAAGCTTAAAGCAAGGATTTTCGCTATCATTTCTCGTAAGCGGACGTGGGATCCTCCTGTACGCAGGGCGGCCACAGCTTCCTTTCACTGGCCGGCAAGGACACCTCGAGCAAAGGATGGCGAATGAACCCGTGAAGTTGACGGTCTTAGAGCGAGCAAATGAGAGCACCGACTGGCACATCGGTTACCTCGATCAACGCCCCGCGATCGGAAACCAGCAAGGGGAGTGGTTTCTCGTTCGCGACGACGCAGTGATCCACAATCCCGGGCAGCAGCTGATCTGGATGGTCAAGATGGACGACGGCGTCTGGTCGTGCATCCACGAAATGCACTGGCGCCTCGATCCCATCCCGCCGCCCGGCGTTACCGGCCGAAAACCCGATTACATCGAAGGGAATGATCTGGGGTGAGTGTCCAGGGCCGCCGCCCACGAGGGCGGTTTGTCACGCCGCTTTTCATCGGCGACCTGGTCGCCGTGACGCTTTTTACGGCGTTCGGCATGCTCGAGCACCGGACCCTCGCCGGCTTTGGCTCCGTCGTGGTGACCGCCACGCCCTTTCTCATCGCGTGGATTGCCGTAGGACTTTGGCTGGGCGTCTTTTGGGAGCGGGCGGTCACTTCGGTGGGCGTCGCCGTGCGGAGCATTTTGTTGCCGTGGGTGCTGGCCATTCCCATCGCGATGCAGATCCGCACGTTGATGCTCAAACGGGGGGCGCCCATCCAGTTTGCCCTGGTGGCGATGGCTCTCGGCGGTCTCTTCCTCATCGCGTGGCGAATCCTTTACACGCTGCTCCGGCAGCGGAGTGCAAAGACTTAATCCGGGACCGGCCCACCGCTCTCGCGACGTTCGCGCCCGCTTTTCGAAGCCTGCGACTGACCTGAAACACCTCGTGGCGCCCCGGAAAGTAGGGTCGGAGGAGGGGTTACCCCCTCCGTCCGCCCGTCAAACCGTGCGTGCGGTTCTCCCGCACACGGCTTTCCTCAAGCGTTGCCC